>CAINDO010000504.1 GCA_903847385.1 uncultured Myxococcales bacterium
CGAGCACGCAGCGACGAAGGTTCGACACGCGCGGCATTGAACGGGGAAAACGCGATCAGGCGCAAGACCCGCCGCCGTGCCCCTTGGCCCTGGGGGCCGTTTGGGCGATGTATGTGCCCGAGACCGCCCGATGATCGCCCCCCTGCCCCTGCTGCTCGCGTTGCTGGCCGCGCCCGTCGTGCCCGACGCGCCGATGCTGCGCTCCGCGCCCGCCGGGCCGCCCACGGCGCCGCCCACGGAGCCGCCCGAGTGGGTCGATCTGGCGGACACGACGACCACCGGCGAGCCGGAGTTCATCACGACGGACTCGGCGGACGCCGGCCTGCCCGAGACGCCGGTGGACCCAGGCGACGGGGGCGACGACACACCGAGGCTGCCCGCCCCGCCCAGCGCACCGCTCGGCCGCTTCCGGCGGGTCCAGACGCCGTCGAACGACCCGCCCCCCGCCCTGGCGCGGGACCTGGACCCGGTCGTGACGACGCGGGGCTGCCTGGGCTGGGCCGAGGCCTCGCAGACGGCGGCCTGCGTCGAGGGGCAGCGCACGTCGTCGGGGGGCGGCCGCGCGGTGCTCTCGCTCCTGGGTCAGACGGACGAACCCTACCTGCTCTGGACGCATCAGAGCGCCGACGACGGCGACCGGACGGTGCCTGCGGACCCCATCGAGGTCGAGGCCGCCCGCGCGCGGCTCTCGGCGTTGGGCGTCGCCCCCCTGGGCCCGCCGCGGGTGGAGATGACCGGCCCCGGCCGGGAGCACCTGGGCGAGGACGCTCCGGTGTGGCTGACCTGGAAGCGGACACGCGTGGGGCCGACGGCGGACCCCGCCGCCGGCCTCGTCGACGTCAACCGGCACGCCGTGATGCTCACCTGCGGGGCGCGCCGCGCACGGCTGTTCGAGCTGGCCGCGCCGGGGGGGACACAGCGGGTCCGGGTCTTCGTCGTGGGGCCCCCCGAGGGGCGCTTCGCGGTCCTGGACTTCACCCGGACCTGGGTGCTCAACCATGAGCGCGGGGACGTGACCCGGGCCGTGGTGGTGGACCTGGAACGCCTGTGCCGACGCCGTCCGTGACCCGCACGGGCGGCCCTTGACACGCGGGTCGTCGACTCTATATTGCGATGCGGTCGGGCCGTGCGCGGCTCGACACGGGAGCGACCGATTCGGGGCGCTTTTGGGCTTGGATTTGCGCACAACCAATTCCGGTTCCTGCGAGGAGTGAAATGCGTCCCGAGTCGACGATTCGAGATGGCGTGCCCAAACGCGTGGCCATCGTCTACAACGCCGAACCCGCCCCCCAGGCCCAGACTGGAGAGGAGCTCGGCGTCGACGACGCCGAGCCTCCCCAGCCCTCTTCAAAAGAGGCGGACGCCGAGGTCGCCGAGGTCGCCGAGCACGTGCGCGCGGTGCTCGAGCGCCACGGCCACTTCGCCTGTGTGATCCCGGTCGTCGACCACCTCGACGACCTGCCGGCCCTCTTCGAGGCCCTTGCCATCGACACGGTCTTCAACCTGGTCGAGGCCCTGAGCGGCGACGCCCGCCGCGAGCCCGAGATGGCGCGGCTGTGCGAGGCCCTGCGCCTGCCCTACACGGGCAACGGACCGGGCATCATGCGCCTCGCGCTGGCCAAGGACATGGCCAAGCGGCTGCTGGCTTCCCACGGGGTGCCCGTCGCGCTGGGCTACGCCGTGCTGGACGCGACGGACCTGGCCGATCCGGCAGAGCACGGCCTCGCCTACCCCGTCTTCGTGAAGCCTGCTCGCACGGACGCCTCGATCGGCATCGACCGCCACTCCGTGTGCAAGGACTTCGCGGCCGTGAAGGCGCGCGTCGCGTTCCTCGCCCGGCACCTGACGGGGCCCTTCGTGATCGAGGAGTACCTGCCCGGGCGCGAGCTCAACGTGGCCATCCTGCCCGACCCCTTCACGGGGCAGTGCGTGCCCACCGAGATCGACTTCACCGGCTACCCGGACGACATCCCGCCCATCGTGACCTACGACTGCAAGTGGACGCCGGACTGCCCCGAGTCCGTGGCCCACTCCGTGCCCGCGCGCGATCGCCTGACCCCCGCGCTGTACGCCGAGGTCTGCCGCATCGCCCGGGCGGCGTTCCTGGCGCTGGGCGGCACGAGCTACGGGCGCGTGGACATGCGGCTCGACGCCGCCGGCACGCCGCGAGTCATCGACATCAACCCGAACTGCGACATCCACCCCGAGGCCGGCATGAGCATCGCCGCCGCCTCCGTCGGCTACACCCACGACGCGCTCGTGCTCGCCGTGCTCGCCGGCGCTTCGCTCAAGGCCCGCCATGTTCCTGCGCCCCATCTTGTCGCGCGACCGCGCGTCGTTGGTCACGTTGCTTCAGCGCATTGACACGTTCACGGACGAAGAACGCACGGTCGCGCTGGAGTTGATCGACGAGGCCATCAAGCGCCCCGAGCAGTCGGGCTACGAGTGCATCGTGGCGGCGGAAGCATCCGGGACGGATGGCGGCGATCCGGACACCGAGGTCGTCGCCGGCTACCTGTCGTACGGCCGCACGCCCATGACCGAGTCCACCTATGATCTGTACTGGGTGGCGGTGGATCCGGCGCACCGGGGCAAGGGCCTCGGCCGCAAGCTCTGCCAGGCGTTCGAGGAGCACTGCCGGCAGGCGGACGGGCGCCTCATCCGCGTGGAGACCTCGTCGCAGGAGGCGTACTCCGGCACGCTGCAGTTCTACCTGGACACGGGTTACCTCGAAGGCGGTCGGCTGCCCGACTTCTACAAACCCGGCGACGACCTCGTGATCCTCTACAAACTGGTCTGAAACGCCCAATCGGCGCCTTTTTTTGCCGATTCGGGCGAAATCATTTGCCGTGCGGGCGGGGTTTGCTTCAATCCGCGCGCCATGGAAACCCCCGACAACGCCCCCGAGTCCGAAGTCCCCGCCACCCCCGCCGCCACGAGCCCCGAGGTCGAAGAGTCGACCCGCGCCGCGGCCGATCTGGGCGCCGAGCAGGAGCGCATGCTCGCCCTGGCGGTGAAGTACCCGGAGATCGGGCCCACGCTCGCCGCCCTGGCCTTCAAGGCCGGCTGGAAGGGCTACGCCGACCGCGTGGTCGCCACCGGTCTGGCCGGCGGACCGCGTGGGGCCGAGTTCTATTTGATCGCCGCCGAGAACGCCCGCCGCGAAGGGCAGCCGAACGAGGTCCTCAGCCTCGCTCGCGAGGCCGTCCGCGAGCTCGGCGCCCGCCCCGAGCTGAGCCGCAACGACGGCGCCCGCCTGCTGCAGCTCGTGCGCAAGGCCTTCTCGGCCCTGCTCTTCGATCTCAAGGACCCGCGCGCCGACCTGGAGTTCGTGTCCGCGCTGGCCGAGCAGTGGGGCGAGCTGGAGCCCAAGCTCAACCGTGACCCGCTGTTCCACGTGCTGCGCGCCCAGATCCTCTGGTACGCCGACCCGGCCGCCGCCGAGGCCGCCTGGGACGCCGCCGCCGCCGAGACGCCGGACCCCGAGCTGTTGTGGAACGCCCGCGGCACCTGGGCCAAGGACGCGGCGAAGGACATCGCCGCCGCCGAGAAGGCCTACCGCGCCGGCGTCGAGAAGGCGCCCCAGAGCGCGCTTTTGCTGCACAACCTGGCCCAGCTGCTGATGGACCGCGCGATGGCGCTGCCCACGCCGGCCGAGGGTGAGGAGAACTCGCCCGCCGCTCGGGCCCGTGCCCGCGACCTGAACCAGGCCGAGGAGTTCCTCCGCCGCGCCCTGCGCGGTGACGCCCGCGGTGTCCGCCGCCACGTGCACGCCACGCTCGACCGCCTGATGGCGCTCAAGCCGGCCCGCAACGAGCGCCGCCCCCGCCCGCCCCGCGAGGCCCGCAAGGGCGACGCCCCGGGCACGCGCAACGAGAACGCCGCCCCCGCCGAGCCGCCCCCCCCGCCGGCGCCCCCCGTGCCCCCGCCCGCCGCGGGCGAGACGGTCACCGGCCGCGCCGTCTCCATCACGGACTTCGGCGTGTTCGTGCAGTTCCCCGGCGGTCACGTCGGCCTCCTGCACCGCACGGAGCTCACGTACGAGCGCATCGAGGACCTGACCACCGTGGTCAAGGTCGGCGACAACATCGAGGTCAAGGTGCTCTCCGTCGGTGACGGCGAGGACGGCGGCAAGCGCCGCATCTCCTTGTCCCGCAAGGCCCTGCTGCCCGCCCCCGAGCGCAGCGC
>CAINDO010000505.1 GCA_903847385.1 uncultured Myxococcales bacterium
GGGCGACGCGCGCGTCCGGCGTGGGGCCGGCGTCGCGGATCAGGCCGTCGGCCACGGGCACTTCGGCGTCCGGGCCGGCGGCGACGCCGCCCTCGCCCAGCACGCGCGCACGCCCGCCGCCGATGGGGTTCCCGCCGGTCTCGCAGCCGAGCGCGAAGACCGCCGTCAGGCCCGCTGCCCACCCCAGGAGTGCTTGTTTCATCGACGAACGGTCCGGCACGCATGACCCCGGACGCGGCTCGCGGTTTGGATGCGCGGCGGCCGGGGTGAGTGTTAGGTTATCCCCATGAAGATATGTGCTTATGTTCGGTATGTCATGTTCGCGGGCTTAGCCGTGGGCTGCGGAGATCCCTCGACCACCGGCTCCGACCCGGACGCGAACGCCCTCCCCCGGCGCGACGCCCACATGGACCCGCCGGACCCCGACGCCACCGCGCCCGACGCCGCCTCCCCGCCCGAAATCGACGCCCGTGCGCCGGACCCCGACGCCACGGTCGCGCCCTCTCCCGACGCGGTGTCGCCGGACCCGGACGCCGCCGTGTCGCCGGATCCGGACGCCATCGTCGCGCCGGACCCCGACGCCGCCGTCGCGCCGGCTCCGGACGCCGCCGTGCCCCCGGACGCCTTCATCCCGCCCACGCCGGACGGCTGCGCCTCCGGCGTCGAGGTCTGCAACGGCCTGGACGACGACTGCGACGGCGAGATCGACGAGGGCATCGCCGCCCCGCTCTCGGACCGCCAGTTCGGCGTGTGCGCGGGCGCGACCCGCGAGTGCCAGGGCGAGGCGGGCTTCGTGGAGCCCGACTACGCCCTGCGCCCGGGCTACGAGGCCCTCGAGGTGAGCTGCGACGGCCTGGACAACGACTGCGACGGCGCCGCCGACTTCGGCCTCGTGCCGCCCCCGGCGAGCAACGCCGTCGGGCTCTGCGTCGGGCTCACGCAGCTCTGCGTGGGCGAGATCGGCTGGATCGACGCCGATCCGGGTCCGCTGCCCGGCTACGAGTTCGAGGAGCTCTCCTGCGACGGCCTGGACAACGACTGCGACGGCGAGACCGACGAGGCCCTGCCCGAGCTGCCCGCGTTCCAGCAGCTCGGCGTGTGCGCCGGCGCGCTGCAGGAGTGCAACGGCGGCGAGGGCATGGTCGAGCCGGACTACTTCGCCCTGCCCGACTACGAGGGCTTCGAGACGCGCTGCGACGGCCTGGACAACGACTGCGACGGCCTCGTGGACGAGGAGCTCGTGCCCCCGCCGGCCCTGATCCAGGCCGGCCTGTGCGCCGGCGCCGTCCAGCGCTGCGACGCCGCCGAGGGCTGGCAGGAGCCCGATTACGCCGCCGTCTTCGCCGGCTTCGAGGCCGTCGAGCAGACCTGCAACGGCCTGGACGACGACTGCGACGGGAGTACGGACGAGGACCTTTTGCCCCCCGCGGCGCTCAACCAGGCCGGCCTGTGCGCCGGCGCCGTGCAGCGCTGCGACGCCGCCGACGGCTGGCAGGAGCCCGATTACGCCGCCGTGATCGCCGGCTTCGAGGCCGTCGAGGCCACGTGCAACGGGCTGGACGACGACTGCGACGGGGATACGGACGAGGACCTGACCCCGCCCCCCGCGGACCTCACGGACGGTGTGTGCGCCGGCCAGGTGCAGGTCTGCGCGGGCGAGCGGGGCTGGCAGGAGCCCGATTACGCCGCCCTCGCCGACTACCAGGTCATCGAGTTCGCCTGCGACACGCTGGACAACGACTGCGACGGCGTGGCCGACGCCGGCGGCGCGCCCTCGGGCGACCACGCCATCACCCAGAACCCCGCCGCCACGACCTCGGCCGCGCTCGCCTCGGACGGCCTGGGCCACGGCCTCGCCTTCCTGGACGCCCGGAGCGGCGTGGACGCCGTCTGGTTCGCCCGGCTGGACGTGGACGGCGTGCCCCTGGCCCCCGAGCAGCGCATCACGCCGGACGGCGCCGCCCCGAAGGAGCCGGCCATCGCGACCTCCGGCGGGGCCTTCGCCGTGGTCTACCGCGACACGCGCGCGGTGCCCCGCGGCGAGCTGTACCTGACGATGCTCGACCCGGACGGTGTGCCCCTCGGCCCCGAGCGGCGCATCGTGCCCGCCGGCGCCAACCTGGCCGCCGTGGGCAACCCGCGCATCGTGTGGACGGGCGCCGAATTCGGCGTGGCCTACACCCTGGGACCCGACCTGAACGGCCGGGCGTCCGTGAACCTGCTGCGCCTCGCCCCGGACGGCGCGCCGGTGGCGGCGCCCACCGTGGTCAGCGGCCTGCCCAACCTGGTCGTGCCCGGCGCGCCCACGCTGGCCTTCGGCGGCGGGGTCTACGGCCTCACCTGGCACGACGCCCGCGCCGGCAACGTCGAGGTCTTCTTCGCCCGTGCGGACGCCGACGGCGCCAAGATCGGCAACACCGACCTGCGCCTGACCAACGCCGCGCGCAGCTCCGGCCAGCCGCGCATCGCCTTCAACGGCGAGAGCTTCGGCGTGGCCTTCTCCGACGGCCGCGACGGCTTCGGCGAGATGTACTTCACCCGCGTCACGCCCCAGGGCGCGAAGCTCGGCGCCGAGACGCGCATCACGAACACGCGCGTCGTCGACGACTTCCAGTTCCTGCGAAGCGCCCTGACCGCGCTGGACGACGGTGTTTTCGTGATCGTCTCCGCCGACACCCGCGCAGGCGCCCCCAACGCCGAGCTCTGGCTCTCGCGCCTCGCGCCCGACGGCACGCCGCTGGCCCCCGAGACGCGTGTCACCAACGCGGCCGGCGTCTCGACGCTGCCCACCGTCGCCGCGACCGGCGACACCGTCGGCGTCGCCTTCACGGACGACCGCACCGGCAACACCGAGATCCACTTCACGCGGAGCCCGTTCGGCTGTCCGTGAGCGGGCAGGTCGACTGGACCCCCGCCGCAGGGTCAAATCACGGCGTGGTGGACGGGGGCGCGGACGCGACGCTCGCCGGCCGGCCGGCGCGCGCGGCCTTGCGAGCGGCCTTCTCGGCGGCGAACCGCTGGTCGAGGTCCTGGTTCAGCCGCGTCGTCGCGTCCTCCAGGTATTGCAGCACGTCCTGCACGTCCACGGGCGTGAGGCGCAGATTGGGCATCTGAACGCCCATGTACCGCTGCATCAAGGCCGTCGCGAGCGGGTCCTTCTCGGCCAGCACGGCGTCCGGCTCGGCGATCCACCGCTCCAGCCACGCGCGTGGCCGCAGCTTCGTGATGTTGTACAGGTCCGGCCCCACCCGCCGCGCCTCGGGCTCCAGGACGTCCCCCAGGCCGACGGTGTGACAGGCGGCGCACCGGGTCCGGAAGACATCCTCGCCGTTGCTGACCTTGCGGATCTCGGGGGCGTCCGCGTAGTCCTGGCCGGCGACGGGCGGACGTTTCCAGTTGTGCAGCCAGCTGCCGAGCTGCGTGACGAGCACGTAAGGGTTCTCGTAGGGCGAGCGTTTCATCCAGCGGCCGGTGGTCTGATTGCCGATCACCATGCTCAGGTTGTGGTCGCGCTTCTTCCCCGCCTCGCCCTCGTTGTCGCTGTAAACGCCGAGGCGCTTGCGCAGCTCGAGGATGTCCGCGCTCTTGCCGGTCAGGAACGTCCACCCCGGACCGACGCCCCACTTCTTCATGTAGGCCGTCAGCGTCTCCGGGGTGTCGTTGTCCGGGTCGATGGAGATCGAATACAGGAACACGTCCTTGCCGAGCCGGTCGCCGAGCAGGCGCTGCACCTCGAGCAACCGCGCCGTCTCCATGGGACACGCGTCCGGACAGTTCGTGTAGATGAAGTTGATGCCCACGACCTTGCCGCGGACGAGGTCGTCGAAGAATCGCACCTCGCGTCCGTCGAAGGTCGTCAGCGGTGTGTTCGGAAAGTAGTCCGCCCCCCAGATCTCGTCGGCGTGCTCGTGGGGTTTGGGCGCAGGCGTGGTCTCCGCCGCGCGCGCGCTCCCGAGGCCCGCGAGCGTCGCCAGGGCCAGGGCGGCCGTCCGCACGTACAGTGGGGCCCGCAGACGCATCTCAGCGGACCGTCACGGACTTGCTGGCCGCACGACCCGTCGAGGCGCGCACGCAGACCGTCCCGGGCATGGGGTTGAGACCGAGCAGACCGAACGCGAACAGACCCTTGACCGGATCCGCGACGGCCTGGACACCCAACGGATTGCCCGAGCAGGTGCCGTTGACGAGCGCGCCGCCGTGCAGCGCGACCCACCCGGCCCCCTTCGCCTCGCCGCTCACGGTCAGCAGTCGCTGGCCGGCGCTCAGGGTGTTGGTGGCGACCTTGATGTTCACGTTGGACACAGTGCCGCCCGGCGAGGGCAGCGGGTCCTTCGGGCCGGCGCCGTCGCCGATCCGGAAGGTGGGCAACGCATGAGAGTCGACATACTCCACGCCGTCCCAGGTGGGGATCGGCGCAGGCATCAGCTGCACCTGGCCGGGGTGCTCCAGGTCCCAGCGCATGAGCATCGCGTTGTCTTCGTGCTGCGTGTTGTGACAGTGCTCCACGTAGCTGCCGGCGAACTCGCGGAACCGCAGCGCGATCTCGAGCTTCTGGGACGAGTCGGCCTCGGGCCCGATGCGGAACACGTCCTTGCGGGCCCACTTCTCCCAGACCGGCGGCGCCCTGCCGTCGCGCGACAGGATGACACCCTCCTCGAAGTGGACGTGCACGGGGTGGCTCCAGCCGCCGTTGCCGACGATGGACCAGACCTCGGTGCGGCCGAAGTTGTCGAAGCCCGCCGCGTTGGTGCCCGAGAAGCCGCCGGCCGTGGGTCCGGTGGCCAGTTGTGGCGCGGCGGTCAGGCGGCGGCTGTCCGCGGTGAGCGACACACCGCCGTCCGCGCGGACCGTCCAGGGTTTGGTGTCCGTGCCGCCGGAGCGACCGAACTCGAAGGTCCGGTGCCGCGCGTTGAGCAGGTTCGGGTCCTGGACGTTGAACGGCAGCGGGATCATCTTGGTGCGGCCGGGCACGTAGTTGGCCGGGTTCATGCTCTGGTCGACCCCGGCGTACGCGCGGACGCGGAACTCGAGGAACCGGCCGACCGCGGGGTCGCCGTTGGTCCAGCGGCCCCCCTGGACGGTGGGCGCGTAAGCGCCGGAGAGCACCGAGGCGAGCGGGATGACATTGCCCGCCTTGATGCCGGTCTGATGCTCCAGCAGGTTGACGAAATAGAGCTTGTCGTTGGCGCGGATGCCCTGCGACGCGAAGTCCACGACGATGTCGTAGCGCTCGGCGATGGACTGCGTGGGCAGCTTGCCTTTGTGTTCGAGCCGGTCGCCGTCCCCGTCGAGGTCGAGCGTCCCGTCGAAAGGCACCGCGTGCTCCATGAGGTTGCCGTCGTTGGCCACCATGTGGAAACCGATGCGGTTGTACGACACACCCGAGCCGGCGGGGCCCGGGAACTCGCCGCCGTTGCCGGCGACCTGCTTCACGAGCGCCAGCGCGAAGTAGCGCGACACCGAGCCGTTCAGGATGCGCAGACGGTACCGGCGCGCGCGCACCTCGAAGTACGGCTTGTACAGCCAGTTCGTCAGGAGCTGGTCGCCGAGGAAACCATCTTTGTTGAAGATGTTGAACCAGAGCTGCCCGGTGGCGTCCCAGGCCTTGTCGGCGATGACCAGGTTGATGTCGTAGTCGCGGTTGCCCCAGGACAGGCCGCTGCCGCTCGGCAGGCGCAGGTTGACGCCGTCGTTCACCGCCTCGTTGCCGCGGTCGATGGCCGAGTAGTAGTTGAACATCACCGCGTTGCCTTTGTAGACGTTCTGCGCGGTGAAATCGATCATGTGGTCGTGGAACCAGTGGGTGCTCATCGTCTCGCGGTAGTCACCGCGGACGTTGATGCGCCCGGAGTTGTCACACACGCGGACGCCCGGCGCCTCGTCGTTCACATAGAGCGTCTCCCCCGGGGTGCAGGGGAAACCGGCCTTGGGGTCGTCGGCCCGTGTGTTCACGGTGTCGTAGCCGGCGAGCTGCATCGGCCAGCGGTAGTCGTAGAACTGACCGGGGAAGAAGAACGCGCCCGCGAAGCCATCGCTCTCGGCGGGGTTGTGACCGTTGTGCTCGTGAGTCGAGATCGTGTGCAGGCCGAACCCGCGGTTCGCCGAGGGGTCGATGGGCAGCGCGTTGTAGTGCCGCATCAGGATGCCCTCGCCGTACCGGCCCACGAGGAGCTTCGGCGGGAGCGTGCCGTCGAACGTCCACACCGATTTGTGACTCTGGATCGGCATGTTGGGGTGGATGCGGATGGAGAGGCCGTTCGTCGTGCCGCGCAGAACCGGCGCGCCGGCGACCTCGCTGTCGTAGACCGTGTTGTACAGACCACCGGGCGCGAACTCGCCCACGGAGTATCGGTGTCGCTGCCGGGCGTCGCGCAGGCCGCCGTTGGTGCGCGCGCCCGCCTGAACGGTCTGGAAGTAGACCGACGGCGGGAACTCGTCCCAGCGCTGGTGCGCCCAACCCTTGCCCGGGGGCCGACCCTCTGCGGGCGGCGTGTCGAGCGGGCGCCCGAGGAACGCCTCGATCTGGGCGCGCCACGGGTTGAGCTCGATCGTGTTGGCGAATCGGGTCGGGAACGGTGAGATGCCCGCCTGACGGAAGAAGGCGTCCAGCACTTCGCCCGCCGGCGAGCTGGCCGCGGGGTCGTCGGGATCCTGCGCCGGGGCGGGCCCCGCCGTCGGGCCGGGGAAGGGCTGATCGGCCACGACGGCCTCGTCGAGAGCGTCCGTGCCGAACTCCTCGAAGAGGATCATGCGCTGCTGGAATGGCAGGGCGCCGAAGAGCGGGCTGGGGGCCGAGCCGGTCGGGACGTCGTACTGACCACCGCTGAGGAGGTCCTGCTCGGCGATGGCGCCGTTCGCCGCGGGGTCGCCGCCCTCGAGGGAGCCCTCGATCGTCTCCGGTTGCGTCGACAGGAAGTTCACCGCCCCCTCGAGGCCCACCGAGGGCCCCGTGAACGCCGAGGGGTCCCCCGCCGGCGGCGGACCGAACACATCGGGCCCCTCCTGCGCGCGCACGGCCTCGTGCGTCAAAGACAGCAATGAGAGGCTCGCGATGGCAGACACGGCCAATGGCCGGGACGCGACTCGGACCCGCTTCCCCATGGGGCTCGCTCCTTCGGTTGGGCGTCGCCGAGTCGAACAGGCTTCGATCGATCGACGCCAAATGATTCAGGCGATCTTCGTCATTTGGCAACGAATTGATGCAGTCCGATCGAAAAAATACAGGATTTCCCCGTGGTCACCACGGAGGCTCCGTGGGCATCCAAAAGCTCCAGAATCGCGTTTCGATGGCCTGGGAAGCGCCCGCGCGCCCAGAACACGGCCGAACCAGAATACGCCTCCACATCCTGGAATCACCCTAGATTTGAATTGATACTTTTGGGATGTCCCAATGCCCCCATCACCCAAAATCACAGCCGCCCCATGTTGAATGGAGGTTTTCCAAACGATTTCTCAGGAGATCGTTTGACGTCGACGGGTAATTCTGGAATACGTGATCCAGTCCGGGGGGACGATTCCAACCACACCATATTCCTGGAAGCCACTTTGCACGGTCGACGCCGCCCGGCGGAGACCCATGGCATCGTGGCGTCGATGACAGTCGCGTCCTGAGCGCGGGCCGTGCGCCCGAGTCATGCAATTGCCGACGCCCGACCCGAGCGGCGCGTCACCTACCCCAGCCGGGCGCCCCGCGCCCACGAGGTGAAGAATGTCGATTCGTCTGCCCATTTCGCGACGCGCGCTCTCGACGGCGCTCGCGCTGGCCGCGGTGGTCGCCGGTCCGGCTCAGGCCAATCACCGCCCCGGCGGCGCTCACCTCGCGGCCGTCGGCCCGGTCGACCCGGCCAATGGGTTCCCGATGTGGTACCTGGACAGCGCAGGCGTCCGCCTGGAACTGTGCCTCGACTTCCAGAACGCGCTGTGCGGCTTCGTCGGCAACGAGATCCCCAACCCCCTCGACCCCGTCGTGTTCCCGACGAACTTCCCCGACGAGGCGTTCTGGTGGGCCGGCGGCACCATCATGGACTCCAACGGCGGTGGCTCGGCGGATCTCATCCTCGGCCTCGAGGCGGCCTTTGCCGGCGGCGCCGTGGCTGCCGGTGAGCAGGTCAGCTTCGGCCGCGTCCGCATCCGGGTGGACAACCTGCCGCTCGGCACCTACACCGTGACACATCCGTATGGCACGGACGTGTTCGACGTGGACACCCTCGGGCCCCGCAGCATCAACAGCAGTGAAGACATCGGCATCACCGTGCCCGGTGTGTTCACCGGCGCGCTCGAGAGCAGCATCTCGCCGTTCCTCACGCAGGTCGGCGCGCCCCCGGGTTACCTGGGCGATCCCAACGTGCCCGGCCCGGTCACGGGCTCGGTCTTCAACACGAACTTCTTCCGCATCGAGGGCCCGGACGGCGCCTTCGGGGCGGGCAACGCGTTCCTCTGCGCCGACCCGGCGCTCGGCGCCAACCCCCTCTCGCTGACGGACTGCATCGAGACGGACCAGTTCACCGTGATGGGCCGCATCGCCCGCGCCGCCGGCGTCGAGGCCACCCGGGTCAGCTACGAGCGCGCCGCGGACGGAACCGGGGGCGTGCTCGATGTGTTCGCCCGCACCGTGCCCGGACAGAGCATCCTGCTCTCCGCTGCCGGCCTGCCCAACGTGTCGCTGCGCGGCAACGCCGACGGCGAGTACTTCGCCCGCCTGCGCTACACCGGCGCCCCCCCGGCCCTGGTCAATCTGACCAACACCTCGGACGACCCGGACAGCACCGTGACCGCCGCCGTGACCGACCGTGTCGACGTGCTCGCGGCCACCTACGATGGCGACCTGCGCACCCTGACGATTCAGGCCGACACCAGCGATCTGTTCCTCAACCCGGTCCTCACCGCCGAGGGCTTCGGCGATCTGGACGCGGGCGGCACGATCGTCATCCCCGCCGTGGACGCACCGCCCTCCGTGGTCACGGTGACCTCGGCCAACGGGGGCATGGACACGGCCGAGGTCGTGTCCGTCGCCGGTGACTTCAACCCGGTGGCGGTCGTCGCCAACGCCGGCCTCGACCAGACCGTCGCCGCCGGCGCCACGGTCACCCTGAACGGCACCGGCTCGAGCGGCTCCATCACCAGCTACACCTGGTCGCAGACGAGCGGCCCCGCCGTCTCGCTCACCAGCGTGACGCAGGTGCAGCCCGCGTTCGTCGCGCCCATCCCCGCGCCGACGACCACGATCATCCTGACCTTCGACCTCACGGTCACGGGCCCCGGCGCGCCGGCCTCCACGGACAGCGTGACCATCACCGTCGCCCCGCCCGCGCCGCCGGTCGCCAACGCCGGCGCGGATCGCACGAACGCCATCGTCGGGCAGCTCCAGACGCTCTCCTCCGCCGGGACGACCGACGCGTCGTCCTTCGCCTGGGTGCAGACGGGCGGCCCCGCCGTCGCCCTGCTCAACGCCAGCTCCGCCACGGCGAGCTTCAACTTCCCGATGCCCGTGTTCCCGGCCAACCAGGCCACCTTGACCTTCCAGCTCACCGCCACGGGCCCCGGCGGCAGCGCCACGGACAGCGTGACCATCCGCAACACGATCGACACGCTCACCACCACCCGCGCCGAGTTCCGCACCGGCTCGAACCAGTGGCGCGTCGATGGCACGTCGACCATCCTGGCCTCGCCCAACGGTCCCGGGGACAACATCACCGTCCGCCTGGCCTCGACCTGCGCGAACCCCAACCTGGTCATCGCCACCCGCGCGACGAACAACCTCGGCGTGTGGGCCTACAACGAGTCGGGCACCCCCGCCGCCCGCCGCCCCGGCACCTGCCGCCGCCTGGACATCGTGTCCGATCGCGGCGGTGTGTTGACGCAGGTGGTCCTGACCGTCCGTAACTGACCGCCCGAGCACGGGCACCCGACACCGGCATTGTCACCCCGATACGCCCGTGACACTCTGCGCCGATGCAGATCGAGACGGAATCCCGAGAGCGCCTGCGCGGCCTGATGGCGCTGTCGCAGGCGCTGGCCGCGGCCACCGAGCCCGAGGAGGTCGTCGGCCGCATCCTCGAGGCGGGGACGCGCCTGTTCCGCTCGGAGGGCTGCTCCGTGGCCCTGGTGGACGAGGCCACGCACGAGCTCAACTTCTTCGCGATGGAAGGCCGCGCCAAGGCCCCGCCGTTCCGCATCCCGCTCGGCCAGGGCATCGCCGGGCACGTGGCCGTCACCGGCGAGACCGTGCTGGTCAACGACACCGCCAAGGACCCGAGGTTCTTCCAGGGCGTGGACCAGAAGACTGGGTTTCGCACCAAGTCCATCCTGTGCGCCCCCGTGCGCTGGCGCGGACACACGCTGGGCACGATCCAGGCCGTGAACGCGCGCCGCATCGATGGGTTCACCGATGAGGACGCCGAGCTGCTCGTCGCGCTGTCGGGCCTGGTCGGCGCCGCCATGTCGCGCACCCGGGCGGACAGCGCCGCGCGCGCCACCAGCACCGTGCTCCTGCAGGAGAGCGAGGCCCGCCACCGCATGGTCACCGGCCGCACCCCCGCCATGCAGGAGGCCCTGCGCATCCTGAAGACGGCCGCCGCCACGCCCTCGACCGTGCTGCTGCTCGGCGAGAGCGGCTCCGGCAAGGAGGTCTGCGCGCGGCAGGTGCACCAGTGGAGCCCGCGCCACCGCGCGCCCTTCGTGGCCATCAACTGCGTGGCGCTCACGCCGACTCTGTTGGAGTCCGAACTCTTCGGCCACGAGAAGGGCGCCTTCACCGGCGCCACGGGCCGCAAGAAGGGCAAGTTCGAGCTCGCCGACGGCGGCACGCTCTTCCTGGACGAGATCGGCGAGCTGCCCGCCGAGCTGCAGAGCAAACTCCTGCGTGTGTTGCAGGAGCGCGAGTTCGAGCGGGTGGGCGGCAGTGAGACCGTGCGGGTCGACGTGCGTCTGCTGGCCGCCACCAACCGCGACCTGCGGGCCGAGGTCGGCACCGGCCGGTTTCGCGAGGATCTGTATTACCGCCTGAACGTGGTGCAGGTGTATCTGCCGCCGCTGCGGGCGCGGCCCGATGACATCGGCATGCTCGCCGAACACTTCCTGGCGCGGGCCTGCGGCGAGATGAAACGCTCGCCGCTGAGGCTCTCCGCCGAGGCCCTGGACGCCCTGCGCCGCCACCCCTGGCCGGGCAACGTGCGCGAGCTGTCGAACCTGATGGAGCGCTGCGCCGTGCTCGCCCCCGGCCCCGAGGTCGCCGCCGCCGATCTGGCCCTGGACCCCCGCGCCCCGAGCGGCCCCGGCAAACGCTTCGACGCCCCCGCCGGCCCCGGCCCGCGTGGACGGCACGGCGCCGGCGTGCGCCTGCCCGAAGACGCCCCGGACCTGGACCCGCAGCTCCCGCTGACGGACGCCCTGGAGGTCTTCAAGCGCCGCCGCGTGCAGGCCGCCATGGACGCCTGCGGCGGCAATCAGGCCCGCGCCGCCGTGCTGCTCGGCATGGCCCCGCCCAACCTGAACCGCCTGCTCAAGACGCTCGGGATGCGGGTTTGAGGGCGCCGCTCCGGGACGAGCCGCCACCCTTCCTCCGCCTCGTCGAGCGGCTGTTGCCGCTGCTCGGTCCGCCCGCCGACGCGGTCGCGCTCCCCGCGGACGCCGACTTCGCCGCCCGCGGCTACCGGGCGGATTGGGGGCCCGACGCCGCACTGCGCCTCGAACACCGCGAAGGCCTCGTGGACCCTTACGGCGGCGGCGACCGCAGCACGCAGCGCCTCGTCTTCGCCCACCCGACGGACCCCCGCCGCCTTCAGGTCACCCTGGCCGACGTCGCCTGGGTCGGCCCGGAGATCCGGGTCGCGCTCGCCGGCCCGCCGGCGTTCATCGCCGAGGTCCGGGCGGTGATCGAGGCCTGGGCCGGGACGTGGTTGGACGACGCGTGAGCGGGGCGGGGTGACGCGGGCGCACCCGTGGTATCGTTCGGCGGTCCGGAGAAAGGCCGTCTCGTCATGCCCCCCCAGGTCGACATCGAATCACTGGCAACCCGCGAAAGCGAACAGGTCGAGTGGAAGGAGAACGTCGCCGATCCTGCCGACGTCGTCCGGACCCTCGTCGCCTTTGCCAACGACTTCTCCAACCTCGGGGGCGGCTACGTCGTCTGTGGTGGCCGGGAGACGAAGGACGCGCACGGGTTCCAGAAGGTCGAGCTCGTCGGCCTGACCGCGGCGCGCATCCGCGAAACCGAGGGCCGCGTGACGAGCGCGTGTGCGCAGTTCGTGAGCCCGCCGCTGATACCGCTCCTGGAGGAGCTCCCCGGACCGGACCCGGAGCACCGGGTGCTGGTCTTCATCGTCGCCGCCACGGGCCAGGCGCACAGCTTCCGTGGACCGGGCGAGGGCGGGCGCTACTACATCCGCCTCGGCCGCCAGAATCATGAGGCGCGGAACGGACTCCTGCTCCAGCTCCTGCAGCGCAAGGGCGCGCGGGAGCCCTGGGATCGACGCGTTCACCCCGAGGCCCGCGTCGAGGACATCGACCTGGTGGCGTTCCGAGACCTCTTGCAGCGGCTCCACCTCTGGGACCCCGCCCGCACCGTGGATGCCTACCTCGACCCCGCGACCAGCCTGTCGCCGATGGTGCCCTCCTTCTGCGTCCGCGAGCCGCTCACCGGGGTGCTGCGGCCCCGCAACTTCACGCTCCTTCTGGTCGGCCGGAATCCCCAGCAGTTCTGGCCTGAAGCCCACGTGATTCTGTCCGCCTATCCGGACACCCATCGCGCAACACCTCACGCCGAACGGCACGAGGTCTTCGGCACCCTGCTGCGACAGGCCGAGACGCTCCTGAAGCGGATGGACGACGAGGTGGTGGTCCTGATGGACAAGACCGGCGTCGCGCAGCCGAACGTCGTGAAGTACCCGCGTCGGGCGCTTCACGAAGCCGTCGTCAACGCGCTCGCCCACCGTGATTACGACGCCTTCCATCCCGTGCGGGTGACGGTCTTCGTCGACCGCGTCGAGATCGGCTCGCCGGGTGGTCTCCCACCGGGCGTCGACGCCGACCTGTTCCGTCAGGGTCGTGCATTGCCGGTCTGGCGAAATCAGGCCCTGGCGTGGTTCCTGAACAAACTCGGACTCGCCCAGGCCGAGGGCCAGGGCATCGCGACCATCATTCACACCGCTGCGGCCTCGGGCTGCCCGGCCCCGGCGTTTCAACTGACGGCCGACAGCCTGGTGTGCACCCTCGGCGCCCATCCGCGCGCCTCCCGGAATCATCCGGGGGTGGACACGGGGACCGCGAAGCCGCGTCGAGCGCAACGCCGCCGCCGACCGACCTCGCACCGCCCCTGACGGACGCGTTCACGGTCGCGCTCGACGTTCTCTCCGCGCCGACACATCTCTCAACGGCCCGGCGCAACGTTCTCCGCGCCTCGACCCGCTTTCCGGCCGCCGCCGGCGCGTCGCGAGGGCCTTGGCCCCGCGGCGCCCGAGAGATCGACTCCCCCTTGCGCTGCAAGGACATGCGGCGCGGCTGAATCGTCACCGACGCCCGGTGAAACGTCGAGCCGACCCGAGAGATCGTCAGGGCGACCCGTTGCAAGACCTCTCGGCCTGGGCTATCGAGCAGGTCGATGCCCACGGAGCACGACAAGACCCGAATCGCGCGGCAGTGGGCCATCCTGCTGACGCTGGTGCGCTCGCGCTTCGGCGTGACGAACGCGAAGCTGCGCGAGCAGATGGGCGTGTCGCGGCACACCATCTGGCGCGACCTGACCGCCCTGGCCGAGGCCGGCGTGCCCATCGAGGAGCACATCGAGAACGGCGAGCGGCGCTTCAAGCTGCAGACGACCGACCTGCCGGCGCTCACGCTGCTGCCCGCCCACGTGCAGGCGCTGGCGGTGTCCCGGGCCATGCTGGGCGCGCTCGAGGGCACCGCCCTGCTGGACGCCTACGACGACATCCTGGTGCGCGTGGGCCGGCCCGCCCGGGCGCGCACCCGCTCGGCGGTCGAGGAGCGCGTGGTCGCCATGCGTCGCCTCGCCGAGCAGGCCCTGCGCCGCGGCCGCCGCCTGGAGATCGAGTTCGTGAACGTGGGCCAGGCCATCGCGCGGCCCCGGCGGGTCGACCCGCTGGGCTGGCTCTTCGCCCGCGGCGAGCTCTACCTGCGCGCCCACGACCTGGAGCGCGACGCGCCCCGCAGCTTCGCCACCAGCCGGCTCCGCCGCCTGGACATCCTGCCCGAGCCCGCCGAGCACGCCCCCGACCCCGCCGAGAGCCCCTGGTTCCTCACGGGCCCGGACCTGCCCTCGCTGCCCACCTACGAGGTCGAGGTCCACCTGAGCCCCATCGCCGCCGCCCACCTGGCCGCGCGCCCC
>CAINDO010000506.1 GCA_903847385.1 uncultured Myxococcales bacterium
CATGCTCACGCCGGCCACGCCGGCCACGCCGGCCGCGCCCGCCGCGCCCGCCCCCCCGGAGCCCGCCGCCCCGGATCCCGCCCTGGAGCGCTGGACGGTCGGGCGCCGCTGGACCGACCGCATCGATCCGCTGGCGCACCCGGACGAGGCCGCCGTGGTGCCCGAGCCGCTGACCCTGCCGGAGATGGACCGGCCGGTGCTCGAGCCCATGCCCGCGGCGCCCGACCCCGTCCCGGCCTTCGAGCTGCCCCGCACCGCCGAGCCGGCCGACCCGGCGCCGGCCTTCGAGGCGCCCGCGTCGCCGCTCTTCGAGCCCGCGCCCGCGTCGCCGCTCTTCGAGCCCGCGCCCACGCCCGCGCCCCGGCCGCGCCAGACGCTCCTGCCCGCCCAGCTCGCCGTGATGGCCTCGCCGGACCCCGAGCCCGCGCCGCCCTTGCCGCAAGGGCCGCGGCAGACGCTCGGCCCCGGTCGGATGCCCATGCAGGCGCCCCCGCCGGCCTCGCCCCGGGAGACGCTCGGCCCCGGTCGCATGTCGGTGCAGCCGCCCCCCGCGAGCCCCCGACAGACGCTCCAGCCCGCGCAGATGCCCGTGATGGCGCCGGCCGGCTGGGACGCCCCGCCGCTGGATCTGGAGAGCCCGCCCCCGGCCGAGGGCGCGGACGCCTGGGGTCGCCCCGAGGTCGGCGCCCGCCCCGCGGCGGTCGTCACGGGGGGCCTGGCCTTCGCGCCGCCCCGCCGCCCCGCCCACGACCCGGCGGACGCCCTGACGGCCATGCTGGACGCCGGCCGGGCCACGGAGCTGGAGCGGCGCGGCATCGGCGAGCTGTTGGCGGCGGTGGCCGAGTCGGGCATCGCCGGGCGCATCGAGGTCGCCAGCGGCGGCGTGCTGCGGCGGGTGTTCGTCGATGGCGGCGCCCCGGTCTACGCCGACAGCAGCGAGCCGGGCGAAGACCTGGTGGCCTTCCTGGCCGGCGAGGGCCGCCTGACCCGCGCGGTGATGGCCGAGGCCCGCGACCGCGCGCAGGTCACCGGCGCCAGCGCCGAGGAGATCCTCATCGAGGCCGGCTACCTGCAGCCCGAGGACGTCTACCGCTCGCTGCGGGCCTACGTGGTCGAGCGCGTGCTCGGCCTGTTCGCCATCGAGGCAGGCGAGGCCACGGTGATCCGCGGCGGGCCCCGGCCGCTCGATCCCGTGGATCTGGGCATGCACCCCGGCCGCCTCGTGCTGGACGGCATCCGCCGCAAGTACGGCCGCCTGCGCCTGTACCGGGCCTTCGGGACGCCGGCCACCGTGCCCCGGCCGCGCACCACGTCTCGGCCCGAGCTGCCCGGCCTGGTGCTGCGCCACGACGAGGCCAGCGTGCTCGGCCTGATCGACGGCCGCCGCACGGCCCTCGAGATCGCCCGCACCGCGCAGATCCACGAGGTCGACGCCCTGGCGATCCTGTTCGCGTTCGGCGTGCTGCAGCTCATCGACTCGCCCGTGGGCATCCGCCCGACGCAGGGCCTGCCCTCGCTGGACGCCGAGTCGCTCCTGCGCGCCGGTGCCCCGCGCACGGACGACCAGATGCCCGGCTTCGCCGAGCTCTTGAACAACAAGTATTCGGAGATCCAGGCGGCGGACTATCACCAGATCCTCGGCGTGCCGCGGGCGGCCACGGGGGCGGAGATCCGCAGCGCCTGGGAGCGCCTGAAGCGCCAGTTCGATCCGCATCGCGTCCGGCGGGACGGCCCGCACTGGCAGCAGGTCAAAGAGATCGCCAACGTCCTCGACGACGCCTTCGCCGTGCTCGGCAACGAGCGACTGCGCGCACGTTACGAAGCCCACCTGGAGTAGCCGGAGGCCGCCATGCCCGTGCTCGAGATCCTCACGCACCCCGACCCCCGACTCCGCGAGATCGCCCGACCCGTCGAGGTCTTCGATGCCGCGCTCCAGCAGTTGATCGACGACATGTTCGAGACGATGCGCCACGCCGTCGGCGTGGGCCTCGCCGCGCCGCAGGTGGGCGTCTCGAAGCGGCTGGTGGTCATCGACATCGGCCGCAAGGACGGCGAAGAGTGGCACCCGGACCCGCAGGTCTTCATCAACCCGACCATCGTCGAGGCCGACGGCGAGCTGCCCTGGAAAGAGGGCTGCCTGAGCGTGCCCGGCGTGCGCGCCGAGGTCGTGCGGTGCGCTCGGGTGGTGCTGTCGTATCTCGACCGCCAAGGCGCCCCGCAGCGCCTCGAGGCCGGCGGCCTGTTCGCCGTCTGCATCCAGCACGAGCTCGACCACCTCGACGGCACCCTCTACGTCGACCGACTCCCCCCCCTCGAGCAGAAGCTCACCCTCCAGGACTACGAACGCAGCCGCGCCGAATCCGCGGCCCAGAGCCCCCCTCCATGAGTCTGCGCATCGTCTTCATGGGCACCCCCGAGTTCTCCGTGCCCTGTTTGAACGCCTTGATCGAGGCCGGCCACGAGGTCGTGGCGGCCGTCTCCCAGCCCTCCAAGCCCGTCGGCCGCGGCCAGGTCGTGCAGCCCCCCCCCGTGGCCGCCGCCGCCGTCGCCCACGGCGTGCCCGTGTTCCAGTGGCCGCGCCTGTCCAACGAGAGCTACGACGCCCTGAAGGCCCTCGCGCCGGATCTGTGCGTCGTCGTGGCCTACGGCAAGATCCTGCCCCAGCGTTACCTGGACCTGCCCACCCACGGCTGCCTGAACGTGCACGCCAGCCTGCTGCCGCGCTGGCGGGGCGCCGCGCCCATCCAGTGGGCCGTGATGGAAGGCGACACCCGCACCGGCGTCTGCATCATGCGCATGGAGGCCGGGCTGGACACCGGCCCCGTCGCCCGCGAGGCCATGACGGCCATCGGCCCGGACGAGACGGCCGGCGACCTGCACGACCGACTGTCGATCCTCGGCGCGGACACGCTCGTGGAGACCATCGCCGCGCTCGAGGCCGGGCAGGTCGTGTTCACGCCGCAGCCCGAGGCCGGCGCGACGTACGCCGTGCGCCTGGAGAAGACCCACGGCCTCATCGACTGGCGCTGGTCGGCGGGACGCATCCACGACCGCGTCCGCGGGGCGCACCCCTGGCCCGGCGCCTACGTGGACCGGGCCGAGGGGCCGTTCAAGGTCCTGGCGACGCGGCCCCTGCCGGGCGCCGTGACGGACGCCGAGCCCGGCACCATCGTGGGCATCGAGGCCGACGGCCCCCGGGTCGCCTGCGGCCAGGGCTGCGTGGTGCTGACGCGGGTGCAGCGCGCCGGCCGCAAGGTGGTGTCCGGCGCGGACTTCCTGCGCGGGGCCGCCGAGTTCGTGCCCGGCGTGCGGGTCTGAGGCGAACGACATGACGACACCCACGAACACCGCTTCGCCCAAGAACCGACCCCTTCGCGGCGCCCGCGACGTCGCCCTCGAGACGCTGCGCGCCGTGGACGCCCGCGAGGCGTTCCTGCAGCCCGCGCTGGACGCCGCCGTGCGCCGCGCCGAACTCGACACGCGCGACCGCGGCCTGGCCCTGGAGCTCACCAGCGGCGTGCTCCGCTGGCAGCGCCGCCTGGACCACCGCATCGCCCCGTTCCTGCGGCGCGGGCTCGAGGAGACGGATCCCAGGCTCCTGAGCGTGCTCCGCCTGGCCGTGTACCAGCTCGACTTCATGGACCGCGTGCCCGCCCGGGCCGCCGTGCACGAGGCGGTCGCCCAGGCGCGGCAGGTCTCGGGCGAGGGCGGCTCCCGCCTGGTCAACGCCGTGCTCCGCGCCGTGTCCCAGGCCACCGAGAGCCTGCCCACCGGGGACACGCCCGAGGCCCTGGGCGTGCGCCTGAGCCACCCCGACTGGCTGGCGGCCATCGCACTGGAGCTGCTCGGCCCGGACGACGCCACGGCCCTGCTGGCGGCCCACAATCGTCCCGCGCCCCTGACCATCCGGTCGGCGGCGCCCGCGGACGTTCTGAAGGCGCGCATCGAGGCCGAGGGCGGTCAGGTCACGCCGGGCAAGTTCGCCCCGGCCGCGTACCACCTGGAGCACCCGGCGCCCTTCGCCTCGGCCAGCTTCCACGAGGGCCTGTGGACGGTGCAGGACGAGGCCGCGCAGCTCGTGGCCCACCTGGTCGACCCGCAGCCCGGCGAGGCGCTCTGGGACATCTGCGCCGCCCCCGGCGGCAAGAGTCGGCACCTGTACGACCTGCAGAGCGCCCGCGGCCCCGGCGGCACGCTGCTCTCCACGGACACCCACGCCGGCAAGGTCACCCGCCTCGGCGAGACGCTCGCCGGCCTCGCGGGCGTGACCACCGCTCGCCACGACGCCACGCAGGCGCCCCCGGGCGTCTTCGACCGGGTGCTGCTGGACGCGCCCTGCTCCGGCCTGGGCACGCTGCGGCGGCACCCGGAGATCCGGTGGCGGCGCACGCCCGAGGTCGTCGCCGCGCTGGCGGCGGACCAGCGGCGCATGCTCGAGCAGGCCTCGCGGGCCGTGAAGCCCGGCGGCGTCCTGGTCTACAGCGTGTGCACCATCACCGAGGCCGAGGGCCCCGGCGCCGTCGCCGACTTCCTGGACTACCACCCGGAGTTCCGCATCGAAGCGCCGCCGGCCAGCCCGAACGCCGGCATCGACTGGGCCGCGCTGGCCGTGCCCATGGGCTACCGCACCTGGCCCCACCGGCACGACATGGACGGCTTCTTCGCCGCCCGCCTGCGCCGCGCCTGAGGCCGGTCAGGGACCGCGGCGGCAGGCCTCGGCGCGCTCGAACGGCGCGCCGTAGCCGTGCCCCGCGAAGCGCAGCGCGCCCGCCGTGACCGATTGCGTCTGCACGCGGGCCATCGCGTCCGCGGCCCGGCTGACGCCCTGCCACGACAGCGTGAACGGCCCGGTCCAGGGCAGGGGCGGCGGCAGAGCGGCCCGGAAGGCGACCGTGTGGCTGCGATCGGTGCCATCGCCGCCCGAGACGCGCCGCTGGTGCAGCGCGTGGAGCGGCAGCGTGTGGGCCGCCCGGCGCATGGGGTCCACCACCACCAGCGCGGCGTAGGCGTTCGCCTCCTCGACGGTGCGGTTGGACAGGAAACTCTCCTCGTCCGCCGGGCCCGTGCGCTGACCGGCCGCCGACAGCGCGAGGAGGGCGTCCGGCGTGCCGTCCCCCGTCACGTCCACCGCGAAGGCGCCGGAGACCCGCACCGGCCCGAGGGGCGACCCCAGGCGCGCGGGCTCGTCGTCCAGCGCGTTCAAGGGGGTGGGCCACCGCGCGGCGTCGCCGAGGCTCAGGGTCACGACCTCTCCCGTCGAGCTCTCCAGGGTCACGATGGGCGCGGCCTGCCCGCCCCCCGCCGGGCGGAGGCTCACGCCGGCGACCCCCAGACGGGCCTGGAAGCCGCCGGAGATGCCGCCCAGGTCCGCGAGGGGCGCGGCCCCGTTCGCCCGGCTGGCGGCCACCCAGGCGGCCAGGTCGGGCGGCGTGGCGGCGATGACCGGGGCCGCGTCGCAGTCGGGCGTCG
>CAINDO010000507.1 GCA_903847385.1 uncultured Myxococcales bacterium
CAGTCGGCGACCGCGCCGCCACCCGCGCCGCCGACGGGCGGGGCCATGCTCGCGCCCGCGTCGCCGACCTCGGCGTCGTCCTCGGTGATGCAGCCGCCCAGCAGCGCGGCGACCGCCAGCGCGCCGAGGCCCGTGAATGCGATGGTCGTGTGTCCCATGGGCCACCATCGTGACACGGATCGCCCGGGCGCACACGGGGGAGCGCTCAAACGCCGACCAGGGCCTCCGTCGCGGCCCAAAGGCCCTCGCGGTACTCGGCCTCGAACGCCAGCGGGCGCGGGCGCATCCCCACGAAGAGCTGCCCCGTCGTGCCCGAAAGCGACTCGGCGGTGGCCACGAAGTCCGCCGTCTTCGAGGTCTGCGACAGGAACGGCCGCCCGAACGTGAAGAGCAGGCTGATGGGAAACGGCGCACTGCGGCCGAGATCCGAGCGCACGGCGCCCGGATGAAACGCGTTCACGTCGATGTGTTGGCCGGCGAGCCGCTCGGCCAGGGTCTGGGTCATCACGGTCTTGGCGTGCACGGCGTCCAGCGCGGCGCGCACGCCGCTGTAGGGCTTGCGCGTCGGGAAGTCGGTCGGGTCCAGCCGCCGCTTCAGCAGGAGCCCCGGTGAGCCGCTGACGTTGACGATCCGCGCCCGTGGCGCCCGCGCCAGCACGGGTGTGAGCGCCCGACACAGCACGAAGGGCGCCAGATACCCGATGGCCAGCGTCTTCTCGAAGCCCTCGGGCGTCTCCTGCCGTGTCGGCAGGACCGCGCCCGCCACGTTGGCCAGCACGTCCAGCACAGGCACCTCGGCGGCGAACCGCCGGGCGAACGCCTCGACCTCAACCAGCCGGGAGAGATCGAGCGGCACGAACCGACAGACGGGCGGCCCGGAGCCGTTCAGCGTCCGTTCGATCCCTGCGCCGACCTCGGCGCGCGTGCCGATGAAGTGCACGAACGCGCCGCTGCGCACGAGCGCGCGCACGACGGACAGCCCGACCCCTGCGGTGCCCCCGGTGACCAGGGCCATCTTCGGCGCCATCTCGCGCCTACTTCGACTTCTTGGTCTTGGCGGCCTTGTAGGGGTCGCCCGCGGGCAGCGCCGCCGTGTCCTCGAGCAGCACGCGCAGCATCCACGCGTTCTTCTCGTGGACCTCCATGCGCTGCGTCAGCAGGTCGGCCGTGGGCTGATCGTCCGCGGCGGCGGCGACCTTGAAGGCCATGCGCGCGGTGCGGGCGACGGCCTCCTGACCGGAGACGAGCTGACGGATCATCTCCGTCGCCGTGGGCTGGCCGTCCTCTTCCTCGATGCTGGCCAGCTCCAGGTAACGCTTGTGGCTGCCGGGCGCGGGGTGACCCAGCGAGCGGATGCGCTCGGCGATGAGATCCAGGGCGTTCCACAGCTCGGTGTATTGAGTCATGAACAGACCGTGGAGCGCCGGGAACATGGGGCCGGTCACGTTCCAGTGAAAGTTGTGGGTCTTCAGATAGAGCACGAAGCTGTCCGCGAGCAGCTTCGAGAGCCCCTCGGCGATGTGCTCGCGGTCCTTGCCACTGATGCCGATGTCGATGTCCATGTCGTGCCTCGTCCTGGGGGTTGCCCGATGGGACGATAGGTTGCGCACGGACTGGACGCGCGCAACGCCGGCACGACGATTTCCCGGCGCGGGGCCTCAGGCCTTGCGCACGAACTCGGACTTCAGGCCCATCGACCCGATGCCCTCGATGCGGCAGTCGATGTTGTGGTCCGAGTCCACGAGCCGGATGTTCTTCACCTTGGTCCCGGCCTTCAGCCCGTTCGGCGAGCCCTTGACCTTCAGGTCCTTGATGACCACCACCGAGTCGCCGTCCTGCAGCACGTTGCCGACGGAGTCCTTGACCACGAAGGCCTCGGTGGTCTCCCCGGCGGGCGCCGCGTCGGCGGCCGTCGCCGACCACTCGTGGGCGCACTCGGGGCAGATGAAGAGGCCGCCGCCGTCCTCATACGTGAACGCGGAGCTGCACTTCGGGCACGGGGGGAGATCACTCACGGGCGGGGTCCTCTCTCGGTGGTCGACGGGGCCGGGACGACCCGCGGGGCGCGCACCCTAGCCCCGCTCGGCCCCCAGTTCAACCGCGCGGTCCGCACACGGCCGCCCAGGGGGGCGTGGCCGCGCCGGGCAGCGCCGACAGGGCCGACTTGCCCAGCCGCCCGACCACGGGCCGGGCCTTCAAGCCGATCACGACGACGCGTCCCCGGGCCATCCGCGCCAGCCGCTCGACCACGGCGTCCACCGTCGCCGTACGGGCGCCGAAGAGCGCGTCCGCCTCGTCGAAGAAGAGGATCGCCGCCGCCGCCCGCTCCGGCGTCGCGAGACGCTCGAGGTTCTTCTCCGTCTCCCCGATGTACCCGTTCGCATCGACCATCGTCGTCAGGTCCAGACGCTCGACGCGGGCGTCCAGCGCCTTGCCCAGGGCCTCCACCGAGGCCACGCGGTCGGGGCCGGCGGCGAAGACGAAGCGGGCCTTCTCGGAGAGCGCGCGCTCGTCCTCGTTGCAGCGGTCGGCCAGGCGGGCGAGCGCGGCGTCCGCGGTGATGGCGGCGTTCGCAGCGGGCGTGGCCGATGTGCAGACGACGAGCCCCAGGAGCAGTGCGGCGATGCGGTGTGTCATGCCGAGAGGGTGCCACGACCGCGGCCGACCGCGAAAGAGGGCCCTCTCAGGGCCCCTCGGCGACCCAGGGGTCGGCGAAGGCCGGGTCGTGCAGGAACGTCTCGTCCGTGAGGCTGTGCAGGAAGGCGATCAGATCGGCCTTCTGGTCGGCGGTGAGCTCGAAGCCGTTGACGAACTCGCTCCGCAGCGGGCTGTCGCGGCCCACGCCGGCGTTGGGGCCGTCTGCGATCGTCCGACCGCCCGCGGCGTAGTGGTCCACGACCGCGTCGAGCGTCTCGATGCTGCCGTCGTGCATGTAGGGCCCGGTCACGGCCACGTTGCGCAGGCTCACCGCCCGGAATCGACCCATGTCCGCGGGCGACTCGGTGACCTCGATCAGGCCCTGGTCCGTCGCCGGGTAGGCCCCCGCGGCGCCCAGATTGTAGAGGCCGGTGTTGTGGAACATCGTCTCCACGATGGTCGTGTTCACCGTCGCCACGGAGTCCGAGAAGTTGTAGCCGCCGTGGCAGTGGAAACACTCCAGCTCCTCGGAGAGGAACAGATCCCGGCCGCGTTTCTGGGCCTCCGTCAGCGCCGTCGCGTCGCCGGCCTTGTAGCGGTCGTAGGGCGAGTCGAAGGACAGCAGCGTGCGCTCGAAGGCCGCGATGGCGCGGGTGATCGTCGCCAGCGAGATCGCCGGCTCGGTCTCGGGGAACACCCGCGGGAAGGCCTCGGCGTAGTACGGCACCGCCGCCAGGCGCGCGAACAGCTCTTCCTCGCGACCGCCGAAGCCGAGCTCCACGGGCGTCTCGCCGAGCAGCGGGCCGAGGGCCTGCTCCTCGAGCCGGTCGATGATGGGGTTCGCCCAGGTCAGCGCGGTGTAATAGCCCACGTTGGTCAGCGCCATGGAGTTGCGCCGGTGGTGCTGCTCCGTGGAGCCGATGGCCTGCGCGCGGGCGTCCGTGAAGGCCCTCGCCTGCTCGTGGCAGGTGGCGCAGGCCTGCTTCTCGTTGCGCGACAAGCGTTTGTCGTAGAACAGCCGCCGCCCGAGCTCGACCTTTTCGGCGGTCATCGGGTTGTCCTCGGGCACGCGCGGGGGCGGCACGTCCGCGGGCAGGCGCCAGACATACGCGCCGGGGTCGACGGCGCCCGCGTCCCCGGTCGACGCCGCGTCGAGCCGCTCCGCGTCGTGGTGGTGCACGTGGGCGTCGTCGATGCGGGCGTCTTGCGGAGTCTGCACCTCGGCCGATGCCCCGCCGCCCTCGCAGGCCACCAGCGCGGCCGTGACGGCGACGAGCGCGACGCCCCGGCCGAGGCGCGTCACGGAGCCACCGAGAACACGCGCTGCGCCGCCGGATCCTGGCGCCCGGTCTCGATGTCCAGGCCGAGGGTGGCAAAGGTCGACACGCACTCGTTGTCCCGCGGCGAGGACATGCAGCCCGGCGCCATGCCCGAGTCCGTGGACAGATCGACGTCCGCCACGAGCGCCGCGTAGTCGATCACGACGGCCTTCTCACGGGGGTCGAAGCCGGTCAGCGAGACCTCGATCACGTTGGGGTAGTCGCACTGCGTCACGCCGCCCGTGGTGGGATCGCCGTCGCAGAGCGTGGAGCCCAGATGGAAGTTGAACGGCCCGGCGCGGCCCTCGACCTCGGTGTCCACGCGCATGAACTTGTAGCCGCCCTGCCAGTTCCAGAAGAGGCCGCTCAGGTTGAGCGGGCTCTGCGCCGTGGTCACGTCCGCGTGATTGAGCGCGAAGGGCACGCCCACCTTGAAGCGCAGGCCGTCGTACACCCCGGCGGGCGCGACGCCGTGGAGTTGGGTGTTCGTGTCCTCGGTGCCGTTGCCGCAGGTGCCCGACTTGTCCTCGAAGTCCAGCAGCGCCAGGTCCTCGAGCTGCCAGACGCCGTCCTGGTCCAACGCCAGGGGCGTCGAGACCTCGCCGGTCATGAGGCGCACGTCGTGTACGTAGAGCCGGAAGTCGAGGAACCGGGCGGTCGCGCCCGTCGTCCCCAGCCCGGCGAAGGGCTGCTTGCACGAGAACGCCTCGGCGCCGACCCGGGGCTCGAAGGCGATCTCCACGGGCTGATCGCCCGCGGGCGCGGCGTCGGGCAGCGCGGCGTCGGGCAGCGCGGCGTCGGGCAGCGCGGCGTC
>CAINDO010000508.1 GCA_903847385.1 uncultured Myxococcales bacterium
CGGCGACGCCGGCGGCGATGTGGGGGTGGCGCGGCATGGCGTCTGGTGGGAGGGTCCGGTCAGCCGAACAGATCGGCGAGCCGCTCGGCCGTGAGGATGGCGTCGATGTAACGCTCGAGCTCGGCCTTGCTGGAGGCTTCGATGCGCTCCGCCGCCTCGGGGGGCACCTCACCGAAGCGCTGCCGCGCTTGGCGAAGCACAATGTACGCCAGAGCAGCGTGCTCGCCCTCCTGGCGGCCCTCCTCGCGGCCCTTGATCAGGCCGCGCTCGAGCCCTCGCTGCATCAACTGCTCTGCACCGGTCATGAAAGAATCCCTCGCAGGTTCGGGCAGCGCTTCGGAGGCCGCGACGATTCGCGGGTCCGGCACGGCGCTGACGTTCAACAGATACCACAGCGCGGCCACGAGCGTCGACACGCCGGCCGGCTCGTCCCGCAGCGGAGCGAGGCGCGCGGTCCACTGCTCGAAAAGCTCATCCGCCTCCGGGCGCGTCGCGGCTTGCAGGATCTCCAGCAGGGTCTTGCTCACAGTGTCGGCGCCCGCACCGCGCAAGCGGTCGCGCAGCCAGCGCTCCCAGATGCGGACGCAGTCAGTCCGTTGCCGGAACACGATGAACCGCTCGTAGCGGCGCTGATGCTCCACCGCGAACACGAAGATCGCCGAGTTCGCCGGCGAGCCCCGTGCTTCACGCCTCGGCACCTCGACGATCAGATCCGAGGCCGTGCCGCGCAGCTCGGGGTCGACGTGCGTCGGGTCGAGGAACCGGAGGCGCGCGGGGTCGAGGTCGAGGAGCGCGTTGATCGGCGCCGGCAGGACGATCCGCAGCAGTACGGCCATGGGGCGCGGCTGGCCGAACACCTGGCGGAAATCGGCGTCGTGTGGGTTGTTTGGGGCGGCCATGGCGGCGGAGTCCTTCGAGATCGGGGTCACTCGAAGGGTTCATCGGCCACAGCGGCGGTGTGTCGCACGATTCGGGTCGATTTCCGGTAAAACGCGACGCGACACGCGCGTCCCTCCGGGTTTCCCCCATGTCTCCCCGGCCCGCACCGTGCCAGACTGCGACCGTGCAGACCCCACGCCTGATCGCCCGACTCGCGTTTGTGTGTTCAATGGCCCTCGCCGCCTGCGACGGTGGTTCGGACGCCCGCCTTGGAACGGCCGCCGATGCGAAGCCGACGCCCGACGTCGCCGCGATGCCGCCGGGGCCGGACACGGCGAACGACGCCGTGATCGCGCCGCAAACGCCCGATGCGTCCGTACCTCCCGCGACGCCGGACGCCGCGGCGCCCCGGCCCGACGCGGCCGTGCCGCCGCCGCCCACGCTGGACGCGGCGCCGGTGCCGACGGCCGACGCCGGTGCCGATGCAGCGCGGCCGGAGCCCGATGCGGGTGCCGACGCAGCTTTGCCGCCATTGCCCGACGCCGCCGCGCCGCTGCCATTGCCCGACACCGCAGTCCCACCCGACGCCGCCCCCCCGGAGCCCGACCAGGCCTTCGTCGGGCCACCATGGCCGGACGCGGCTGTGATCCCCCCGACGCCCGACGCCGCCCAGCCGATCCAGGACGCCGCCACCCCACCCGTCCCGGACGCGGCTGTGGTCCCCCCGACCCCCGACGCCGCCGTCCCACCGCCGGTTCCGGACGCCGCCACCCCGCCCCCGCAGTGCATCCCGTTCCACACGGCCGACGCCGGCCCCGCCCCGGAGAGCGACGCGGCGGTGATCGACGTCGACGCCGAAGTGCCGCCCGTGCCCCTGTGGCCGGTCGATCGCACGGGCCTGGCCCTGGAGCTCAACCTGGACGGCGACTTCACGGACACGGCCGCAGGCGCCGTCTTCATCGCCGACCGCGCGGCGGGCTTCGCGCCGGCCAACCGCGCGCGGGGCGGCGACAATCAGTCCTATGGCCCGACGGGCCAGACGACGCAGAACGGCGCCGTCGCCCCCGGCCTGACCACCCTGCCGACCGCGAACGGCCTGACCTTCGAGGGCTGGTTCCTCAAGGCGGGCAACAATGGCTCGGGCACGCTCTTCGGCTTCGGCGACGCGGCCTGGGGCACCCCCACGCTGGCGGTGCGCATGGCCTGGGGTGAGCTGAATGTGTTCGGCGGCGCCGCCGCGGGCCGCCAGTCGGCCAATTACGGCCGGCCCGGCGACTGCTGGCACCACGTGGCGGTCGTGTTCCCGCCGGGCTTCGAGGCGGGCACGCCGTGGCAGGTCTACCTCGACGGCGTGCGCACGGCGGCGACGTCGGGCACGGAGTCCGTGGGTCCGGGTGTGTTCGGCGCGCCCTTCGGGGTGGGTCGCTTCACGCTGGCCGACGGCGCTCGCATGGCCGTCGACGAGGTCCGTGTCTGGGCCCGCGTCCTCACGCCCGAGGAGATCACCGTGGCCGCCACGCCGCAGGGCCCCGGCCCCGACTGCCGCCCCGGCGCCCGCGCCTGGGAGCCCGGCCCGCGGTGCGTGCCCTCGCCCGCGCCGGCCTTCCGACCGGCGGCCGAGCTCCGCGTGCTCACGGACGAGTGGGTGGCCCTCTACATGGACCCGACCGCGTGGCTGCTGGAGCGTTATCAGGCCGACTGTCACACCTATCTGGAAGCGATGGAGCACAACCGCGACCTCGTGGCCGATTGGTGGGCCGGGTATCAGTACGCCTTCTCGTGGCATGAGACCCGCCTGCGCTACGAGCCGGACCTGCTCACGGCCCTGGACGGTGCCTGGTCGCTCGTCGACTGCGCCGGCGACGCCCTGGACGTCGTCGAGCAGCACCCCTGGGTCGAGGCCTTCGGCGAGCTGAGCCTGCCGCGTCCGTGGGTGGATGGCGCGCCGCCCCAGCGCACGACGGCCGCCGAGCATGGATATGTGACCTATCTGCGCCTGCCCCGGCCGCTGGTCGACGGCGAGACCGTCGCCGTGCGCGATCCCTGGGGGTATGAGCATCCGCTCACCTGGTCGCAGGACGATTCGCTCTCATGGGCCTTCAAGGCGAACCAGCTCGGCTACCTGCCCGAGGCGCCGAAGCAGGCCTACCTGGGCGTGTGGCTGCCCGCCGTGGGCCCGCTGGATCTGTCGTTCCTCGATGGCACGCCCTTCGAGGTCGTGCGGGAGAGCGACGAGGCCGTGGTCTTCAACGGCACCATCGAGCCCGCGTTGTCGCTGCCGGACCAGACGGGCGAGCAGGTCCATCTGCTCGACTTCACGGCGCTGCAGGCCGAGGGGCGCTACCACCTGCGCGTCGCCGGCCTGGGCCGCTCCCGAAGTTTCGACATCGCCGAGGCCGCCCTGGGCGAGCCGTTCTACACCTACGCACGCGGGCTGTATCACAATCGCTGCGCGCCCCTGGAGCCGGCGGTCACGCCCTGGGCGCGCGGGGACGCACATCAGACATTCAGAGGCGGGTTCGCCCCGCTCGCCGCGCCGGAGAACCCGCAGCCGGGCAACGACTACGCCGACCACTCGGCCGAGGGCTGGGGTTTCCTGGACGCCGCCGGGCGGTTCGTCGCCTACGACAACTTCGCCGCCGTCGCGGCCACGGCCACGGACGAGTCCCTGCCGAACGTGACGGGCGGCTGGCACGACGCCGGCGACTTCGACCGCCGCTCGTTCCACCTGCGCGCCGTCGAGGATCTCGCCCAGACCTACCTGCTGAACCCCGAGGCCTTCACGGACGGCCAACTGCACCTGCCCGAGTCGGGCAACGGCCGCCCGGACCTGCTCGACGAGGCCGTGTTCGGCCTGGAGGTCTGGCGGCAGGCACAGACGCCCGAGGGCGGCGTGGGCGTGTGGATCGAGGCGACCTCGCACCCGCAGGTGCCCGATCCGGGCCTGGATCCGCAGCCCTACTATCTGGCCCTGCCCACCCGGAACGGCACGCTGATCTATGCCCGGGCCGCGTCGATGCTGAGCCGCGCGCTGCGCCTCTCCGGAGACGCCGCCGCGGCGGACCTGTGGCTCGAGAGCGCCCAGCGAGCGTTCGCCTACGGCACGGATCCGGCGATCCGCGTGCGACACGACTTCACCGCCCGCGATGGCAGCGCGCATCACTTCATCGAGGCGCCCGAGCCCTCGCCGCAGCGCATCCTGTGGGCCGCGACGGAGCTGTGGCTGGCCAGCGGCGGCCTGGACGCCCTCGCCGGGGACGCCCTGTCCGCGCCGGCCATGGCCGGTGTGTTCCAGAACGAGGTGGGCAACCTGTGGTGGCGCGGCCAGATCAACCTGGCGGTGTCCGTGGCGCTCGACCCGGCGGCCTTCCCCGAGGGCTGGGGCACACGGGTCGAGGCGGCGCTGACCGGCCGCGCCGAGACGTGGCTCGAGGGCCAGGGCACCCTGCCCTACCGCCGCGCCTGGTATCGGCCGGACCACCCCTACTACGCCCTGCGCGGCTGGGGGAACGATCTGTACGCGCCGGCACGGGAGCTGGCGCTGGCCTTCAAGGTCACCGGCGACGCGCGCTATCGCGACGGCGCCCTGCAGCAGCTCGACTTCCTGCACGGCAACAACCCCATGGGCCGCGTGCACGTCACGGGCCTGGGGCAACACTTCGCGGCCACCGTGCTGCATCTGCCCTCCTACGTGGACGCCCACGCCGAGCCCGTGCCGGGCATCCCGCTCTATGGGCCGTCCTCGGGCGTGCCGCACGTGGCCTGGGAGGCCGTCTACGGCCTGGTCACGGACGCCCGGGCCGACCCGCAGTGGGACGCCGTCAGCGAGGTCATGCTGCCCCCGAGCCTCGCTGCGGACGTGCCGGACGTGGCCACGCTGCGCACCTGGCTCGGCACCACCCTCCCCGCCTGGCGGCGGTTCGTCGCGCTCGAACAGACCAACGTGCCCACGATGGAGTTCACGGTGTGGGAGACGACGGCGCCCGCCGTGCAGGCGACGGGGCTCTTGATGCCGCCGGGTTACCAGCCCCCTGCGGCGCTTCTGGACCGCGCGCCGCGCGACGCCGCGGCGATGCGCAGCGCCCGCTGGATCATGCCCTGAGCGGTCGCCTCAGTCCGGCTTGCGCAGCAGCAGGATGTCGTTCTCGGGGGTGGTGATCGCGTAGTCGCGGTCGGCGCGCACCAGGTCCACGACCTCGAGGCCGAGGCGCGCGGCCTCGGTCACCCAGGTCGTCAGGGCACGGACGCGTTTGTTGACGCGCAGCTCCTCGGCGCCCGGGGTCTGATGGTGGAACTCCCGCCAGCTCGTGAAGCGGTCCTCGTTGTGGAACTGCGTGTTGCGCGTCTCGGCGCCGAAGTCGCCGCCGAGGAACATCAGGCCGCCCGGCTTGAGGGACCGGGCGAGCCCGGCGAAGGCGCGCGCCCACCGCGTGTCGTCCACGATGTGGAACATCACGCCGATGGCGGACACGAAGTCGACCTCGCCGCCGATCAGGTCCGGACCGAAGTCCTCGCCGGCGGCGTCCGTGTTGAACACGGTGACGCCCGACTCGTTCGTGTACTTCTGCGTCAGAAACTCGGCCATCTGCGGCACGATCTCGACGGCCACGGACCCCGACACCAGCAGCACGTTGCGGAAGAAGTCGATCCAGTGGCCCGTGCCCGACCCGATGTCCAGGTGGCGCAGCCCGGCGCGGCGCTGAAGCAGGCGCCAAGTCTCCACGGCCATGCCGCGCGGGGGCGGCGTGCGGTGCAGTACGCACCGGATGATGGCGTTCTCGACCGCGTTGTAGTGAAAGCGCGACTCCAGCTCGGCCACGCCGCCGATGGTCTGCCGATCCTCGGGGATGGTGCCCGGGCGCACGGTCGAACGGTAATAGCTCTCGAAGAAGGTCTTCTCGTCGTGGGCCACTTCGCGGCGGACGCCGTCGGCTTGCGGGGTCAGGAGCTTGTCGTCGTTGCGCATGTCGGTCTTTCGATGTCGGGCTGGTGGGCTCGGGCCGGGTGGGGTCGAACGTTCGGCGGCATCCTACGATCAACACACGCCGCCCACGCCCGGGAAATCGAAGGTATGCTCCGGCCATGCGCAGCCCCGTCATTTTCGACATCGCCCACACTTGGGACGCCGCCCCCGCCGCGCCGACCGAGCGCGCCACGCTGTGCGTCTCGACCGCCGACGACGGCCTGCACCTGACGATCGACGCGCCGTTCCACGACGACCCGGCGCCGCCCGAGCCCCCCGGCCCGCGGGACGGTCTGTGGGCCTTCGAGGTCGTCGAGTTCTTCCTGGTCGGACCGGACGAGACCTATCTCGAGGTCGAGATCGGCCCGAACGGGCACCACCTGGTGCTGCTGCTCCGCGGCCGGCGGCAGGCCCACGCGCGCTGCCTGCCGCTCCGGCTCGATGTCGAGCGCACGGGCGCTCGCTGGCGGGCCACGGCAATCCTGCCCGCCGCGTGGCTCCCGCCGCGGCCCTGGACGGCCAATGCCTTCGCCATCCATGGCCAGGGCGAGGCGCGCCGCTACTTGTGCGCCACGCCCACCGGGGGCCCGCAGCCGGACTTTCACCGCCTGGAGGCCTTCGCGCCCTTCGACCCCCGGTGAGGCGCGCCGGGCCCTGTGCTATGGTGCCCGGCCATGCCCCTCGATCTCTCCGACACCCTCGTCATCGGCGTCTCCTCGAGCGCCCTCTTCGACCTCACGGAAGCGGAAGAAGTCTTCCGCACCCGCGGCATCAAGGCCTACCGGCGCTACATGCTCGACCGCGAGCACGAGCCGCTCGCGCCGGGCACGGGCCTGCCGCTCGTGCGCGCGCTGCTCGGCCTGAACCGCTTCAGCGCGCCCGGTGAGTCACCCCTCGTCGAGGTCGTGGTCATGTCGCAGAACAGCCCGGAGACGGGCCTGCGCGTGCTCCAGACCATCCGCACGCTCGGCCTGCCCATCACGCGCTCGGCCTTCACCGGCGGCGAGCCCGTGTCCGACTACATCGAGCCTTTCGATGTCGACCTGTTCCTCTCGCGGAACCCGCAGGACGTGCAGAAGGTCATCGACCGCCGCGCCTGCGCCGCCGCGCGGCTGTTCGACCCGCCGCGCAAGGGCGACACGGTGGCCCCGCCGGACGACCAGGTGCGCATCGCCTTCGACGCGGACGCCGTGGTGTTCAGCGAGAGCGCCGAGGTCGTCTACAAACGCGATGGCCTGCAGACCTACCACCGCACCGAGGACCGCGAGCAGGACATCCCCCTGGCCGAGGGCCCCTACGCCAGCTTCCTGAAGAAGCTCGCGCGGTTGCAGGAGCGGCTGCCCATCGCGGTCGAGTACTCGCCCGTGCGCATCGCCATCGTCACCGCGCGCAACGCCCCCGCCGAGATGCGGGTCATCAAGACGCTGCGCGCCTGGGACGTCTACATCGACGAGGCGTTTTTCCTCGGCGGCGTGGAGAAGCGGGCCGTGCTCGAAGCGTTCCGGCCGCACATCTTCTTCGACGACCAGGACGTGCATCTCGACCGCGCGTCGCAGGTCGTGCCCTCGGGCAAGGTGCCCTACCCGAGCAACAGCCCGCTCAGCGGCGATGGCAGCCTCGGCGCAGACAAGTCACCGGCCGAGACGGCCCAGCAGGCGACGCTCTTTTAAGCGCGCGAGCCGCCCCGGGCCAGGCGCTCCCGGGCGGCGGCGATCTCGCGGGCGTTGATCTGCCCGGACAGCCGCGAGAGCACGGCGCGACCCTGGGTGCGCCACGCGGCGACCTGCTCGCGGGTCAGGGCGTGCTCGACCACATAGGCCCCGACCCAGCCGACCGCCACCGAGAGCACGAACACCCCATCGGGCGCTCGCTCCTCGAGGATCCAGTCACCGGCTTCGCGGTCGATTTCACGTGTGCCCTCGTTCATGGCGGGGACCCTACGCGCAGGGGGGGACCGAAGCAAGGAACGCGGGCGTTCCCGGCCCGATCAGCGAACGGCGAGCGCGTCCGCGGGCAGGCGGGCGGCGAAGGCCTCGAGCTCGGCGCGGGGGATCCGCACGGCGTCCGCCCGGCCCTCGACGGTCATCAGCAGGTCGCCCTCGGGCGTGACGCGGCCCTCGCCGACGACGCGGTCGCCGACCTGCAGCTCGAAGCGGTCGTCGGCGACGACACGCAGCACGTAGACGGCGTCCCCGCGCCGGATCTCCAGGCTGCCGTCCGCCAGGCGCGTGACCTCGGGCTTCACGCCGTTGGCGTCCGCGACGGGGTTGGAGCCGGTCCAGAACTCGATCAGGTTGAAGATCAGGAAGTCACCGAGCGAGGCGAGCTGATAGACCGGCACGATCAGGAAGGCCCACAGCACGACGGTGTTCAGGAACTTGTTCCCGAGGCCGCCGTTCCATTTGTAGATCTTCTTGGTGAGGCCGAAGCTGCCGTAGCAGCCCGTGAGCGGGGTGGAGACGGCGAGCGCGAGGGCGGCCGTGCAGACCGTGGCGGTGAGTCGACGCTTGAGCATTTTGTGTTCCTGTCTCTCGAGTGTGTGGTTTCAGGACTTGCGGGTCGAGATGAGTCGAACCTGGGTGAACTGACGATGGCCCGACGGGCCCTTGTGGTAGCCGTAGCCGCTCTGCCGGGCGCCGACCCAGGGCGTGCCCGACGCCCCGCCGACGCCTCGGTTGATGCCGATCATGCCTGCGGTGAGCCGCCGCGCGACGCGGGCCGCGCGGGCCTCGTCCTGACCGAACACCACGGCGCCGAGGCCGTAGGGCGTGTCGTTGGCCTGCCGCACCGCGTCGTCGTCGCCGTCCACGGGGATGACCACGGCCACGGGCCCGAAGGTCTCCTCGGCGACGATGGCCATGTCCCGCGTCACGTCCGTCAGGATCGTGGGCATCACGAAGTTGCCGTGGTGGCCCGTGCCGCCGGAGTAGACCTTCGCGCCGGCGGCGACCGCGGCGTCGATCTGTTGCAGCACGTGGTCGCGCTGCCAGGGCGCCACCATGGGGCCCACGACGGTGCGGGCCTCGAGGCCGTTGCCGACCGTCATCTTGGCCGTCTCGACGGCGAGCAACTCCAGGAAACGCCCGACGACCGCGCGGTCGACGTAGATGCGCTCGGTGCTGACGCAGACCTGACCGCAGTTGCGGAAGCTGTTGCGGGCGGCGAACCGCGCGGCGGGCTCGAGCGCGGCGTCGTCGAGCACGATCATCGGGTCCTTGCCGCCGAGCTCGAGAATCACACGCTTCAGGTCGCGGCTGGCCTCGGCGAGAATCTGTCGGCCCGCGGCGCGGGAGCCCGTGAAGGCGATGAGCTCCACGTCGGCGGCCACGAGCGCCTTGCCCTGCGTCTCGTCCCCGTGAATCACCTGCAGCACGTCCGGCGGCAGCACCGCGTTGAGCAGGTCGGCGTAGGCCTGTCCCGTGAGCGGCGTCTCCTCACTCGGCTTGAAGACCACCGTGTTGCCGGCCACCAGCGCCGGCAGGATCATCCAGTGGGCCATCTCGAGCGGGAAGTTCCAGGGCGTGATCGCCGCGCACACGCCGAGCGGGTCGTGACACTGCAGGGTGCGCGTCCCGGCGTCCTCGACGACCTCGTCCGCCAGCGCCGCGGCGATCTCCTCGAGCTCCGCCGCCCAGCCGCCACCGCAGTCCTTGGCCTCGCCCGTGCCCTCGCGTGCGGGTTTGCCCATCTCGCGCGAAATCAGGCGCCCGAGCTCTTCGGCGGCGGCCAGGAGCGCCGGGCCGACGGGTCGCAGGACCTCGACCCGCCCCTGTGCGCCGAGGGCGGCCCAGGCGGACTGCGCGGCGCGGGCGCGGGCGACGACGCCGGGGATCGCCGACACGGGCGTGACCGGCACCGTGCCGACGACCTCGCCGGTGGCGGGATCGATGGACGCGAGCGTGTTCGACTCGAGAGACGTGGGCAACGACATCGGCGTATCTCCGGGGATGGATCAGGGATTGTGGATCAGAACGGCGCGTCTGCGAAGGCGGTGAAAAAGGTCCGCGGCGCCCCCTTGCGCCGGCGACAGCGGGTCGCGGCGTCCAGGTAACAGACCGAGAAGGCCCGGCGCTGCGCGCCCGTGAGGCTGCGCGCCGACCGATGCCAGACGTGATTGTGGATGAGGAGCGCCTCGCCGGCGCGGACGGGCAGCTCGACGGCGTGGGCGTCCGCGTCCGACGCGGCGACCAGGGCCTCGGGCACGACGCCGCCCAGGGGCGTGGCCAGCCCGCCCCGATGCGAGCCGGGCAGCACCTCGACGCAGCCCCCGTCCTCGGGCGCGTCGTCCAGCGCCGTCCAGAGCTGGCACACCGGCTCCCGGTCCAGGCCCCAGAACTGGCCGCCGTCCTGGTGCCAGGGCAAGGGCGTGCCGCCCCCGGCGGGTTTGGACATCAAGATGGACCGATACACCGTGGCGCCGGCCGACCCCGGGTACGCCGCACGCACGAGCGGGGCGTACCGCGGCTCGTCCACCAGGCGCCGGAAGACGTCGTCGCGCTCGAGCTTCTCGATCTTGCGGTAGGCCAGGGACGGCCCCTCCCAGCCCTTGCCGTGCTCCAGATCCTCGTACCGCCCAGTGCGGGCGTCGTGCTGGAAGAACAGGCCCGGGACGACGACCTCGCCCCGCATGATGGCGTCGGCGCGGTCACGCAGTTCCGTCAGACGCGCCGCGTCCAGCACCGGCCCCAGGCGAGCGTAGCCGTGGGCGCGCCAGTGTTCGATCGCCGCCTCGACGTCGAGCGCGTCAACGGGCGTAGCGTGCATCCGTGCCCCGATATGCGGCGTGAACTCCGTCGACCGCCTTCAAGACGTCGTTGGGCAGCGGCCCCGCGCCCAGGGCGTCCAGCGCCGCGTCCAGGTGCGGCACCGTACCCGGGCCGACGATCACGCTGTCCACCCCCGACGCGCCCAGGAGCCAGCGATAGGCCAGCGTGAGCAGCTCCAGGCCGGCGGCCTCGGCCACGGCGCGCAGATCGGTCACGACGTCGAAGAGACGATCGGACCAGTAGCGACGCCGATACATCGGGTTCTTGTCGAAGCGCGAGCCCGGGGGCGGCGCGCCGGGCGTGTGGGCGCCGGCGAGCAGCCCGCCGGCCAGCGGGTTGTAGACCGTGGTCGACAGAGCCTGCGCCCGGGCGAAGTCGAAGTACTCGTGCTCCAGGTCGCGCACGAGCACGTTGTAGAGCAATTGGTTGGTGCACGGCGGTGACAGTCCCGCGTCCCGCGCGGCGAGCAGGGCCTCGTGGCTGCGCCAGGCGCCGTAGTTGGACATCGCCCAGTCCACGATGAGGCCGCGGGCCTGCGCGTCCGCGAGGGCGCCGAGGGTGTCCGCGATGGGCGTGCCGTGGTCGGGTTTGTGCAGGTAACACAGGGCCACGGCGTCCATGCCCAGGCGCGCAAGGCTCGCCTCCAGCGCGCCCGTGACGACCGCCGGGGCCAGACCCTCCGCCGGGCCGCGCAGGGTGCCGATGCCCACCTTGGTGGCCACCGTGATGCCCGCGGCCGGGCGCGCGCGGCAGAACGCGCCCACCAGGCGCTCCGAGGCGCCGTCCGCGTAGGCGTTGGCCGTGTCGAAGTGCAGCACGCCCCGCTCCACGGCGCGGGCCATGATGCGCTCCGCGTCCGCGGCCGGGGTGCGCGCGCCGAAGTTCATCGTGCCCAGAATCACGCGAGGCAGGGCGCCCATCAGTCGCTGCACCCGAGGCCGATGTCGGCCACGTCCACGTCCGGCGTCAGCACGGAGATGAGCGCGCCCGCCCGGTCGACCAGCGTGAGCTCGTGTTTGCCGTCCGGGTTGCCCGCGCGGCCGAGCCAGAGCATGAAGAACCGGCCGTCGCCCAGCGCGCAGGGGCTGACGGCGTTGGGGAACGCGCGGCCGATGGGCGTCGGGTCGCCGCCGGCCGCCGGGAGCAGCCAGATGAGCTCCGGGGCGTCCCCGTCCACGGGCCACGAGCTCTCGAAGAGCACGCCGTCCGGCCCGGGGTGCGGGTTCTGCACTTTGTCGTAGCGCGCGTCCGGCAGCGTGTCCGGGCCGACGACCTTGGCGAAGCCGCTGCCGTCGAGGTCGACGACGCAGGCGTCGTTGCCGCCGTCCTCGGGGTACGGGTTGCTGCCGCAGTCGAAATAGACGCGCGCCCCGCTGCGGTCGAGGGCCGGCATGTTGTTGTAGGTGTAGGTCGAGTCGCCGGTCAGCAACACCGGGACGCCCCAGGCGTCGCCCGCACGCTCCGTCAGATACAGATCGATCTCGTGGGGCCCGCCGCCTTTGGCGGCGAAGACGACCTTCGTCCCCGAGGCGTCCACCGCGGAGATGCCCTCGACGTAGATCTCGGCGCCGCCGGCGAGCACGGGCTCGATGGCCGACAGATCCGCCGGCACTCGCACCAGGCACTCGCCGCCGCAGCCGCCGCGCTCGGAGGACATCACCATCCAGGCGCCGTCCGGGCTGGCGGTGATCCAGCGGTCCCGCGCGCCGGGGGCGACGGCGGCCAGGGCGGCCGAGAGGTTCTCCGGGGCCGCGCCGGCCGTGGCCTCGATGCGGAAGACCTCGTCGCCGACGGCGTAGTAGGCGTGCCCGATGCCTGCGGCGGGTGTCCCGCCGGTGCCGGGTGTGCCGCCGGTGCCGGGCGTGCCACCGGTGCCGGGCGTGCCACCGGTGCCCGCGTCCGCGGAGTCCGCCGCGTCGTCGTCCGAGGACGAACAGGCGACGCCCACCCCTCCCGCCACGAGACTCGACAGGAGCAGGGGGAGCAAGGGGCGGCGGCGCTTGGCGGACATGAACACCTCAGGACGTGGGTTCGCGCCGGCCAGTCACCACGGCCGCCAGCGCTTCGGGGAGCCGAGGGTACACGAAGTCGAAGCCTTCCGCGGCCAGGCGTTTACTGACGACGTAACGCCCGTAGAGCGCGAGCTCCGGGTCCGTCCGCAGGAATACGGCGGCGCCAAGCCGGACCATCCATTCCGCCGCGGGCAGCCCGAAGGGCAGCTTCGGCGTGGGCGCGGCCCGGCGCAAGCAGCGCATGAACTCGGCGTTGGAGACCGGATTCGGCGCCGTGGCGATGTACGCGCCGCGCATCGAGGCGTCGGTCAGGCCGCGCTCGAACAGGCGGTTCATGTCGTCCTCGTGGATCCAGCTCATCCCCTGCTCGCCGCTGCCCACGCGACCGCCGAGGCCGAGCCGGGCCAACGGCAGCAGGCGCGAGACGGCCCCGCCCCCGGCGCCGCGATCCCGCCCGACGACGAAACTCGTGCGCAGCACCACACCGCGCTGCGTGGGCAGCACGGCCTCGGCGAAGGCCGCCTCCCAGGCCCGACCGACCGTCGGCGCGAGGCCGTACCCGAACGGGCTGTCCTCGTCGCACACCGCCCGCGGCGGGTCGCCGTAGATGTGCGCCGTGGCCATCTGCACCCACACGGGCGGCGGCGCGGCGACCGCGCGGCAGGCCGCGCCCAGGGCAGCCGTGGACTCGACGCGCGACCGCAGGATCTCGTCGCAGTGGTCCGGCGTCTTCACGCAGTCGACCGTGCGACCGGCCAGGTTCACCAGGCCCGCCGCGCCGTCCAGCGTCGCGTGCCAGTCGCCGGGCGAGCGGCCGTCCCAGGCGGCGAAGTCCCAGGGCCCGTGGACCACGGGGCGGTTGCGCGACAGGAGCGTCACCGACCAGCCGCGCTCGGCGAGCGCGAAGGCCAGGGACACCCCAAGAAAACCACTGCCGCCGGCGATGACGACGCGGCGGGGGGGCGAGTCGGGGGCGGTGAGCGGCGGGGCCATGACCATGAGACGCGTGAGGCGCCGCTTGGGTCTCTCCCGGTGTGTGCTTTACAGATGATTTATATCCGGGTAATATTCAACCCCAGACACCCGACCCCACGAACGGAGCCCCCATGTCCCCCGACACCACCGCCTGCACGGCGTTTCTGGGCCTTCGCCGCCTCGCGCGCGGCGACCGGCTCACCGTCGCCCACGCGGCTCACCAGGCGCTGCACCGCGGTGCGCCGAAGCCCCTGCTCGTCTTCGACGACGCGACCGCCCAACCGGTCGAGCTCGATCTGCGGGGCGACGCCGACGCCATCGCGCAACGATACGCGCCGCCGCCAACGCCACCGAACGCCGGGGCCGACCCCGACGCCGGTGAGCCCGCCGACGCCGCCCGCGGTCGGGGGCGCCCGAAGCTCGGCGTGGTCCCCCGCGAGGTCACGCTCCTGCCCCGCCACTGGGACTGGCTCGCGACCCAGCCCGGCGGCGCCTCCGTCGCGCTGCGGCGACTCGTCGAGGCCGCCCGCAAGGCGGCCGAGGCCCCCGATCGGCAGCGCCGCGCCCGCGAGGTGACCTACCGCTTCATGACGGCCCTCGGTGGCGACCTGCCGGGCTACGAAGCGGCCACACGCGCCCTGTTCGCCGGGGACGCCGCCCGCTTCGAGAGCGTGCTCGCCGAGTGGCCGGCGGACGTGGCCGACTACGCCCGCGAGCGCGCGGCCGGTGCGTTCGGCGAGGTCGCCTGAAGGGCCTCGGCCAGCGAGGTCACCAACGCCCGGCCGGCGGCCTCGAGGACCGGCCACGGCTGCCCGAAGGGCGTCGCCTCGCCCTCGGCGCGCAAAGGCGGCACGTGCACGAACCCCCGAACGCCCAGCGCCGGCAGGTCGTGCAGGGCGCGGTACAGCACGTGGTTGCACAGGTAGTCGCCTGCGTCGGCGGAGTACACCACCGGCAGCGGCCCGGTCTCCAGCCGCGACCAGGGCAGCCGCCCGGTCAGGCGCGCCGGGCCCCCGGGCACGACCTCGCCGGCTTCGGGCAGTCGACCGGCGGTGTCCTCGCGCGGCCCCTGGACGTTGCGGGCGACGACCTCGAAACACATTGCCGGCCGTTGCGCCACGCCGAGCATGAGCAGCGCCGTCGGCCGCACCTCGGCCACGGCGGCGAGCAGCGCCAGGAACGCCGCATCCCACACGACGGGCAGCGCGCGCCCCACGATCCCCACGTCGCCCACGCTCGACCCGTCCACCGCCCCGGCGATCAGCTCCGAGGGGTTGCGGGCGTGGGGACCGAAGGGCGCGAAGCCCGTGACCAGCAGCGTTCGGCGCGGCACGGCGGGCTCAGGGGATGCAGTCGTAGTGGTGCAGCGGCACGCGGCGCGTCTGGTCGGGGTCCTCGGAGATCGTGAACACGCCGCGGCCCGAGGCGTCGTAGGTGATCGCCTCGCCCTGCGGCTCCGTGAGCGGCCCGGCGGCCACGCGCAGCGGTTCGATGTCGGCCAGCGAAGTCCAGTCGGCTCCGTCCGCCAGTCGATACTCGTAGCTGCCCGTGTAGACGCGCAGCAGGAGCCGCCGGCCGTCCGGGTGCATCGCCGCCCCGGTGATCATGCGGCCGAGCGGCACGTCGAAGCCCGGAGCCGCCAGCGTCGCCACGGGCTCCAGCTCGGCCAGCACGCCGTCGGCGAAGTTGCCCGGGTGGCGGTACACGTGGCTCGGCGCGCCGTCGACCTTCTCGAACAGGTAGAAGGTCGACGCGTCCGGTGCCAGCGCCAGGGCCTCGCTGTCGCGCACCGCGTCGGGGTAGCGCACCGGGAAGTGCCAGACCTGGTCCGTGGCCAGGTCCGGGAAGCCGTTGACGGCGTCCACGGCGGGCTCGGGCACCACGTGGACCACGAACTCGCTCCGATCGCCGCCGTTGTTGCCCGTGTCCGCCACCCAGAGGCATGCGCCGGGCTGCCCGAGCGGGCACGGGCCCGCGGCGATGTCCTCGAAGTCGACGTTCTCGACTCCCCGCAGGTACAGGATGCCGAGCAGCCGCCCAGAGGTCGACACGGCGTACAACCGCGCGAGATCGCCGGAGTCGTTGAGCATCCAGAGCACGTCCGGCGTGGTCGGCGAGGGCGTCAGGCCGGACACCTCGTCGAGGCGATCGTCCTCGAGGATGCCGGCCTCCGTCGCCCGGGCGTAGGTCCCGCTGCAGGCGCCCGTGGGGGGCGGCGTGGCGGCATCCGGTGTGGTCGGGCCGGCGTCCGTCGTCGGCGAGCCGCCCGTGGGGCCGAGATCCGCGGTGGGGGTACCGCCGGTCTGCGCCGCGTCCGGGATCACGCCCGCGGTGGGCGCGGCGTCCGGTCGGGCGCCACCGGTCCCGCCGACAGCCTGTCCCCCCGCGCCGTCCGCGCCGCCCGAACCGCCCGTGCCCCCCGAAGGCGGCGTCTCGGCGTCCGTCGGGGTGGCGCTCGCGGCGCCGGCACCGGCATCACAGGCGCCGAGCGCCAGGAACGCGGCGACCCCGAGGCCGCCCATGCAGATTCGCTTCATCCGCCCAGTCTCCACGGGGCTCCCCCCCGAGTAAACAAGTGTCGCGGCATGGTTTGACGCCGAGGCGCGCTCGCTTTTTTTCCCGGCCCCAACCTGCTATTCCGATGGCGCTCGCGGACGCGCCCGCGCCGCGGGCTCTCGACGCCTGCCGAAGGAACCGCCACCGTGCCGTACCCGCCCCCGGCGCGCCCCCGTGCGCCCCGTTCCGTGAGAGCGCCCCTGACCGTGCTGGTCGCCCTGGCCCTGCCGGTGACCGGGCAGGCGCAGGAGGCCGCCGCGCCCCCCGTCGCCGAGCCGGCCCCTCCGAGCGCGCCCGTCACCGCAGCCCCACCGGCCCCGGCCCCGGCCCCGGCCAGCGCCCCCGCGCCCGCCGCGACGCCGTTCCACTTCGGCGGGTATGGGCGCGTCGTCGCCGCCTCGGATCTCGATGGCGGCCGCGGTCGCCCGGCCAGCGTGGTGCCCTGGGGTCCGCGCACGGCCGAGGGCAACTACCTGGAGCTCGACTTCGGGTACGACGCCTACCGGGGCCCCGCGAACGACGGCGTCGAGGTCGACACGACGGTCACGCTGGCCATCGGCGAGCCCTTCTTCCACGACAGCGCCGACTTCGACGTCTCGGCGGCCATCCGGCAGGCCATGCTCGAGGCCCGGAACGTGGGCTTCGAAGGCAGCTACGTCTGGGCCGGCAGCCGCATGTACCGCGGCGACGACCTGTACCTCTTCGACTTCTGGCCCCTGGACGACCTGCACACGCTGGGCGGCGGCCTGGGCTGGCGAGGCCCGAACACCAGCGTCGGCCTGCACGTGGGCGTCAACCGCCCGAACGACCCCTTCAACGTGCAGCGCGTGAACGTGCCCGGCCTCTCCTTCGGCGCCGCCGAGGCCGAGGTCATGGACCGCCAGCGCACCATCGCCAGCCTGCAGGGCGAGCAGCGCTTCGGCGGCGGGGACGAGTTCGGCCTGAAGGTCAAAGTGCATCTGGAGTTCCACCACCTGCCCAGCGGCCACGAGAAACTCGAGGGCTCGTTCACCAAGTCCAGCCCGCTGCCCGACGACCTGGGGTGGCTGGCCGGCGCCGAGGTCGGCCTGTGGAACTTCGGCCGCAACGCCTTCGCCAACCTGTTCTTGCGCTACGCGAGCGGCCTGGCGGCCTACGGCACCTGGGAACAACCCTCCGGGCTCAACGCGGACCGTCGAAGTGTCGACGCCCAGGAGCTCCGCGCGGCGATCTCCGGCAACTATGAGACGCAGCACTTCGGCGTGCTCTACGGCGGCTGGGTGCGCGGCTTCTTCGACGCCGACCGCGAGACGAGGGACTTCGACGACCGCATCGAGGCGGCCGTCTCGGCCCGCCCCATGCTCTTCGTGGGCCGGTACTTCACGCCGGCCATCGAGGTCTCCGAGCAGATCAGCCACCGCAACGGCCTGAACCCGCGCACGCTCACCCAGGCCCAGGCCCGCATCACTCAGGTCGCCCTGATGCCCGCGCTGACCTTCGGCGACGATCCCGTGGGCACGCTCACGCGCCCGCAGCTTCGCCTCATCTACGCCGTGTCGCTCCTCAACGACGCGGCCCTGGCCATGTATCCCGAAGAAGACCCGCGCGCCGGGCAGGACGTCGTTCACTTCCTCGGCATCGGCGCCGAGTGGTGGTACGGCCGCGGAGGTGGACGATGAAATTGCGCACGCTGTTGCCCGCCGCGCTGCTCGCGCTCGCCGGCTGCGTCGAGGTCGAGTCGACCCCGAAGATCACGGCCAACGTCAAAGACTGGCGCGACGAGATCATCTACCAGATCGTCGTCGACCGCTTCGAAGACGGCGATCCCAACAACAACTTCAACGTCGACTACCGGCGCGAGGCCAGCTACCACGGCGGTGACTGGCAGGGCATCATCGACCGGCTCGACTACATCGAGACCCTCGGCGTGACCGCCCTGTGGATCAGCCCGGTCGTGCGCAACGTGGAAGAAGACGCCGGCTTCGCCAGCTACCACGGCTACTGGACGCAGAGTTTCCTGGACCACAACCCGCACTTCGGGTCGATGGAGAAACTCCAGGAGATGGTCCGCAAGTGCCACGAGCGCGGGATCAAGGTGATCCTGGACATCGTGACCAACCACGTGGGTCAGCTCTTCTATTACGACGTGAACCGCAACGGCTCGCCGGACATCGTGTTCTTCGGCGGCGGCGGCAACGGCGCCGGCAGCCGCAACCCGGACCAGCCGTCGTCCCTGCGCCGCGTGAGCGAGTGGGACCCCGAGTACGACAGCCGCGGCGTGCAGGGCTTCACCTCGCTCGGTGAGAACGGCCTGGCGCCCTTCGTGTGGATCGAGCAGCCCGAGATCACCCGCATCCCGCCCTCGCCGCCGGAGTTCCGCAACCCCGCCTGGTACAACGGCAAGGGGCGCGTGACCGTGTGGGAGGCCGAGGGCGGGCTGAACAACCCGCGCCTGGACACGCTCATCTGCGAGCAGTGCAGCCCGGCCGGGCAGGCCTGCAACCCCGACCCCACCTGCGCGGGCCGCGTGAAGTTCGAGTACGTGCGCGAGCAGGAGATGTACGGCGACTTCCCGGGCGGCCTGAAGGACATCCGCACCGAGCTCCCGGAGGTCCGCCAGGCGCTGATCCGCGTGTTCCAGTACTGGATCAAGGCCGCGGACTTCGACGGTTTCCGCATCGACACACTCAAACACATCGAGCCGGACTTCTTCGAGGAGTTCGCGCCGGCCATCCGCCGCTACGCCAAGTCCATCGGCAAGCCGAACTTCTTCATGTTCGGCGAGGCCTTCGACGGCAACGACGCCCTGCTCGGCAGCTACACGCAGGGCGAGGGCGTGGACTCGGTCTTCTACTTCTCGGCCAAGTACCGCGTGTTCAACGGCGTGTTCGGCCAGGGCGGCGCCACCCGCGGCGTGCAGCAACTCTTTGAAGAACGCCGCGCGCTGGACGACTCGTCGATCATCCCCGAGGACAATCCGACGCAGCCTCGCTACAGCGAGGCGCCCAAGGCGGACGGCGTCGTGGACGCGCAGGGCCAGGGCGTGCCCTCGCGCGACCTGCTCGTGCACTTCCTGGACAACCACGACGTGCCGCGGTTCCTCTACGAGTTCCCGGACGTGCGCAAGCTCCACACGGCGCTGGTCTACCAGCTCACCGCGGACGGCGTGCCCTGCATCTACTACGGCACGGAGCAGGCGTTCCGCGGCGGGCCGGACCCCTCGAACCGCGAGGACATGTGGAACAGCGGCTTCGACACCACGGGCGAGACCTTCAAGGTCACGCAGAAGCTCGTGGGGCTGCGCAAGGCGCACGAGGCCCTGCGGCGCGGCGCGATGCAGTTCCGGTGGTCCACGGACCACACCGGCGCCGAGCCGGACGCCGGCATCCTGGCCTACGAGCGCGCCACCGCCGCCGAGCGCGTGCTGGTGGTCATCAACGTGCACGACACGCAGACGAGCCGCACGCGGGACGGCGCGACGGCCATGCCCACGGGCTTCGCGCCGGGCACCGTGCTGACGGACGTCTACAACGGCAACGAGACCTACACGGTCGCCGCGGACGGCACCCTGGACATCGCCCTGGAACCGCGCACGGCGCGCGTGCTCGTCGGCCGTTGAGGCGCCGGGTCGCCGCCGGTTGGGGCCTCGCGGCGCTTCTGGGCGCCTGTGAGCCCGCGCCCGAGCCGGCGGACCCGCTCGTCCGCGACTGCGCGCTCAGCGTCCGCTTCACGCCGGGGGCCCTGCGAGGGGACGTCGCGCTGGAGTACCAGCGGTCCGGCGAGGCGCTCCGGACGCTGCCGCTGCGCGCCGGCGAGGGGGGCGTCTACGGCGCGCGGGTCGACCTGCCGCCGGGCCCCGTGCGCTACCGGCTCCGCCTCGGCGAGCAGCGTTTCACGGACGCCGACGCCCCGCAGACCGTGCAGGACGCCGACGGTGTCGAGCACTCCTACGTCGAGATCCCCGACTGCACCCGCGCCGCGTGGGTGCTCTCGGAGCGCGAGGACCAGCCGGGTGGCGTGCGCTTCTCGCTGCGGGCCGCGCTGCCGCCGGGCGTCGCGCCCGATGCGCCGCCGACGCTCACCGCGCGCCTGGACGGCCGGCCGGTCTCGCCCGCCGAGACGTGGCCGGACGCCGTGACCTTCGACTTCCCGACGCTCCCGCCCGGAAAACACCACTTCACGCTCGAGGCCACCGGCCCGGACGCCCTGGCCTTCGAGGCGTTCGCCGCGCCGTTCTGGGTCAGCGCCGGCGAGGCGTTCCGCTGGGAGGACGCCTTCGTCTACCAGATCGTGCTCGATCGCTTCGCCGCGGAGGCGTCGTTCACGGCCGAGCAGCTCGAAGCGCCCCTGGAGCGCCGCGTCGGGGGCACGCTGCGCGGCCTGCTGCGTGTGGTCGAGAGCGGCTTCTTCGAGGCCAGCGGCGTGAACGTGCTGTGGCTCTCGCCGCTGTACGACAACCCGGAGGACTGGCGCGTGGGGCGCGAGGGCGGCGCGGCCAAGTACGTCGGCTATCACGGGTATTGGCCCGCCGCGGACCGGGCCGTCGAGCCCGCCTTCGGGACGGAAGCGGATGTGGACGCCCTCGTGCGCGCGGCCCACGCCCGCGGCCTGCGGGTGATCATGGACGCCGTGCTCAATCACGTGGACGCGACGCACCCGCTCGTGACGGAGCACCCGTCGTGGGTGCGGACGCCGGCCTGTGTGTGCGGCGCGACGGCCTGCCCGTGGAGCACCCACATCGAGACGTGCTGGTTCACCGAGTACCTGCCGGACATCGACTGGCGGGCCTCGGGCGCCCTGGAGCATCAGGTCGAGACGGCCCTGTGGTGGATGGAGCGCTTCGATCTGGACGGTCTGCGCCTGGACGCCGTGCCGATGATGCCGCGGCTGGTCACGCGCCGCATGGCCGCCCGCGTGCACGCACGCTTCGAGGGCCTGCGCGAGCGCCAGATGCTGCTCGGCGAGACCTATACGGGCCTCGAGGGCCACGACCTGATCCGCTGGTACCTGGGCCCGGACGGCCTGGACAGCCAGTTCGACTTCCCGCTGATGTGGCGCCTGCGCGAGACGCTGGCGCGAGACGACCTGCCCCTGACCGCCCTGCAGGAAACCGTGAACGACAGCGCCCGCGCGTGGTATGGAAGCACGGCAGTCATGGCGACCATGATCGGCAATCACGACGTCCCGCGTTTCGTCGACGCGACGCCGCCGCTGAACTCGACGAACGCCCCCGGCGAGGCCGACGACCCGCTGCAACGCACGCGGCTCGCCCTCTCCACGGTGCTCGCGCTGCCCGGCATGCCGGTGCTGTATTACGGGGACGAGATCGGCCTCGCGGGCGCCTACGACCCGGCCAACCGGTCGCCGATGCGCTTTGCCGACGCCTGGACGCCGGCGCAGGCCTCGACGCGGGCCGCCGTGGCGCGAGCGGGGCGGCTGCGGGCCTGCTCGACGGCCCTGCGGCGGGGCGCGCTGACCGGGCTCGTCGCCACGGACGACACCCTGGCGTTCTGGCGGGGCGCGGAGGATACGCACCCCGCGCTGTTCGTGTTGAACCGGAGCGCCGAGCCGCGCACGGTGCGCGTGCCCCTGCCCGGGCGCGATCTACTGCCGCTGGTGGTCGCCACGGGCGCGGCCACCGTCGGGGACGCCGGCCCGGACGGCCTGTCCCTGCGCCTGCCGGCGCGCACCGCGAGCGTCCTGCTCACCGCCGACGACCCCTGCACCACCGAGGCCGCGCCATGACTTCGCTCCGCCATCCCGCCGCCACCGCCCGCCTCGCACTGCTCCTCTGCGCCAGCGCCGTCAGCGCCTGCCTCGAGACGCCGAGCGATCCGCGCCCGCCCGTCCCCGTGGACACCCGCGACGGGGGCAGCTTCGACCCCGGCCCGCGCCCCCAGCCGCCCACGAACGGCGGCAGCGGCTCGGGCTCCGGCTCCGGCTCGGGGACCGGCGCCCCGGCGCCCCTGCCCGACGCCGAGTTCGACCTCGAAGATGCGTCCGACGCGGCCGGCGCGGACGCGGGAGATGCCGCTCCGAATGGCTAGTCCGATACTCCGCTTCCCCATCGCCACGGCGCTGCGGCAGTCCCTCGCCGAGGGCTACGGCGCCGCGGAACTCCGCGCCGACCTGCTCGCCGGCCTCGTGGTCGGCATCGTCGCCCTGCCCCTCTCCATGGCCCTCGGCATCGCCTCCGGGGTGCCCCCGCAGCACGGCCTGTACACCGCCATCGTCGCCGGCGCCATCATCGCCGTGCTGGGCGGCTCGCGCGCGCAGGTCTCGGGCCCGACGGCCGCGTTCATCGCCATCCTGGCGCCCATCACCGCGCAATACGGCGTCGGCGGCCTGATGGTCGCCACGATGCTCGCCGGCGGCCTGCTGGTCATCATGGCCTTGGGCGGCCTCGGGCGGCTGATCACGTACATCCCCTACCCGGTCACCATGGGCTTCACCACGGGCATCGGCGTGGTCATCGCCACCGGGCAATTGAAAGACCTCTTCGGCCTGACCGTCGCCCAGTGGCCGGTCCACCTGCCCGAGCAGGTCGCGGCCATGGCCGCCGCCGCCGACACGGCGAGGCCCTGGGACTTTCTGATCGGCCTGTTCACGCTGGCCATCCTGATCGCCTGGCCGCGCATTCTGGCGAGGTTGCCCCACGCCGCGCAGAAGTCCCTCCGGTTCGTGCCCGCGCCGCTCATCGGTCTGGGCCTCGCCGCCCTCGTCGCGTTCGTGATCCACCACTTCCATGCCGACTTCGACGTGGTGACCATCGGCTCCAAGTACGCGAAACAGAACGGCATTCCGCAATCTGCGCCCACGTTTGCGCTGCCCTGGAGCTTCCCGGACGCCCAGGGCAACCCGCTCGGGTTCTCGTTCGCCCTGTTCCGCGATCTGGCCTCCCCCGCCGTGGCCATCGCCCTGCTCGGCGCCATCGAGTCGCTGCTCTCGGCCGTCATCGCGGACGGCCTCGCCGGCACCCGCCACGACCCGGATGCCGAGCTCTTCGCGCAGGGCGTGGGCAACCTGGTGGCGCCGTTCTTCGGCGGCATCGCGGCCACGGGCGCCATCGCCCGCACGGGCACGAACATCCGCGCCGGGGCGAAGTCACCCATCTCGACGGTCGTGCACTCGCTCTTCGTGCTCGTGTCGATGCTGGCCCTGGCCCCCGTGCTGAACTACCTGCCCATGGCCTCCATGGCCGCGCTGCTGCTCATGGTGGCCTGGAACATGTCCGAGGCCTCGCACTTCATCCACACGCTGAAACACTCGCCCCGGTCGGACGTGAGCGTCCTCGCGGTCTGTTTTCTGTCGACGGTGGTCTTCGACATGGTGGTGGCCGTCGTGGCCGGCGTGCTGCTGGCGTCGCTGCTCTTCATGCGCCGCATGGCCGAGGTCAGCGAGTTCCGCCTGATCGGCGACCACGACCCCAACCGCATGCGCGGCCTGCCCAAGGGGGTGGTGCACTACGACATCGGCGGGCCGCTGTTCTTCGGCGCCGCGCAGAAGGCCATGCAGGAGCTCGAGGTCATCGGCCGCCACTACTGGGCCGTGGTGCTCGACCTCGAGGACGTCCCGGCCATGGACGCCACGGGCGTCGTCAACCTGGAGTCGGCCATCAAACGCCTGGCCAAGAACAACACGCTCGTCGTGCTGAGCGGCGTGCGCGCCCAACCCCTCCAGGCGATCACGAAGGCCGAACTGCTCATCCACTGGGGTCACGTGGCCGTGTGCGAGACGATGAAGGAGACCATCGAGCTCCTGAACGACTGCGCGCCGGAGCCGGCGGACCTCACGGCGCAACGCACCGGCGCCGAGCTGTTCTCGCGCCTCACGCCGGCCCGGGGCAACGACGCCGTCGCGCCGCCCGCCAAAGACTCCAAGCCCAACCCCAAGGTTTGACGCCATGTCCTCGTTTCGACACACGCCCGGCCTCGCGGCCCTCGCCCTGACCCTCGCCTGCAACTCGGGCAGCGCGCCCGCCGCCGCGCCCGCCGCGCCCGGCGCACCCGCCGCCCCCACCGTCGCCACGCTCGCCGCCGAGAAGGACGTCCTGTACCTGGACGTCCGCTCCCCCGCCGAGTTCTCCGCCGGGCACGTCGAGGGCGCCGTGAACGTGCCCGTGGGCGACACCGCCAAGATGGCCGAGCTCATCGGCCGAAAGGACCGCCCGGTGATCGTGCACTGCGCCGTGGGCGGCCGCGCGGGCCAGGCCACCGCCGCGCTGAAGGCGCAGGGCTTCACGCGCCTGGTCAACGGCGGCGGGTACAAGGACGTCGCCGCGACCACGGGCAAGGCCGTCGTTCAGTAGCACCGCGGCGCGTTGCGGTGCGGGGGCGCCCCCCCTACACTCGCGCGATGCGCAAACGCCTCTGGGTCGCCACGTTCCTGTTGCTGGGATGCGAGTCGCGTGTGTCCGGGGTCTTCATCGACGCCGGATCGACCGTGGACGCGACGACGGGCCCCGAACCGGACGCCGACGCACCGCCGAAAGCGGACGCGGCCGTCCCGCCCGTGCCCACGCCGGACGCGGCGCCGACGCCCACGCCCGATGCCGTAGTGGCCCCGACCCCGGACGCGGCCCCGGACGCCGCACCGACCGCGGATGCCGCAGTGGCCCCGACCCCGGACGCGGCCCCGACCCCGGACGCCGCACCGACCCCGGGCGCCGCCCCGGACGCCGGAGTGGCCCCGACCCCGGACGCGGCCCCGGACGCCGCACCGACCCCGGAC
>CAINDO010000509.1 GCA_903847385.1 uncultured Myxococcales bacterium
CACAGTGCGCGTCCGGCGCCGGCCCGCGACGTCGATCGAGACCGTGGCGCCGATCGCGTCGAGGTTCGGCTTCGCGCCCCGCAGGCGCACGCGCAGCCAGTGGTTGCCCGTGCGCTGCTCGTTGCGCAGCAGCGCCAGCCGACCCCGGGGCTGCGCGATGGCCACGTCCAGATCGCCGTCGGCGTCGATGTCCGCGACCGCCAGACCGCGCCCCACGCGCGGCGTCGCGAGCGCGCCGAGGCGCTCGGCGGGGAGCTCGGCGAAACCCGGCCCCGGCGCGCCGCCCCGGTTCCAGAAGAGCTGCGCGGCCTGCGCGTGGGTCTGTCCGGCCTGGAACCGGCCGATCTCCGGCTCGATGTGTCCGTTGGCCAGCAACAGATCCTGCGCGCCGTCCAGATCGGCGTCGAGGAACACGAGGCCGAACTTCAGCGCCCGCCGGCTCGGGGCGCCGAGGCCCGCCGGCACGGCCGCGTCCACGAAGGGCGTCGTCGCGCCCGCACGCTGGTAGAGCGCGGCCATCTCGTTGGCGAAGTTGCCGATGGCGATGGTCAGCCGGTCGTCGTCGAAGGCGTGCGCCGCCGCGATGCCCATGGCCCCACGCGCACGCCCCGCGGTGTCGAAGGCCAGGCCCAGGCTCGCGCCCTGCTCCTCGAAGCGCCCGCCGGGCCCCTGCACGAAGGCGAAGTTCTGCACGGTGTCGTTGGCCAGCACCAGGTCCAGGTCGTCGTCGGCGTCCAGGTCCACGGCGGTCATGCCCAGCGTCTTGGCCAGCGGCGCGCCCGTCGCGGGGTTGCGCACCTGCAGGCCGGCCTCGGCGGACACGTTCCGGAAGCGCCCCGCGCCGTCGTTGCGATACAGCCGCGGGAACGTGCCGGCGAACTGGTTGGGCGGCCCGTAAGCCCGGTTTGCGCCGTCCAGGGTCGACTCCAGCGACAGATCCAGCGCCCGCGTCCACTGCACGTACTCGCCCACCGCCAGGTCGAGATCGGCGTCGCCGTCGGCGTCGAAGAACACCGCGGCGGTGGTCCAGGCGTCCTGCGCGTCCGCGAGGCCGGCCTCGGCGGTGGCATCTGCATACCGCCCTCCCGATTGGCGCAGCAGGCGCAGCCCGCCCACGCCGGTCAGGAGCAGGTCCGCGTCGCCATCGGCGTCCACGTCCGCGGACACGGCGGCCATGCCCGGGAACGTGAGATCGAGGCCGGCCTCGACGGTGATGTCGACGAAGCGCCCGGCGTCGTTGCGCCACAGGCGCGGCGTCGGCCGTCGGGCGGGCGCGGGCTCGCCGGGCCAGGGCGCGCCGTCGAGCGCCAGCAGGTCGGGATCGCCGTCGGCGTCGTGGTCGAAGAAGGTCACGCCGCCGCCCATCGTCTCGGGCAGCAGGCGCTCGCCCCGCGCGCCGTCGAACCGGTCGAAGTCGACGCCCAGGGCCGCCGAGACCTCGGTGAAGGGCAGGCTCGGCAAGGTGTCGCCGGACGCGCTCGCGGGCACCGGGGCCGAGGGCAGCGCCGCGGCCGGGGCGGTGGCGGTGGGCGCGTCCGGGCGCGTGACCGCCCACAGCGCCCCGCCCCCCGCGCCGAACACACCCAGCGCCAGGAGCGCGCGCCAGAACACCCGGCCGACGATGGCGTCGTCCGGTGTCTCGTCGTTCGGATCGGGGGCTCGGGTCACGCGGTCACCTCAGGTCGTAGACCACGACGGGCTCCGCCGCGTGGTTGGCCCAGGGCAGAGCGCGCGCGTGGGCGACGGCCGTGTCCCGGGCGTTGTCGTCCGGCTTGTAGCGCGCGTGCTCGGCGGCGTGCAGCGCCGTGCGTTCGGCGTCGCCCAGGACGCCGTAGGCCAGCTTCAGGCCCCAGTGCGCGGCCAGATCCTCGGGTTCGAGCTTCAGCACGGCCTCGAACGCGGCGACGGCGGCCTCGAGGCGCGCCCGCTGCGGGGCGCTCCCGGGCGCCTCGGCCTGCGCCGCGAGCCACTCCACCTGCCCGAGCTCGGCCAGCAGGCGATAGTCCTGTGTGAAGTCGAAGCCGCGCCCCGCGGCCTCCGGGAACACATCGGTCAACAGACTCCTCAGGTGCGCGGCGGCGGTGTCCAGGCGCCCGTTCTCGCGCTCCACCAGCGCGCCGAGCCAGCGATGCGTCCAGGGCGCGCCCAGGGGCTCGGCCATGTGTGTCGCCCGCGCCAGCGCCTCGGGCGCCTCCTGGGCGACGCGGCCGTCCTGCAGATACACGCGCGCCCGGTTGAGCGGACCCTCGGGGCGCCCGAGCCGCTCGACCTCGGCGAAGGCCTGCTCGGCCTGCCGAAGCTGCCGCCCCCGCGCCTTGCGCAACAGACCGATGCCATAGTCGTTCCAGCGCTCCCAGGCCGGGGCCGGCGCCAGACCCACGGGCACGCTCGCGCCGCCCTCCAGCGGCAGCGCGACCTTGTCCGCCGCCATGTCCACGATGGGCAGCGTGTTCACGCGGCCCGCCTCGGGGCCGAGGAACAGACGCACGAAGGTCGCGTCGAACTTGCGGTAGCGCAGGGTGGCCTCGAGCGCGATGGGGCCCACGGCGTCCGCGGGCACGGCGAGGCGGTAGTGCACCACGTCCGCGGCGCCCGGCGGGATCTGGTTGTCGTAGAGCGGCACGAAGATGTCCTGGGCGTTGCGGCGGTCGATCCGGTCGCCCGCGCGGTCGAGCACGTAGGCGTTCACCCGGTGCGCCCACGGATCGAGCGCGCCCTCGGCGTCGAGCGCGCCGCTGCGGCCGAGCACGCGCCCCGTGGCGTCGCGCGCCACGACGTCGAGCCACAGTTCGTTCGAGTCCGCCGTGCCCTGGGTGAGGTGGTGGCCGACCTTGAGCGTGCGAATCACCACTTCGAGCAGGTACTCGGCGCCGGGCCGCAGCGCGGGCAGCGCCGGTCGCAGGGGGCCGGCGAGCGCGCCGTCGAGGGCGGCGTCCGCCCGCACGGCGAACAGGTCCACCCGCACGCTGCCCCGGAGGAAGTTCTCATGCGTGGCGACCGTCCGCGCCGCGTCCGGCTGCCCCGTCAGCAGCGGCAGCGCGGTGTTGGCCCCGGGGAACACATGGTCGTGGATGCGACGCCGGCCGCTGTCGTCCCGCACGGCGGCCGAGACGTCCGTGGAGTCGAGCAGCGGCATGTGGCAGCTCTGGCAGTTCTCGCGCGCCTTCGGCGGGTTGTAGAACGCCGCGACGCCGTGCCCGGACACACCGCTCAGCCAGAACGAGTCGAAGTGGTTCTGCCCGCGCAGCCATTTGTATTTATTGAGCTTTTCGGGCAGGTGGACCTTGTGGCAGGTCCCGCAGAAGGCCGCCGTCCGGTGCAGGGGCTTGAGAAAGGTCTTCTTGTGGAACGCCGGCCGCGCCTTGACGAGCTGCCGGCTGACCCAGCGGAGCGCCGGCTGCTCGCTGAAGGCGAAGGGGTAGTGCTGGGGCTCGTCGAGCGTGAAGTCGGCGTTGCCCCGCACGCTGTTCACATGACTGATGGCATGACACACGGTGCAGGTGATGCCCGCCGCCGCCGTGGGATCCGCCACGTCGTCGAACTCCGGATCGTCGAAGCGGCCCGAGAGGAACGGCACGGGATCATGGCAGCCCGCGCAGAACCGCGCCGCCCGCACGTCGCCGTCGCGGGCCATGGACACGCGCCGCGTCTCGCGCACGGCGAACAGATACGCCGGGTTGTTGAACGAGCTGAACCGGTGGGCGCTGCGGGCCCAGGTCTCATGGGCGTCGGCATGACAGACCTTGCACTCGTCGTCCGCCTGCAGCACCGCGGCGGGGATGAAACCGCCGGACACGGTGCGCGCGAGCGAGGGCTCGAAGTATCGCAGCCCCTCGGCGCTGCCCGTGCGGTTCCACTGCCGCGGATCCTGCATCTGCACGACCGCCCCGAGCGCCCCCGCGGCGAGCGCGACGAGCGCCCAGCGCGCGCCCACCCGCCAGCGCAGGCGCGGGCCGGTCAGGCGGTGCAGCACGAAGAGCCCCATCACCGGCAGCGCGCCGACCACATGGAGCCAATACACGGCGTCCCGGGTGCCGGGGTCGTCGATCAGCAAGAGCCCGTCGAGGCGGAGCAGCGCGAGGCCCGAGACGAGCAGCGCGAGCAGCGCCGCGAGCAGACCGTACCCCGCGCGGACGACACGTCGCTGCGGTCGACCGCGGGTGTTGCGCATGTGCCCGACGATGAAGACCGCCGCCGGCACGAGGATCAGCGCGCCGAGCACGAGGTGCCCCAGGAACGCGTAGAGGTAGAACCAGTCCTGGTAGACCTGACCCGTGGCGGCCTCGAGAGCGGTGATCGCGCCGAGGTAGACCGCGTTCACGCACAGCAGCGCGAAGAGGCCGAAGAGCGCGGCCAGCCAGGGGGCGAGCGCCTTGCCCACCGCGGGGCGGGCGGTGCGGCGCGGACGCGGCGGGGGCTCGGGCTGGGGGGGCGTTTCCGGCATGCGTCCTCACCGGGAGACCCCCCGGCGCTCGGGTGGCACCCTAATGGACCGCGGGCGAATTGCGAAATGCACTACACTGCCCGACCACATGAACACCGCCCTTCGACGCCTCGCGGCGGCGCTCGGCCTCGCGCTCGCGAGCGGCTGTCGCGCCGATGCACCGCCGCCCGCGCCGCCGGTCGCTGCGCCCTCCGCG
>CAINDO010000510.1 GCA_903847385.1 uncultured Myxococcales bacterium
CCGATCTCGTCGGCGGCACCGGCGGCGTCGGCGGCGAGCCCGTGGGCGGCGCCGGCGGCGCAGGCGGGGCCGAGGCGCCCCCCGAGGGCGAGCTCCCGCCCTTCGAGCGCGTGGCCATCACCACCGCCGGCGACACGACGTATGTCTTCTGGGCGGACGCCGCGGGCCTCCAGGTCCGCGCCTTCGGCGCCGATCTGACCTGGACGGGCCCGGCCACGGTCATCTCGGCCGCCGCGCCCGAGGGCATCTCCGTCGCCGCGTACACGGTCTCCGAGGTCCCCTACCTGCTGTGGTCCACGGGGGACGACCAGCCGATCCAGTACCTGCCGGCCTTCGATCCCGCCGGCGTGCCGGGCAGCCTCGAGGTCACCGGGCGCCCCCTGGTGGCGCAGGTGCAGGGTCAGCTCCTGGTCGCCGGCCGCGCGGCGGGCGACGCCGCCGACCGGGGCGTGGCCTGGCAGCTCGTCGAGCCGGGCATCGGCTTCGCCGGGCCCGTCGAGGTCTTCGAGGGCCCCAACCTGCCGCCCGACTCCGCCGGCAGCCTGTCCGACGCCGCGATCCTGCGCTTCGGCACCACCGGCCAGTGCCTCTTCATCGACGGCACGGGGGCGGCCATCGGCAACTTCCTCTGCCGCGACGGCGACGCCGGCTTCATCGCCAGCGACGGCCTCACCACGCGCCTGGTCTACGCCCACGAGCGCTTCGGCGATCGCCTGCACCAGGTGCTGCCGCTGCTCGGCGGCGGCGTGCACACGCCCTTCGTGCTCGGCACCGAGGTCGGCGCCACGCTCGAGTATCCGTTCCCCGCGGACAACGGCCAGCGGCCCATCGTCCTGGCCTCCCGCACGGCGGCGGACGAGGGCAAGCTCGCCGCGTTCTTCCCCGAGACGGGCCACCTGTACAAGGGCGAGCTGCACGAGGACTGGCCCGTGGACGGCACGCGCGCCCTGGTGCGGCGCGGCGATCAGGCCGTGCACGTGCGCTTCGGCTACCCCGACTCGCCCCGGCTCACGCTGGAGCCCCTCACGGAGCGCGTGTTCGAGGGCACGGCCTACAACTTCGACCCCCCGCCGGGCATCGACCCCACCTGCGTGCCCACGCTCGAGGACTGCGGCGCCGCCGACCTCGACTGCGACGACCTGCCCTCGAACGGCCTGTGCTGCGGCATGGACGCCATCCGCTGGCGCCGCAACATCACGCCCCCGGGCCCCATCACGAACTTCGCCTTCGACGCCGCCCCGAACCGGGACGTGTATTTCCTCGTGGTGGAGACGGACGCCGGCCTGCGGCCCTACTTCGTCGACTTCACCGACCGCAACGGCAACGTCAGCGCCGAGGCCGCGTTCATCACGGACATGCAGACCACGCCGAAGATGAACGAGCCGCCCTATGACCTCACGGGCGCCACGGGCCTCCTCGGTTACCTGAGCGTGAGCTCCTGGCGCGGCACCCTGGCCCACGACGCCATGGGCCAGATCGGCATCTTCTGGAACGCGCCCTCCACCGGCGCCGTCGCGCAGAACACGCGCGGCTTCAGCCCCGTGGATGGCTGCGAAGAGGTGCTCGCCTACGACCGCGTGGTCGGCGATCCCAACCAGCCCGGCCAGATCGCCGCCATCGTGGTCTGCCCGGACCGCATCGTGCGCCTGTCGCCGCGCTTCACCGACGGCGAGACGGCCATCGTGCCCATCACCGCCCCGGGCGACATCCCCGTGCGCGCCGAGTGGGCCACCACCATGCGCTTCGGCAACGAGCTCGTGATCATCGTCATCGCCTACCGCACCGAGGCCGGCGACCTGGCGTTCCTGCGCTACCAGGCAGCGCCCGCGCCCGGTGTCGGCGCGCCCTCGGGCATCGCGCCCCAGGCCGTCGGCGGCGGCGCGCTCGCGTCGATCCCCTCGGACGACCGCGGCGCGCCCATCTACTGGAGCGTCTCCAACGCCGCGTACGTGCAGCTCACGGCCCAAAACGCCGCCCGCGCCCTCGTGGCCGACGGCCAGGGCTGGGTCTGGTCGAACGTGGTCAGCTCGCCCACGGTCGAGCGCTACGAGATGGCCGACCTGAACAACGAGCTCATCGGCGGCGGCCCCCTGGCCGACGGCTCCGGCTGGGGCTTCTGGACGCTCAGCCTCGGCGGCGAGGGCGGCACCAACCTGTGGGCGCCGACCCCGGCCGTCACCCTGGACGGCGTGCCCTCGGCGCTGTGGCACACCACGCGCGGCGCGTCGAACAACGACGATCCCGGCGCGTTCAACGGCAAGCGCTACCCGGGCGTGATGGCGCTCTACCCCGATCCGGCCAACCCGGGTCAGTGGACCATCGACCTCAGCGGCGCGGTCTGCTCCGCGCCCTGAGGCCCGCGCGCCCGGCTACTTCCGGGCGTCGAACTTCAGCAGCACCTTGAGCGAGTTGAACAAGGGCTTGAGCTGAACCGGCTTGCGCAGGAACACGTCCGCGCCGGCCGAGAGCGCCTCGGCGTTGTCGCCGGGGAACGGCCGCGACATGGCGAAGATCGGCGTCGACTGGCTCACCTGGCGCCGGATGCGCCGGATGATCTCCCCGCCGTCGACCTCGGGCGTGCGCAGCTCGACCATGAACAGGTCGAAGCGGATGCCCCGGGCGAGCTCCAGGGCCTCCAGGCCGTCCGCCGCCTCGAGGACCTCCAGGTAGCCGTCCACCTCGAAGGCCTCGCGCGCCATGGACTTCAGGCCGTTGCGGAACAGCTCGCGGGCGTAGTGGTTCGGGTCGACCACCAGGACCTTGATCTGGTTGCGCGGGTCGACCGTGGGCGCCGGCTCGAAGGCGGCGTCGATCATCGCCTCCAGGTGGCTGCGGCGGCCGGGATCCTTGACCTCGTCGAACTCCACGCCGATGCCCATGATGGGCGGGGCGTCCGGCGCCGGCGGCTGGCTGCCGGTCCAGCGTACGGTGGCCCGGATGGGGATGCTCGTGCGCGTCGCCACGCAGTACAGCTCCATCTCGATGCGCTGCCCGAGCTCGAAGCGGTCCTCCGTGGCCACGAACAGGCCGCCCCGCGAGATGTTCTCCACGTAGTCGGTCTTCAGCACGCCGGCGGACTGGTAGGCGATCCGCAGGTGGACGGGCGTGCGGGGGTGAACGCGCCGCTCAGCGCTCATGGGACCCCCCCCGAAACGGGGTTCGCGGACTTGACCTGGATGCACATGGAAACCTCCCGAAGCCGCTCGGCGCGCGCTCGAACGCTCATTCCAGGCCATCGGCGCGGCCGGCTTTTTCCTTGACCCGTCGGAGGAAACGCAATAGGAAAGGCCGGCCCATTCCCGCCCTCCAGGGGAACCCCGCATCCGCAGGTACCGCCCATGAGCCTTGCTTTCTCCGACGCCGCCATGCGGCGCTTCGAGAAGATCGTTTCGCGCTATCCGAACAAGCAGGCCGCTCTGCTGCCCGTCTTGCACCTGGCCCAGGAAGAGTTCGGCTACGTGCCGCCCGAGGCCATGGAGTACGTCGGCAGCCTGCTGGATGTCGCGCCCATCAAGGTGCAGCACGTCGCCACGTTCTACACCATGTACAACCTGAAACCCGTGGGCCGTTACCACGTTCAGGTGTGCACCAACATCGCCTGCTATCTCACGGGTGGCCCGGAGATCCTCGCGCACCTCAAGCGCAAGCTGGGGGTCGAGAACAAGGGCACCACGGCGGACGGCCTCTTCACGCTCGAAGAGGTCGAGTGCCTGGCCGCCTGCGGCACGGCCCCGGCGATCCAGGTCAACGACAAGACCGATCGCGAGTGGCCCATCGTCTACCACGAGAACCAGAGCGTCGCCTCGCGGACGCCCTGATCGAGTCCCTGCGAGCGAAGGCCAAGGACGCGTGATGAAGAATCTCGACGTCAAGATCCTGACCAAGCACCTGGACGACCCCGAGCTGCACACCCTGGCGGGTTACGAGCGCCACGGCGGCTACGGGGCGCTCCGCAAGGCCTTCAAGGGCGGCATGACCCCCGAGAAGATCCACGAGGAGGTCAAGGCCTCCAACCTGCGCGGCCGCGGCGGCGCCGGTTTCCCCACGGGGATCAAGTGGGGCTTTTTGCCGAAGCAGACGGACAAGCCCATCTACCTCGTCATCAACGCCGACGAGGGCGAGCCGGGTACGTTCAAGGACCGCATGATCATGGAGCGCAACCCCCACTCGCTCATCGAGGGGTGCATCCTGTCGTGCTTCGCCCTGAAGTCGCACCACTGCTACATCTACATCCGCGGTGAGCTCTACAAGTCGATCAAGCGCATCGAGCAGGCGATCGACGAGGCCCGCGCCAAGGGCTACATCGGCCGCAACATCCTCGGCAGCGGCTTCGACTGCGAGATCCACGCCCACCCCGGCGCGGGCGCGTACATCTGCGGCGAGGAGATGGCGCTGATCGAGTCGCTCGAGGGCAAGCCCGGTCAGCCGCGCAACAAGCCCCCGTTCCCCGCGCTCGTCGGCCTCTTCGGCTGCCCCACCATCGTCAACAACGTCGAGACCATCGCCTACGTGCCCTGGATCGTCGAGAACGGCGGGCAGACCTACTCGGACCTCGGCAGCGAGCGCAACGGCGGCCTGAAGATCTGGGGCGTCTCGGGCAGCGTCAAGCGGCCCGGCCTGTGGGAGCTCCCCATGGGCATCCCGATGCGCTACCTCATCGAGGAGTGCGCCGGCGGCATGAAGGACGGCAAGGTCATGAAGGGGGTCATCCCCGGTGGCTCGTCCTGCCCGCCGATGCTGGCCCGCGAGATCGATGTCAACCTGGACATCGAGAGCATCAAGAAGGCCGGCTCCATGCTCGGCACGGGCTGCGTGACCGTCTTCGAAGAGGGCATCTGCACGGTCCGCCTGGCCCAGCGCATCGCCCACTTCTACGAGCACGAGAGCTGCGGCCAGTGCACCCCCTGCCGCGAGGGCACGGGCTGGCTCTACCGCAACGTGAAGCGCCTCGAACACGGCGACGCGCTCGAGGGCGGGCTCGGCCTGCTCGAGAGCATCTGCAACCGCATCCTGGGCAATACGATCTGTGCCCTCGGCGACGCGGCGGCCATGCCCATCCAGGGCTTCATCCAGCGCTTCGGGGACGAGTGGGCCGCCCATCTCGGCGCCGGCCGCTGCCCGATCCAGGGGTAGGCGATGGAAGCGTTCTTTTTCTGGCTCTTCGGCCTCGGCGCCGTCCTCTCCGCGTTCTTCGTGGTCTTCCCGCCCTTCCCGAACGCGCGCGCGCCCATCCACAGCGCCATCTCGATGGTCGTCTGCTTCTTCTTCCTGGCCTCGATCTACGCCCTGCTCTCGGCACATCTGCTGGCCATCCTGCAGGTGCTCGTCTACGCCGGGGCGATCATGGTCCTCTTCATCTTCGTGATCATGCTGCTCAACATCGAGCAGGATGAAAAAGAAGAAATTCAGATCAAGTTCATGAAGGTCGTCGGCGGCGCCCTGGCGTTCAGCACGACCTTCGGCATCGTCACGCGCCTGCGGGACCCGGACTTCCTGGCCCCCATCAGCGCGCAGCTGGTGCAGGAGCTGCAGGACCCCACGCAGTACGGCAACCTGAAGGAGATCGGGCGGCTGCTCTTCAACCGCTACCTGCTCCCCTTCGAGCTCACCTCGATCCTGCTCCTCGTCGCCATCATCGGCGCCGTCATCGTGGCCAAGCGCGATCCGCGGGTCACCTGGCTGCCCGAGGGCGTCAAGCAGCAGACGGCCCGTCAGCGCCACGGCAAGACCGTCCTGGACAGCAGTGAGAACGCCGTCCAGGCCGAGGCGCCCACGAGCGCGGGAGATCATCACTGATGACGATCGGTCTCACCCACTACCTGGTGCTCGCCGCCGTGCTCTTCGGCATCGGCAGCCTGGGCGTCATGGTCCGGCGCAATGCCATCGTGGTCTTCATGTGCATCGAGCTGATGCTCAACGCGGTGAACCTCACGTTCATCGCGTTCTCGCGCTTCCGCGGCGAGATGAACGGCCACGTGATCGCCTTCTTCGTCATGGCCGTGGCCGCCGCCGAGGCGGCCGTCGGTCTGGCAATCATTCTCAACCTCTTCCGCACGCGTAAATCGCTCAATGTGGACGAGGCCAACCTGATGCGGCACTGAGAGGGGTCCGTGGAAAAAGATCTCCCGATCCACCTCATCGTCTTCCTGCCCCTCCTGGGCGCGGCCATCAACGGCCTCCTCGGACGACGCTTCTCCTGGACGACCGTCACCGCCATCGCGTGCATCGCGTCGCTCATCCCCTTCGTGCTGTCCGTGCAGGCCTTCATGCACATGTACAGCACCGGCGAAGAGGTCATCCGTCAGGTCCCGCTGTTCACCTGGTTCGCCACGGGCACGTTCTCGGTCGACCTCGGCTTCACCATCGACCGCCTCACCTCGGTCTTCTGCCTGAACGTGACCGGCATCGGCTTCCTCATCCACATGTACTCCTCGGCGTACATGAAGGAGGACCCGGGCTACTTCAAGTTCATGGCCTACCTGAACCTGTTCCTGTTCTCGATGCTCATGCTGATCATGGGCGAGAACCTGCTGCTCATGTTCGTGGGCTGGGAGGGCGTCGGCCTCTGCTCCTACCTGCTCATCGGGTTCTGGTACACCGAGACCGCCAACGCGGACGCCGGCAAGAAGGCCTTCATCACGAACCGGGTCGGTGACTTCGGCTTCCTGATGGGTATCTTCTTCATCCTGTACGCCCTGAACACGCAGGGCCTGCCGATGACCCTGAGCTTCCACGACCTGCAGGAGAACGCCGGGCGCTTCTCCGAGCTCGCCACCATCATCGGCCTGCTGCTCTTCGTCGGCGCCGCCGGCAAGTCGGCGCAGGTGCCCCTGTACGTGTGGCTGCCGGACGCCATGGCCGGCCCGACGCCGGTCTCGGCCCTCATCCACGCCGCCACGATGGTCACCGCGGGCATCTACATGGTCGCCCGCATGAACTTCATCTACGTCCAGTCGCCCATGGCGATGACGGTCGTCACCTCGATCGGCGCCATCACGGCGCTGTTCGCCGCGACGATGGGCTTCGCCCAGACGGACATCAAGAAGGTCCTGGCCTACTCGACGGTCAGCCAGCTCGGGTACATGTTCATGGGCGTCGGCGTCGGCGCCTACGCCGCCGGCCTCTTCCACGTCATCACGCACGCGTTCTTCAAGGCCGGCCTCTTCCTCGGGTCCGGCTCGGTCATCCACGCGCTGCACCACGAGCAGGACACCCGCAAGATGGGCGGCCTGCTCAAGAAGATGCCCATCACCGGCTGGACCTTCGCCCTGTCGACGGCCGCCATCGCCGGCTTCCCGCTGCTGTCGGGCTTCTTCTCCAAGGACGAGATCCTCTGGAAGGTCTTCAGCAACCAGAACACGCTGATCCCCGGCTGGGTCTTCTGGCTGGTCGCCGTCGCCGGCGCGATGTGCACGGCCTTCTACATGGTCCGCGTCTACGCGTTGACCTTCGTGGGCACCTACCGCGGCGAGCCCGCGCACGATGACCACCACGGCCACGACGCCCACCACGACGACCACGGCCACGGGCACCACGGCGGCGTGAAGTGGAACGACATCCACGAGTCGCCCTGGACCATGACGCTGCCCCTGGTCGTGCTGGCCATCGGCGCGGTCTTCGGCGGCCTCCTGGGCCTGCCCCACTGGTTCCCCGGTCACCCGACGAACTTCTTCGACCACTGGCTCGAGCCCGTCTTCGAGCCGGCGAGCAAGCTGAAGTTCCTGGACAACACCAGCCTCGAGCTCGGCCTGATGGCCGTGAGCGTGGGCCTCGCCGCCCTGTCCGCGGCGGCGGCCTGGTTCATGTACGCCGGCAACGGCAAGCACCTGCCCGAGAAGATCGCCACGCAGTTCCGCCCCATCTATCGCGCCGTCTACAACAAGTACTACGTGGACGAGATCTACGCGTTCCTGATCGTCAACCCGATCAAGGCCTTCGCCCGCTTCTGCTGGCGCTGGGTGGACGACGGTCTCATCGACGGCGTGCTCGTGAACGGGCCGGCGGCCATCGTGAACCTCACCGGCCGGGTGGTGCGCCTCTTCACCACGGGTGACGTGCAGCGCTACGCCTTCTTCGTGCTCGGCGGCGTGTGGTTGCTGGTCGTGGTCTGGCTGGCGGAGTAGGGAAAGCCATGGATCTTCAGATCGCCGCACAGGCCGAGGGATCCGGTATCCCCTGGCTCTCTCTGGTCACCCTGCTGCCGCTCTTCGGCGCGCTTTTGGTGACCACGGTGCCCCGCGCCCACGAGGGCCTGCTCAAGGGCCTCGCCCTGGGGTGGAGCCTCCTGGTCTTCGGGCTCTCCCTGGGCATCTACTTCAACTTCAAGAAGGACTCCGCGGACTTCCAGCTCGTCGAGACGCACGAGTGGATCAAGTCCATCGGTGTCCGCTACGCGCTCGGCGTGGACGGCATCAGCCTCTTCCTGGTGATGCTCTCGACCTTCCTGACGCCCATCATCCTGCTGGGCTCCTGGACGGCCATCGAGAAGCGGGTCAAGGAGTTCCTGATCTGCTTCCTGGTCCTCGAGACGGCGATGATCGGCGCCCTGGTGTCGCTGGACATCTTCCTGTTCTACATCTTCTGGGAGCTCATGCTCATCCCGATGTACCTCCTCATCGGCGTGTGGGGCGGCAGCAACCGGATCGCGGCGACGGTGAAGTTCTTCCTGATGACGGCGGTGGGCTCGCTGCTCATGCTCGTCGCCATCTTCTACCTGTACTTCAAGCGCCCCGAGGGCAGCCCGCCGAGCTTCCTGCTCAGCGACTACATCGGCCTGTCGCTCACCTCGACGGAGCAGAACTGGCTCTTCGCCGCCTTCGCCCTGGCCTTCGCCATCAAGGTGCCGATGGTGCCGTTCCACACCTGGTTGCCCCGCGCCCACACCGAGGCCCCGACGGCGGGCTCCGTGGTGCTGGCCGGTGTGCTCCTGAAGATGGGCACCTACGGCTTCGTGCGCTTCGCCATGCCGCTCTTCCCCGAGGCGGTCACGGTGGCGACGCCCTACATCGCCGGCCTGGCCACCTTCGGCATCGTCTACGGCGCGCTCCTGGCGCTGGCCCAGAACGACGTCAAGAAGCTCGTCGCCTACTCCTCGGTCAGCCACCTGGGCTTCGTGATGCTCGGCCTCGCCTCGCTCTCCGTGGCGGGTGTCCAGGGCGGCATGTTGCAGATGCTCAACCACGGCATCAGCACCGGCGCGCTGTTCCTCCTGGTCGGCGTCATCTACGAGCGCCGCCACACGCGGCAGATCGCCGACTTCGGCGGCATCACGCAGGTCATGCCCTGGTTCGCGGTCATGTTCATGGTGGTCACGCTGTCCTCCATCGGCCTGCCGGGCACCAACGGCTTCGTCGGTGAGTTCCTGGTCTTCGTGGGCGCCTTCACGGCGAAGGGCGACTTCGACCTCCGCTGGCACGTCGCGGTGGCCGCCACCGGCGTCATCCTCGGCGCGTTCTACATGCTGTGGATGTTCCAGCGCGTGATGTTCGGGCCGCTGAAGAACGAGAAGAACAAGCAGCTCAAGGACATGAACCTGCGGGAGTGGGTGGTCATGCTGCCCCTCATCGCCGCCATCTTCATCATGGGCATCAAGCCCCAGTTCATGCTGGAGCGCATGGAGCCCTCGGTGAAGAAGTTCATCGAGCAGGTCCAGACGCAGAAGTCCGTCGCCGCCAAGTCCGGCAGCGGCGGCACCGGCGCCTCGGGCGGCGTCACGGCGACGCGCACCACCGCGCCTCGCCCGACGGTCCTGAAGACCACGCTCGCGCCCGCCGCCGTGAAAGACGATCACGCCGGTCACGGCCACGCCCCCGGGGAGGGCCACTGATGGAAATCACGTTCCAGGCCTCGGACCTCTGGGGCATCCTCCCGGTCCTGATCCTCATGGTCTTCGCCAGCGTGGCCGCGCTGATGGAGGTCTTCGCCAAGCCCGACACCAGCCGCAGCTTCATCGCCGGCTTCAGCGTCGTCGGCTGCCTGCTGGCCCTCGCCACCTCGTACTGGCAGTGGAAGGGCATCGACGGCGCGTTCCAGGTGCCCCTGTTCGGCAAGATGTTGGTGATGGATGCGTTCAGCACCTTCTTCAACATGATCTTCATCATCGGCGCGATGCTGGCCAGCCTGCTCGGCGCGCGCTACCTGCGCGAGCACAACGCCGACTTCGGCGAGTACTACGCCCTGGTGCTCTTCTCGGCCGCCGGCATGGGCCTGATGGTGCAGAGCCGCGATCTCATCGTGCTCTTCATCAACCTCGAGATCATGTCCATGGCCATCTACGTGCTCAGCGGCTTCGTGCGGAAGAACCGCCGCGGCGCCGAGGCGGCCCTGAAGTACTTCCTGATGGGCTCCGTGGCCAGCGCGGTCCTGCTCTACGGCGTGGCGCTGCTCTACGGCGGCACCGGCAGCACGGACCTCGTCGCCATGCGCGAGGCCTTCAACGCCGACAAGGCGCTCGGCGACTCCATCATCGTGAAGCTCGGCATGGTGTTCCTGGTCGGCGGCATGGCCTTCAAGGTCGCGCTGGCGCCGTTCCACCTCTGGACGCCGGACGTCTACGACGGCGCGCCCTCGCCCGTGACGGCCTTCATGGCCGCCGGGGTCAAGGCGGCCGGCTTCGCGGTGCTCATCCGCCTCTTCACCGTGACCTTCGGCTACGACGCCCTCGAGTTCGGCGCCGAGGGCAAGGGTTGGGTCGGCCTGTTCTACGCGCTGGCCGTGGCCACCATGTTCGCCGGCAACCTGGCGGCCATCCCGCAGGTCAACGTGAAGCGCATGCTGGCGTACTCCAGCGTCGCCCACGCCGGGTACCTGGTGGTGGGCATCATCGTCGGGGCCTTCGGCGACCTGTCCAACCAGGAGACGGCCGGCACGGTCATCGGCGGCAATGGGGCGGTCCTCTACTACCTGCTGACCTACGCCTTCTCGACCTTCCTCGTGCTCGGCGCCATCAGCCTCTTCGGCAAGGACGGCGAGGAGTTCGTGCACCTGAGCGACTTCGCCGGGATGGGCTTCAAGCGCCCCTTCGTGGGCCTGGCGCTCACCCTGGGCCTGCTCTCGCTCGCTGGCATCCCGCCCATGGGCGGCTTCTTCGCCAAGTTCTACCTGTTCCGCGAGGCCATGAGCCTGCAGAAGCCCGAGCTGATGTGGCTCACGCTCATCGCCATCGTGAACAGCATGATCGCCCTGTACTACTACCTGCGCGTGATCGTGTTCCTGTACATGAAGGAGCCGACGCGCGAGGTACCGGTCTTCGAGAGCAAGGGCGCCGTCGCCGTGCTCTGCATCGCGCTGGCCGCGGTGCTGGTCCTGGGTCTCTTCCCGGACACCTACGTCGAGATGGCGCGCCGCTCCCTGGAGAGCCTCGCGCTCCGCTGAGCCCGGCGGGCTGAGGCCCGTCGTCGTCAGCCCGGGGGCAGCTTCGTCTCCCCCGTCTCGCGCTCCCGGCGGGCGCGCTCCTCGGGGTCCGCGATGGTCTCGATGGGTGCGTCGGGCGCCGTGTCCATGTCCGCGCGGTCGGCCATCTCGTCCGTGGCCCGCACGAGCCAGCGCCGCGGCATGAAGCTGTGGATCAGCACCGTCATGGCCGCGACCCCGTGCAGCAGCGCGGCCCAGTGAAACGACGGGGCGCCCTCGACCCGCACGAACTTGTCGCCCTGCCGCAGTCGGAACGCCTGCGCGCGGTCCTCCCAGAGGAGCGCCGAGGCCAGCAGGCCGAAGATCAGGCACAGCAGCACGATCACTCGCCCCAGCGTGCGGCCGTGGTAATACTGGAAGAAATACCCTCTCAGAAACGCGGCCAGACACGCGTAAAGCCCCAGCGGCATGTACCAGTCGGAGGCGTCCCGACTTTGAAGCCCGTAGACACACAGCGCCGCCGAGCCGCCGAGCAGCGTGACGGCGATGAGATTGGCCGGATCGAAGAAGGTCCAGCCGATGAGGCCGGTGAAACCTCGGGGGCCGATGCGGAGGGGCGAGACGCTGGGGGTGGTCACGCCGACACACTAGGCCCCCCGGGCGCCACGCTCAAGGGGCCGCCGCTCCGGGCGGTCGCGACGCTGGTCACGCTCCTGCTCGCCGGGCACGCCGCCACGCTGCTCCTGCTGCCGGCCTCACCGGGCAACCCGCTTCAGGCGGCCTGGTTCGCCGGCGCGAAGATCACGCCGCTCATCGCCGGCGGACAGTGGTGGCGGGTGGTGATCGCGCCGCTGCATCACCTGACGCTCGCGCACCTGGCGGTGAACACCGTGATGGTCACGCTCATGGGCGCCCTCTGCGCCCGGACGCTGGGTGCGGCCGCGACCGTCGGGGTGTTCCTGGGCACGGCCTGGCTCTCCACCGTGGTCAGCGCCGTGCTCAACCCCGAGTCCTGGTCCCTGGGCGCGAGCGGCGGAGGGTACGGCCTCACCGGCGCCCTCGTTGGCGCCTTGGCCGCCGGGCCGGTGCTGGTCGGGTGGCGGTCGCAGGGCCTGCTGTTGGCCGCGGCGGCGCTGATCGGCCTCCAGATCGCGCAGGCGGGGCCCGAGGCGGACAAGACTTCGCACGGGGCCGGCCTCTTGATCGGCTTCCTGCTCGGCGCGGCGCTCGCCGGCCGGACGGGCCGGGTCCCGAGGAGCGGCGTGAACCGACGCCTGGTCGTCTCCGGTGGCCTCGCCGCCCTCGGCCTCATCGTTTCGGCCGAAGCGCGCCAATGGCTCGTGGTCGAGGCGGTCGAGTCGACGCGTCCGGGCGCGGGCCCGGCCACGAATGCGGACCTCCGGGGGTGCCGGTGGGTCCGCCCACCGGGATGGGTCAACCGTGCGCCGGCGCCGGAGACCCCCCAGGCGCGCTGCATCACCAACGGGCTCGCCGAGGCCTGCCTGCTCCCGGGCGGCGATACCGACGCGCTGGAGGCGCAGTGGTTCGGCAATCAGGACTGCCCGCCCGGCGACCGCCGACCCGACGCCGCCCCCGGCGAGACGGGCTGGCACCTGCGGCGCCGTTCCCTGGCCCACCCGGACGCGTCCCAGATCCGGACCCTGTGGACGAACGGACGCTTGCCGGTCGCCTTCGCCGAGGCGCACCTGCCCGACTTCGAGATTCATCCGCAGGCCCTCCCGGCCCTGGTCGCCCTGCGCGAATCCTTGGATTGCCCCGACTTGCCGTGACCCGTGCACGGCGGACTTGCGCTGAACCGTCAATTCCGGTCGGATCAGTGCAGGTATGAACGCACACCCGACCCCCGACTTCAGCCGCCTCGTGGGCAACACGCCCCTTTCCCGCCTCACCGTGCTCTGCCCACGGCCCGACGTCGAGGTCTGGGCAAAGCTCGAGGGCAACAACCAGGGCGGCTCCGTGAAGGACCGCGCCGCACTCTCGATGATCGAGGCGGCGGAGGCCGCGGGCCAACTGCGCGGCAAGGCGCTGGTCGAGGCCACGAGCGGCAACACGGGCATCGCCCTGGCGATGATCGCCGCGCTCAAGCGCCTGCCCATCACGCTGGTGATGCCGGAGAACTCGACGCCCGAACGCGTGACCATCATGAAGGCCTACGGCGCCGAGGTCGTGCTCACCCCGGCGAAGGGGGGCATGGAGGCGGCCATCGACCACGCCCGGGCGCTCGTCGAGGGCGGCGGGCACCACATGCTCGACCAGTTCTCCAACCCGGCCAACCCGCAGAAACACTTCGAGACCACGGGCCCGGAGATCTGGCGCGACACGGGCGGGCGAGTGACGCACTTCGTCAGCGCCATGGGTACCACGGGCACCATCATGGGCGTCTCGCGCTACCTGAAGTCCCAGCGGGCCGACGTGCAGATCATCGGCCTTCAGCCCGCGGACGACGCCCGCATCCCCGGCATCCGGCGCTGGCCCGTCGAGTACCTGCCCAAGATCTACGAGCCCCACCGCGTCGACCGGTTGGTGAACTGTCCCGAGGCGGCCGCGCGGGAAACGACCCTGCGCCTCGCCCGCGAGGAGGGCCTGTTCGTGGGCATGTCCGGCGGCGGGGCCGCCTGGGCCAGCCTGCAGCTCGCCACAGAGGCGCCCGCGGGCAGCGTGATCGTGTTCATCGTGCCCGATCGCGGGGACAAGTACCTCTCGATGGAGGACCTCTTTCCCCGGTAGGGCGTCAGAGCAGGCCCCACCGCCGCCGCAGGTACCACTCCGCGCTGGGGAAGAACACGGCCAGAAGCAGCCACCAGGCGCTCGCCCAGAGGGGGACGTCCTTGCGGCGGTTCACACGCGAGACCTGGGGCTCGTTGCGGCGCAGGGCGTCGAGGCCGAGGCCGGAGTCCAGGCTGTGGAAGCTGCCGCCGGAGGCCTCGGCCAGGGCCTGCAGCGTGTCCTTCCGCGCCCGCGTCTCGCGCAGCTCCACGGGATCCGCCGCGACGATGAAGGGGTCCTCGTCCGTGCCCTCGCCGGTGCCCACGGTGGCTCGGGCCCGCACGCGGTACCCGCCGTCGCCGGGGGGCTTGTAGCGCAGCACGAGCTCACCCTGCTCGTTCGTCTTGCCGGCCTGGTGGAAGACGGTCTCGGACTGGCTGCGGCCCTCGGCGTCCAGCGTGACGCGATCGACCTCGACCAGCACGTCCGCGTCCGGGGCGGGCAGGTAGTCCCGGCCGGCGACCCGGACGGTCAGCGTGGCCTCGGTGCCCAGGGGGTAGCGGTCGCGATCGGCCTGCACGCGCACGGGCTGCAGCGCGGGGTCCTTGATGAGCCAGCGGATCGCGTTGCCCCAGAACTTGTAGTAGTGCCGGTTGTCGCCCGTCTCGGCGGCGTGCAGGTCCCAGTGCCAGGTGCTGTCCGTCGTGATGCCCAGCACGCGGCCCTCGCCGAACTCGTGGGCCACGACCACGGGAGCGCGGTCGTCCCCGGGGGCCTCGAGCAGCACCACCGCCCCGGGCTTGACGCCGGCGACGCGGTTGAACCCGCTCAGCTCGGGCAGCCCGCCCCACAGCGCCGTGTTCTCCTCGGGCACCACGCTCAACGACGTGACCGGGTGCCGGCGCCCGGCCTCGGTCAGCACCGGCCGGAATCGATCCGGTGTGGCCGCGTCCGCCTTGTCACGCCGCAGAGTCACGGGCAGGAACTCCTCGATGGCCGTGCCGGCGTAGCCGCCCTGCGTGTAGCTCAGGTCGCCGCCGACCATCACGAACCCGCCGCCATTGCGCACGAAGTCGCGAATCAGGGGCAGGTAGGCCTCCATGTTGTAGCCGCGGTAGGTGAAGTTCTGGAACACGATCAGGTCGAAGCTGCCGAGTTGCTCCTTGAACAGCTCCTCCGTGGGGAAGGGGATGAGCGACAGCTCGCTCTGACTGGCGATCGTGATGTTCGTATTGGTGCGCAGGATGAAGAAGCTGATCAGATCGACGTTGGGGTTCTTCTTGAGCAGCTGCCGCAGGAACCGCTGATCCCAGCTCGGCCGCCCTACGACCTGCAGCACGCGGATCTTGTCGCGGATGATGCGCACCACGAACTGCCGCTTGTTGTTGACCGTGATCTGCTCGCCCGGCGCCGTGCCGACCTCGAGCGTGAAGATGGCCTTGCCGGTCTTGTCGGGCACGAAGTCGAACTTGAAGTGGCTGTGGGCGTTGCCGTCCGGGCCCTTCTCGACCTGCAGCACGCGGGTGCCGAGCAGGGCGTCGTCCCGGCGCAGCGTCACGGGCAGCGACAGCTCGTCGTAGCCCTGCACGGCGATGTCCGCCTCGATGCTCACGGCGTTGTGCACGAAGGCGAACTCGTCGTACTGCACGTCCGTGATGGCGACGTCCTTCACGGGCTCGTCCGGGCCGGTGAAGTAGGTGTGAATCGGCGCGCCGAGGCGCAGCACGGCGTCCCGCACCGTGGCGGGCAGCTCCTTGCCGGGGCCGTAGGCGCCGAGCGCGCCGTTGTCCGCGCCGTCGCTGAACAGCAGCACGCCGGCGAGCTCGTCGGGGCGGTGGCGCGCGGCGATGTCCGCGAGGCCCGTGGCCAGGCGGGTCGCGTCCCCCCCGGCGGTGATCTCCTCCGGCCGCCCCACGGGCCGCGCGTGGTCGGTGACGGCGTAGAAGTCGATGCTGTGGGCGCCCCGCCAGCCCTCGAGCGTGCCGGCCTCGCGGGCGAGCGCCTGCTGCACCCCGGCCAGGCGCGGGGCGTCGCCGTAGCCCGGCAGATCCATGGACCGCGACGCGTCCACCATCACGACGAGGTGATTCCGCACCCGCGTGACGTTCTCCAGCCGCAGGCCGGGCTCCAGGAACACGGTGAACAGGGCGAGCACGGCCGCGCCGCGCAGCGCGAGCAGCACGTTGCGCCGGAAGGGGGGCTGCGCCCGCACGTTGTGCCAGGCCAGCGCCAGCACGGCGAGCGAGATGAGCGCCACCAGGGCCAGGGTGCCCGGCGACCAGTCGGACAGCAGCACCACCCGACTGGTATTGAACTCCGCCGCGTCGTTCATTGGCCCGGGGCCCTCACCGCACCACGCCGGTGTCGTCCACCCGCCACTTGCGCCGCCGCAGGATCTCGGTCACGTGCACCTGGTCGCGTTTGTAGCTCAGGCAGGTGGCGTACATGAGCAGGTTGATGCCCATGCGGAACGCCATCTCGCGCTGCTCGTCCCCGCCGGGCTCGACGGCGTTGCGCCAGCTGCCGCCGGCGTCCCGCCCGAAGGCCCCGAAGAGGTCGTTGCGCCCGTAGATCACGCCGGTGCGGTCGTCGAGCTCGACGCCCTCGAGCCAGCTCTGACGCGCCGTGCGCCCGAAGGGCCGCTCCAGCAGGAAGAAGCTGCGGTAGAGCGTGTGATCGTTGCTCATCCGCACCAGGGCCCGCCCGGGCAGCATCCGGTCGATCTCCCGGCGCAGGCTCTGGTCGAAGCCGTCCACGCCCGGCGGGCTGGCGTCGTCCACGAACAGGCAGCCGCCGGCGCGCACGTAGCGACCGAGCTGCGCGACCGCGGCCTCGTCCAGGGCGGGGAACGCGGCGTCTCCCAGCCACACGATCAGCGGGAATTTGAACAGGTCCGGGCTGTCCGGCGTCAGGAACACCGGCTTTTCGCGCACATCGATGCTGGTGCGTTTGGTGGTCTCCCACAGGAGCTGCTCGACGGCCCCGGGCCGCTGGTCGTAGCCCGAGCCGTACTGAAGCAGGGCGATGCCGACGCGGTCGTCGTTGCCGAGCGCGCGCGCCCGACCGGAGGCGAGCAGCGTGAGGCCGGCGGCGAGGCCACCGAGGGCCCCGCGGCGGGTGAGGGTGGGGTTCAACCGCGACCCGCCTTGACCGGGGGCAGGGGGCCGACCAGGGCCGCCAGGCGGGCGTGCAGGGCCGGTTCGGCGGCGAGCACGCCGCGCGGGTTGGCCGTCGCCGAGACGTCGTACTTGATGGGCGTGCCGCCCGCGTCCGAGAACAGCCCGCCCGCGGCGGCCAGGATGGCCTCGGGCGCGCAGCAATCCCAAAGGTGCGTGCCCGGCGAGGGGTGCAGGTAGAAGTCGGCCTCGCCCGAGGCGACCAGGCCGACCTTCACGCCCACGCCGCCCCGCGCCACGGCCTCGACGGTTCCGGCCGCGGACAGCGACTCGATGACCGCTTCGAGGCCCTTGGGGCGGTGCGTGCGGCTCACCACGGCCCGAAGGGGCGCGCCCTCGACCGGGACCGAGAGGTGCAGCGGCCGGCGACCGTTGGGGGTCTCCTCGAAGGCGGGGATGCCCAGCGCGCCCGCCCAGGTGCGCCCGAGCGCCGGCGCGGCGACGACACCGAGGGACGGTTTGCCCGTGATGCACAGGCCGATCATCACCGCGAAGTCGCCCGTGCGCTGCACGAAGTCCTGGGTGCCGTCCAGCGGGTCCACCATCCACACGCGCCGCCCGAGGGGCTGCCGCGCGTCGAAGGGGACCTCCTCGCTGAGCACCGTGTCGTTGGGGAAGTAGCGCGTCAGGCCCTGCACGATGACCGCGTTGGCGGCCTTGTCCGCGCGGGTCACGGGCGAGCCGTCCGCCTTCGTCTCCACCCCGAAATCCTCGGTGGCATAGACCTTCATGACCTCGCGACAGGCTTCGCGGGCCAGACGCAGCGCGACTTCGAGGGACTCCTGCAGCATGGGCGGCATCTTGCGCGTCCATGCCGCACGGCGTCAATCGGCGCCGGTGGGGCTCGGGTCGAGCACGGCCCAGTCGAAGCCCAGGCGCAGGCCGCCCATGAGGCTGTGGACCTCGACGCCGCCCACCCGCACGCTCTCCAGCCCGATGCGCGCGACGATCTCGCCGAACACGTAGGGCGCCAGCGAGAACAGCTTGCCCGGCCCCGTCTCCACGCCCACGGACCAGGCGAGGCCCCGCGACTCGCCCGCGAGCTGCGGAAAGTCCGCCGGCGGGCGGCCGCCGTCCAGGAACACCGGCCCGACCTCGGCGTACACCCCGAGCGAGAACGACAGGAACTCCGGCGAGAAGCCCCGCAGACGCCCCGAGAGGCCCAGCCGCGGGTGAAGGACCTCGGGCTTGCGGTCGTCGGCGGCATGCTGGAACGCCAGGCCCAGCGTGAGCCCCAGCGCGGCCTGCCCCCAGGGGTCCAGGTAGTGCCGCCAGCCCACGCCCACGTCGCCGCCCAGCGCGGGCAGGCCCAGGTCGTACCCCTCGACGATCCCGTCGAACCGGCTCGTGAGGCTCAGATCGAGCGCGAAGGCGCCCATCAACTCGGGCACCAGATACACGACCTGCCGCTGGCCGCCGGCGTCGAAGTCCAGCGGGGCAGCAGCGGCGGCCGGCGGCGACCCCAGCGCTGCCGCCAGGGCCGCGGCGGCCGAGGCGCGGGTGGGCAGACCTACCGTACGGCCTCGCCGTCGATCAGCCGGGCGTGGAGCACCCGAACCGCCTCGTTGGCGCGGTCCGCGTCCACCAGAAACGCCGCGCGCCCGGCGTCGACCATGTGGCCGCGCAGGGGAATGCCCGCGCCCACCAGCGACGTGGCCGCCGCCCGCGCCAGGCCCGGCGGCGCGGCCAGTGCCCGGCCGGCGACGGTCACGACCGTCAGGTCCTCGCGGATTCGCACGTTCCCGAGGTTGGCGATGGCCTCGCGGAAGGCGGACAGGCCGTGCACGTTCTGCTTGGGCACCAGCGCGCCCCAGCCCGAGGTGAGGATCCAGACCTCGGACTCGGCCGCACCGTGGGCGGCCAGCGTGGACTCCAGGTCGGCCGGGGGCGGCGCGCCCGGGCTCTCGGGCTCCAGCACGAAGAGCCCGGGGTGGGCCGTGACCGAGACCACGCGCGGGTGCGTGACGCTGGCGGCGGCCTTCACGGGGGTGCCGACGCTCGAGTCTCCGGCGGTGGCGACGCAGCGGATCTCGATGTTCTCGCGGCGCGCCCACTCCACGGCCTCGGCGTTGAGGACCTTGGCCCCGGCGTCCGCCAGGACCTGCATCTCCTCGTACGAGATCTCGTCGAGCCGGCGGGCCTCGGGGACCACGCGCGGATCCGCCGAGTAGACGCCGTCCACGTCCGAGCAGATCTCGGCGTAGTCGGCCCCCAGCGCGGCCGCCAGGGCCACGGCCGTGGTGTCCGACCCGCCGCGGCCCAGGCTGGTGATCTCGCGCCGCTCGCTGACGCCCTGGAAGCCCGCCACGATCACGATTCGGTCCTGCTCCAGGGCCTGCAGCAGGCGGAACGGCGTGATCTTGATGATGCGCGCGTTCGTGTGGTTGTCCGTCGTGATGATGCCGCTCTGGGAGCCGGTGAACGACACGGCGGGGTCGCCCAGGTCCTGGATCGCCATCGACAGCAGCGCCATCGAGATGCGCTCGCCCGTGGTGATGAGCATGTCCAGCTCCCGCCGCTGCGGGTTCGGGCTGACGGAGCGGGCCAGGGCGAGCAGCTCGTTGGTGGTGTTGCCCATGGCGGACACCACGACGACGACGCGGTGGCCGAGCTTCCGGGTGGCCACGATGCGCGCCGCCACCTGCCGGAGCTTCTCGGGCGTCGCCACGGAGCTGCCGCCGTATTTCTGCACGATGATCGACATGGGAGGGGAGTTCGTCGGGCCGCTCACGGTTCACTCACTCGGATGGAACAGGGGGAAACGTCGCAAAACGATCTTGATGCGAAACGCGCTCTCATGTCTTACAAGGTCGCGCGACGGTCAACGGCGAAAATGCCAAGGAGAGTGCGGTCATGCGCATCACGGTCATCGGAAGCGGTTACGTCGGTCTCGTCGTCGGCGCCTGCCTGGCCGACTCGGGGAACGAAGTCGTCTGTGCGGACGTCGACGAGCGCAAAGTCGAGAAGCTCTGGAAGGGCATCGTGCCCTTCTTCGAGCCCGGCCTCGAAGACATCGTGCAGCGCAACATCCAGCAGCGCCGGCTTCGTTTCACGACGGACGTCGAGCACGCCATCCGCGACGGCGCCATCATCTTCATCGCCGTGGGCACGCCCCAGGGCGACGACGGCAGCGCCGAGATGCGCTTCGTCGACGCGGTGGCCACCTCCATCGGGCTCGCCCTGGCCAACGGCGAGAACGTCCTGGTCGACGGCCACAAGATCGTCCTGACCAAGAGCACGGTGCCCGTGGGCACGTCCGACCGCATCCGCGAGCTCATCGGCCGCAACGCGCAGTCGCCCTACGTGGTCTGCTCGAACCCCGAGTTCCTGAAAGAGGGCGACGCGGTCAACGACTTCCTCAAGCCCGACCGCATCGTCATCGGCACGCCGGACACGCCGGGGGGCGAGGTCGCCCGCAAGGCGCTGCACGAGCTCTACGAGCCGTTCAACCGCACGCGCGACCGCATGCTCTTCATGGACGTGCGCTCCAGCGAACTGACGAAGTACGCCGCCAACGCCCTGCTGGCGACCAAGATCAGCTTCATGAACGACCTGGCCAACCTGGCCGAGCGCGTCGGGGCGGACATCGAGCGCGTGCGCGTGGGCATCGGCTCCGACCCGCGCATCGGCTACCAGTTCCTCTTCCCGGGCACGGGCTACGGCGGCTCGTGTTTCCCCAAGGACGTCAAGGCGCTCATCCACACGGGGGAGGTCAACGACCACCCGCTGCGCCTGCTCGAGGCCGTGGACGCGGTCAACAAGGACCAGAAGAAGATCCTGCTGCACAAGGTGCAGGCGCACTACGGCGCCGAGGGCATCGCCGGCAAGTGTTTTGCCGTCTGGGGCCTGGCCTTCAAGCCCCGCACGGACGACATGCGCGAGGCGCCCTCCATCGACCTGATCAACGGCCTGCTCGCCGCCGGGGCCAAGGTGCAGGCCTACGACCCCGAGGCCGCCGCGAGCGCGCGCTACTTCTTCGAGGACCGCATCACCTACTGCCCCGGCAAGGACGAGTGCCTCGAGGGGGCCGACGCCCTGATCATCGTCACCGAGTGGAGCGCGTTCCGCAGCCCGGACTTCGACCTGCTGCTCAAGAAGCTCAGCGCGCCGGTCATCTTCGACGGCCGCAATCTCTACGAGCCCGAGCGCGTCGCGGCCCGCGGCTTCACCTACTACGCGATCGGCCGCGGGCTCTCGTTGCCCGTCTGAGGCACGCCGGCCAGGTCCGCCCGGTCGGCGCGGTACCAGGCCACCATGCGGCGCAGGCCCTCGTCGATGTTCACCTGCGGCGCGTAGCCCAGCTCGGTGCGGGCGCGGTCGATGTCGGCGAACGTGCGCGTCACGTCCCCGGGCTGCAGGGGCCGCACGTCCACGCGGGGGGTCTGGCCCACGTGGTGCCCGATGCGGTCGATCAGCGCGCGCAGCGTGATCGTCTTCGACTCGCCCAGGTTCCAGATGCGGTAGCCCTGGATGCGCTCCGTCGCGGCCACGATGCCGTCCACGATGTCGTCCACGTAGGTGTAGTCCCGGGAGGTCGAGCCGTCGCCGTACATCTGCACGGTCTCGCCCTGGTCGATGCGCCGGATGAACTGATGGATGGCCATCTCCGGTCGCTGGCGTGGCCCGTACACCGTGAAGAACCGCAGACACGCGGTGTGCAGCCCGAACAGGTGGTGCCACGTGTAGCAGAGCAGCTCACCGGCCTTCTTCGTGGCCGCATAGGGCGAGATCGGCTGGTCCACGTCGTCCGTCTCGCGGAACGGCACGGTCTCCCGGTCACCGTAGACCGACGACGACGAGGCGAAGACGAAGTGCTTCACCCCGTCGAGGCGGCACCGCTCCAGCAGGTTCGTCGTCCCCTCGACGTTGACCTTCTGGTACAGCGCCGGCCGCTCGATCGAGGGCCGCACCCCGGCCCAGGCGGCCAGATGAACCACGCGCTCGGGCCGGAATCGGGCGAAAATCGACGCCAGAAGGGGCGCATCGAGGATGTCGCCCCGCACCAGCTCGAACTTCGCGTGCGATTCGGCGCTTTTGAGGTTGCGCGCCTTGAGTCCGGGGTCATAGAAGTCGTTGAAATTGTCCAGCCCGAGAACCTCGTGGCCGGTGGCGAGCAGGCGGTCGGTGAGATTCGAACCGATGAAGCCGGCGGCGCCGGTGACGAGGATGCGCATGAGATCGAGACTCGCAGGGTTTTAGGGAGCGTTCAGTCGCGGTCGGCCACGTTCGACCCGAGCATGAAGCATACGCCGTATCCAGGTTGAACCTGTTTCGACCGGGGTAGAACCTGTATTTTTGCGATCCCGGCCGAAAAGCGCAGCAAAACGAGGGCCCGGGCCGCTCTTCGCCACTTTTTTCGGATTGACACTCAAAAAAGCGCGGGGCTAATCTCCGCGCGACCGGATACGCCGGATAGAACCTGTATCGATCTCTGTGTGGAGGGATACGAAATGACGAAGAAGGAACTCATCGCCGCCATCCAGGATGGCGCAGGCAAGGACCTGACGAAGAAGCAGGTCTCTGAACTGGCCGAGGCCACGTTTGACGTGATCGCCGAGGCGCTCACGAAGGAGGCGCGTTTCGCGTTCCCCGGCTTCGGTACGCTCACCGTGCGCAAGCGCGCGGCCCGCACGGGTCGCAACCCCCGCACGAACAAGCCCATCGAGATCGCCGAGAGCAAGACCGTGGCCTTCAAGCCCGCCCCCGAGCTCAAGAAGAGCCTCGGCTGAGCCAACCCTCGAAAGAACCGGAGAAATCGACATGACGAAGCAGGAGCTCATCGAGGCCGTTCACGCCAAGGCTGGCGGCGATCTGACCCGCAAGGCCACCGGTGAGGTGGTCGAGGCCGTGTTCGAGGCCGTCAAGGGCTCGATCAAGGACGACGGCAAGTTCTACATGCCCGGGTTCGGCACCTTCCAGCTCAAGGAGCGCGCCGCTCGCACCGGTCGCAATCCCCGCACGAAGAAGCCCATCAAGATCGAGGCCACGAAGACGGTCGGCTTCAAGGCCGCCACGTCCCTCAAGGGCGCCCTCTGAGATTTCCCGGGCCGCGCTTCGTCGCCGCCCCCGAGTCTCCGCCCGTGTACCGGGGCCCCTGAGGCCCCCGCTCAACGCCCTCCCAGGCCGTCGAGCCCGTAGCGCGCCTCTGGCTGTTGCGGATCGATCGCCAGGGCGGCCGTGAAGTCGGCTCGCGCCGCGTCGGTCTCACCGGCGCGCGCGCGGATCAGCCCGCGCAGCGCCAGCGACTCGGCGTCCGCCGCGTCCTCGGTGATCAGCACGTCGAGCTGGCCCCGGGCGGCCTCGGCGTCGCCC
>CAINDO010000511.1 GCA_903847385.1 uncultured Myxococcales bacterium
CGGAGCCGCCGGCCACGGCGCCGCCGTTCGCCTCGCCACCGGTCGCGGTGCCGCCCGCGGAGGTGCCGCCCGTGGCGGTGCCGCCGGTCGTCTGACCGCCCGCGCCGCCGCCGCTCTCGCCCGCCCCGCCCGCGTCCGTCTCCGGCCCGGTGATGGACGGCGCCGCCTTGTCGTCACAGGCGCCCAGGCAAAGCAGCAGGCTCAACAGCCTCGCGTTGTGCATCTCGTGACTCCCCCGAAGACGAGCATCCAGTTTCTAATGATTTCCCGCGATCAAGGCCAGACGCGCCGGCTTTATTCCCGCGGGACGTCCGGGCACGGCGGGGCACATAGGAGCGCGGGCTCGATACTGCGCGCAAGCGGGCCCGAAAACGGGTAAAACGCCCACGTGTCCGCGCCGGCCCCCCCCGCCTCGAACGACCGCGCCTGGCCGTCTCGCCCCCCGGGTCGCGGCGAGTCGCGCGAGAACGACGACACGCGCACGCAGACCATCGACGGCGTGCTCGAGCGGGTGATCTTCGCCAACGAGGACGAGTCGTTCGTCGTGGCGCGGCTCAAGCCGGACGCCGGCGACGCGGTGATCAACGTCGTCGGCGCCCTGGGCGGACTGCGCGAGGGCGAGCACGTGCGGCTGATCGGCCGCCCCCAGCAGAGCCCGAAACACGGCGACCAGTTCCGGGTGGACGCCGGCTACCCGCTCCTGCCGCACACGGCCACGGGGATCCGCGCCTACCTCGCCAGCGGGCGGGTGCAGGGCATCGGGCCGCGGCTGGCCGAGCGCCTCGTCGCCCGGTTCGGGGCGGATACGCTGCGGGTCATCGAGCACGAGCCCGAGCGCCTCGGTGAGGTCGGCGGCATCGGCCCCGAGCGCAGCCGACAGCTGCAGATGGCCTTCCTGGACGGCCGCAGCCAGCGCGAGGCCCTGGTGTTCCTGGCCGGCCAGAACGTGCCGCCGGGCCTGGCCGTGCGCATCTGGAAACGCTTCGGCGAGCACACGATCACGGTCGTTCGCGAGAACCCCTACCGGCTGGCCGAGGACGTCCGCGGCGTGGGTTTTCTCACCGCGGACCGCATCGCGCGCGCCGCCGGGTTCCCCCCGGACTCCCCGGCGCGGGCGGCGGCGGCCATCGTGCACGTGCTCCACGAGGGCGCGGACGAGGGCCACGTGTACCTGCCGCAGGCGCGCCTGCTCGACCGTGTCGCCGACCTGCTCGGGCTGCCGGACATCGCGCCGCCGGTCCTGGCGAAGCTCGTGGAGGAGCAACGCCTCGTTGCCGACGGCGACGGCATCTACCTGCGCTGGCAGCACCAGGCCGAGGTCGAGGCCGCGTGGCGCATCCGCGACCTGCTCGGCGCGCCGGTGCTGCACCTGCCCGCGGACGCCGCCGCGGCCTTCGAGCGGCAGACGGGCATGGTGCTGGCGGACGCTCAGCGCGAGGCCATCGCCGCCGCCGCGGACGCGCCCGTGTTCGTGCTCACGGGCGGCCCGGGCACCGGCAAGACGACCATCGTGCGCGCCCTGGTGCACCTGGTCGAGGCGGCCGACGCCAAGGTCCTGCTCGCCGCCCCCACCGGCCGCGCGGCGCGGCGCATGGGCGAGGCCACGGGCAAGAGCGCCCGCACGCTGCACCGCCTGCTGGAGTTCAGCCCCCAGGAGAACACCTTCCTGCGCAACGCGGACGAGCCGCTGGAGGCCGCCTGCATCATCGTGGACGAGGCCTCGATGATCGACCAGCAGCTCCTGGTGGCGCTGCTGCGCGCCGTCTCGCTGGGCACGCGGCTCGTGTTCGTGGGGGACGCCGACCAGCTCCCCTCCGTGGGCGCGGGCAACGTGCTCGCCGACCTGCTCGCGAGCGGCGTGGTGCCCTCGGTGCGGCTGACGGAGATCTTCCGCCAGGCCCGCGAGAGCCGCATCGTCACCAACGCGCACCGGATTCTGCACGGCGAGTCGCCCATCGCGTCGGACCCGCAGGACCCCAAGGCCGACTTCTTCGTGGTGCAGGCCGAGACCCCGGAGAAGGCCATCGACCTCGTCGGTCAGCTCGTGTCCGCGCGCATCCCCGGGCGCTTCGGGCTCGACCCCCTCGAGGACGTCCAGGTGCTGGCCCCCATGCACAAGGGCGCGTGTGGTGCCCAGGCGCTCAACGAGCGGCTGCAGTCGCTGCTCAACCCGACGGGCGAGGTCTTCACGCGCGGCGGTCGGACCTATCGCGTCGGCGACAAGGTCATGCAGATCCGCAACGACTACGACCGGGACGTCTTCAACGGCGACATCGGGCGCATCGAGGCGCGGTCGGACAAGGGCCTGGTCGTGCGCTTCGACGACCGGCGCGTGGACTACGACGGCGAGTCGTTGGACAACCTGGTGCTCGCCTACGCCTGCACGGTCCACAAGAGTCAGGGCAGCGAATACCCGGCGGTCGTGGTGCCCGTGCTCGGCGAGCACTGGATCATGCTGCAGCGCAACCTGCTCTACACCGCGGTCACGCGCGGCAAGCGGCTGGTGGTGCTGGTGTCGCAGCCGCGGGCCGTCCATCGGGCGGTCACGAACGACCAGCGGCTGTCGCGCTGCACGCGCCTGGCACAGCGCATCCGGACGGGCGCGTGAGGCTGGCCCGCTCCGCGGTGTTTGCCGGCGCGCTGGCGCTGGCGTGGGCCCCGGCGGCCCGGGCGCAGGGCCCGGCCCCCGCGTCCGGGACTGCGCCGGAGACCCCGCCGGAGACCCCGCCGGAGATCCCGAACGATCCCCCCGAGGCCCCGGGCTCCACCGCCCCGAAGACGGTCGAGGCCGCCCAGGCCGCCGGCTACACGTCGCGCCCGGCGGACGAGCCGGCCGGCTCGCTGCTGGGCGGACTGCTCGCGGTCGGGCCCGGTTTTCTGGTCCACGGTGTCGGGCACTACTACGTCGACGACGTCGGCACCGCCTGGCGCCTGCTCGTGGGCGAGCTCCTGGGCGTCGCGCTGGTGGCCGGCGGCGCCGCGCTGCAGGCCTACACCGGGGACGCCGGCACCACGGGCGCGCTCCAGCGCCTGATGGTGCACGCGGGCGCGTTCCTCTTCGTGGGCACCTGGATGACGGACATCGTCGGTACGTTCAAGGGCGCGGAGAGCTTCGACCCGGACACCACGCGGACCGAGGGCCACGTGCTCTCGCTGGCCTACCGGTATCGCGCCGATCCCCAGGACCCGCGCCACCACCACCTGGTCGCCGGGCTGGACCTGGACTTCGGCCTCGTCTACCTCCGGCCGGAGACCACGCTGGACGCCGCGCTGGTCGAGCGCGACTGGGTGGTGGACACGGGCGTGCGCGTCTGGCGCGGCGAGAACCCCCAGAACCACGTCGCGCTCGGCCTGCGCGGTCGGCGCCTGGAGTACCCCGCCTACGGCTATGCCGTGCGCTCGGGGGAGCTCTACCTGCGGTGGAAGGCCGACCTCGGCCGCACCATCCGCAGCATGCGCGGATTCTACCTGACCAACCGGCTGGGCATCGGGCTGGAGCAGTACCAGTTCGCCGACGCGGTCGATCGCACGCCGGGGCTCTTCGACGCGTCGAGTTTCCAGTCGGGATTCTTCACGGTGGCGAGCGGGGCCGAGGTCAACACCGGACGCCGCACCCACGTGGGCGTGCTCTACGTGCAGGACCCCACGGGCCCCGTGGCCGCGGCGAGCGCCGAGACCGGGGCGCTGGACGTCTTCCTGCGGCATCGGTATCGAGACGATCTCGAGATCGACGTGGACGTGTACGCCGGCGACGGCTGGGTGGTCTGGCTGGGGTTGGGTTATGGCCTCTGAGACCCGGCGCCTGTGGGGCGCGCTGCTCCTGGTCGCCGCCGTTGGCTGCGGTCGCACCGTGGGCGGGCGCGAGGCCGCGGCCGAGGCCGCGTCCAAGGCCGTGCTGGACGACCTGACCATCCGGGTCGAGGGCGGCGTGGTCGTGCAGGCGCTCGCTGCCGACGACGACGGCCACCCCGTGCGCGTGCGGTTGCGGGCCACCAGCTTCGACCTGCAGGTGGTCATCGAGGACGAGGGCTGCGCCGAGCGGCCCATCGACGTGGTGGTCGAGAACGTCCCCACCGACGCCGCCTGGACGTGGCGGGGTTGGCGCGGCGCCCTGACGCCGGCGGCCCAGGCCGAGCGACAGTGCTGCGGCACGCTGGTGGGCCCCCGCGCGGCGGACGCCCACCCGGACTGGACGGCGCTCGGCCCGGAGTCGGGGTTCGTGCCCGGCCACGTGAGCCTCGCGGCGGGGGCGACGCCCGGCGCCGAGGCGCCGACCACCTGTCGGACCAACGGCGCCGCGGGGGTCGTGGGCGCGGCGACGGGCGACACCGTGACGAGCCGCTGCTGGCGCATGCAACTGGCGCCCACGGCGGACCAGACGCGCCTGGTGGCCCCGGACGCCCCGCTCCCGGCCCGCGCGAAAGTCGCCTGCGCGGACTTCGACTCCCTGGAGGGTGGCCCGGTGCGGCAGGCGCCGCTGATCATGGTCCAGCGCGGCACCTGGCGGCCGCCCGCGGTCGTGACCGAGGCCGGGGACGTGGCGTTGCGCTTCGCGGTGTTCGGCAACCACGCCGGCGAGGCCGGTGTGCGACAGGCCATCGTGCGGGCCGTGTCGGCGCGGGTCGACACGGACGACGTCCGCTTCGCGCTGGTCACCGGCGATCTGGCCGATCGCGGCACCACCCACGCCCTGGACGCCGCCGTGGCCGACCTCAACCGCCTCCCGGTGCCCTGGTTCGCGACGGTCGGCGAGCGGGACGTCGACGGCGCGAACCCCGAGGACCTCGTCGAACGTTTCGGTCGCCTGACGGACGCCTTCGACGTCTTCGCCGAGGGCGGGGCGGTCGGATTCCGGGTCATCCTGCTCGACAGCGCCGATGGCGGCCTGAGCCGCGGCGGGTTCCGCAAGCTGGACGCCTGGCTGGACGACCCCCTGGCGCCGGCGACCCGCCTGGTGGTCACCCACAAGCCGCCCTTCGAGCCCCACGGCCTGCGGGGCAAGGGCTTCAAGAGCCGGGCCGAGGCGGCGCGGCTGGTGGCGGCGCTGCACCGCGGCGCGGTCGAGAACCTGTTCTCCGGCCACCTCGCGATCTTCCAGCGGCAGGTCGTCGGCGACCTGATCGAGTGGCACAGCGGGGGGGGTGGCGCCCCGATGGACACGATCGAGAACGATTCGCATCATTTTCTCGTCGTCACGGTGAATCAACTCGGGGCAATCTTCGTCGAACGTGTCGATCTGTGATTGGGGTTTCCCCCAATGCCCGCTCGAACCCATCCGACCGAACCCAATCTCCTGGAGGCGTGACCGTGCTGAAGCGTGCGACTGGAATCTTTGCCCTGGTGTGTGGTTTCTCCTGCCTCGCCGGCACGGCCTTCGGCCAGGCCGCCGATCTCGAGGTCAAGAGCGTCGAGGTCGCCAGCCAGGACGGCCGCCACGCGTCGATCAAGGTGTTCGGCGCCAAGCGCGGCGCCGGCCCGAACCGCCAGACCATCAAGGTCTACTGGGTCGATGGCGCCAACCGCCGCGAGATCTACACGGGCCTGGGCCAGTTCGACGGCAGCGCCGCCGGCTTCCAGAACACGATCGCCGTTGACCTGCCCGCCGAGAGCGGCCACGTCGAGGTCGAGGCCATCAACGCGGCCGCCGACCCCACGCCGCCCAACAACAAGAAGCGCCTCAGCATCGGCGGGTCCGACCTGAGCTTCGATTCGGCGGTCATCAACCAGAAGGCGGGCGGCAACCCCAACCGCGAGCTCGTGGTCACGGTGGCCAACAACGGCCCGGGCAACCTCGCCGCCGGCTGCAAGCTCGAGATCGACCTGGCCGAGAAGGCCCCGGCGCGCCACACCAGCGTGAACATCCCCGCGCTGCCCCGCCGCGCGAAGTTCCAGAAGAAGCTGCCGTTCAACTTCGCGGCGAGCGCCAACGCGGCGCACAACACGGTCCGCGCCCGCATCGACTGCCCGGCCGACCCGATCACCAACAACAACAGCCAGGACACGCGCCTGCGCTGAGCAGGTGGCCCTCCGGCTCACGCGGGATGAGGCGCGGCGGGTCCTCCTCGGCCACCATGGTCTGAGGGCGGACCTGCCCGAGACCGGCGCGGCCGGCCTGCAGCGGCTGCTGCTTGAGCGGCGCTGCATTCAGCTCGACCCCCTCGACAGGGTCGGCACCAACGCCGATCTGGTCGCCCTCGCCCGGGTCCAGGGCGTGCGGCGCGGCGACCTGCACCGCGCGCTGCCCGGGCAGACCTTCGAGCACTTCGCCAAGGAGCGCTGCCTGCTCCCGGCGAGCGCGTTCCCCTACTACCGCCATCAGGCCGCCGAGACGCCCTGGTGGCGTCTGGGGGAGCGGGAGCGCAAGGTCTCGCCGGAGCTCATCGAGGCCGTGTGCGCCGAGGTCGCCGAGCGCGGCCCCATCACGGCGGACGCCCTCAGCGATCGCGGCCGGGTCGAGGCCATCGACTGGTCCGGCTGGAAGGGCACGAGCAAGGCCGCCACCATGGCGCTCGAGGTCCTCTGGACGCGCTGCCGGGTGGTCGTCGCCGGGCGGGATGGCAAGGGCGCGCGCCTGTACGACGTGCCCCATCGCGCGCTGCCCGGCCACCACGACGCCCCGGCGGACGTGCCCTTCGACCGCTGGGCCGTGCTCGACCGCGCGGAGGCCGCCGGCCTGCTGCCGCGCAACGCGGGCCCCTGGTGGTCCATGCTCTCCAGCACCCGGACCTCGGCGCTGCCGGACGCCCTCGTCGCCGAGGGGGCCCTGATCGAGGTCGAGGTCGAGGGCGGCAAGACCCGCTACCTCGCCCCGCCGGACCTGCTCGACCGCACCTGTGCCGAGGACGACGGCCGCATGCGCATCCTGGGGCCGCTCGACCCGTTCCTGTGGTTCCGCCCGCTGATCGAGCAGCTCTTCGGCTTCGATTACGTGTGGGAGGTCTACAAACCGGCGGAGAAGCGCACGTACGGCTGGTACGTGTGCCCGCTGCTGCACGCCGGCGAGCTGGTGGGCCGCTTCGAGGGCCACTGGGACGCCGCCACCGGCCAGATCGTCGTCGACGGGCTCTGGCCGGAGCCGGGCCGCAAGTTCGACAAACGCGCCTTCAACCGGGCGCTGAAACGACACGCCGCGGCGATGTGACGCCGCTCATCCTGCCGACAGCAGACCGCGGCCGGCGAGCAGGGGCTCCACGCCCGGATCGCGCCCGCGGAACTGTCGGTACAGCTCGGCGGGGTCGGCGCTGTTGCCCGGCTCGTAGATGAACCGGCGCAGGCGGTCGGCGACGTCCGCGTCGAAGGGGTCGCCCGCCTCGACGAAGGCCTGGAAGCCGTCGGCGTCCAGGACCTCGGCCCACAGGTACGCGTAGTAGCCCGCGGCGTAGAAGTCGCCGTCGAAGATGTGCGCGAAGTGCGGGCTGCGGTGGCGCATGGCGATCTCGGCGGGCATGCCCAGGGCGGCGAGCGTGTCGCGCTCGAAGGCCTCGGCGTCCAGCCCCGCGGGGTCCGGCAGGCGGTGGTAGGCCAGGTCCACCAGGGCCGAGGCGATCATCTCGACGCTGGTGAAGCCCTGGTTGAAGTGCCGCGCCGCCTGGATGCGGGCGATGAGCGCCTCGGGCAGGGTCTCGCCCGTCTCGGCGTGGCGGGCGAAGCGGCGCAGGACCTCGGGCCGCAGCAGCCAGTGCTCGTAGATCTGGCTGGGCAGCTCCACGAAGTCGAGCGCGACGTTCGTGGCCGAGAGCGAGGGGTAGTGCGCCCGCGAGAGCAGGCCGTGCAGGCCGTGCCCGAACTCGTGGAACAGCGTACGGGCGTCGTTCAGGCTGAGCAGGGCGGGGCGGCCGGGCGCCGGCTTCACGAAGTTGCAGGTGTTCGTGACGATGGGGCCCTCGCCGCCGTCGAGCCCGTGGGGTACGCGCAGGCTGGACATCCACGCGCCGGAGCGTTTGCCCGGCCGGGCGAAGTAGTCGCCGTAGAACAGCCCGAGGGGTGTCTCGCCGCGGTCGCGGACCTCCCAGATGCGGACGTCCGGATGCGGACGCGGCAGGTCGTCGCGCAGCACGAAGCTCAGCCCGAACAGTCGCCCGGCGACGTCCTGCACGGCCTCGATCATCAGGTCGAGCTGGAAGTAGGGCTTGAGCCCGGCTTCGTCGAGCGCAAAGCGCTCGCGCCGCACCTTCTCCGCGTAGAAGCGCCAGTCCCAGGCGGCGAGCGGAAACCCGCCGCCCTCGGCGTCGATGAGCGCCTGCATGTCCGCGCGTTCTTCATCCGCCCGGCGCAGGGCCGGTGCCCAGACGCGAAGCAGCAGGCCCTCGGCGGCGGCGAGCGTGCCGGCCATCGTGTCCGAGAGCGCGTAGTCGGCGTACGTGTCGAAGCCGAGCAGGTGCGCCCGCTCCGCCCGCAGGCGCAGGATCTCGGCGATCAAGGGCTTGTTGTCCGTCGCGCCGGCGTCTCCGCGGCGCGTGAACGCCTCGAACACGATCTGGCGCAGGTCCCGCCGCGTCGAGGCCTGGAGAAACGGCTCCACGCTCGACCGAGACACGCTGATGACCCACTTCCCCGGGAGCCCACGCGCCTCGGCGTCTGCGGCGGCCGCGGCCCGCAGCTCGGGCGAGAGCCCCTCCAGATCGGCCTCGTTCTCCAGTACCAGGGCGGCCCGGCGCTCGTCCGCCATCACGTTCTGGCGGAAGCGGGTGAAGACGTCCGCCAGGGCCTCCATCACGGCGCGCAGGCGGTCTTTGCCCGACGCGTCCAGCATGGCGCCGGCGCGGATGAACTCGATGCGGTGGCGTTCGACCAGGCGCTGCGCCTCGGCGTCCAGCCCGAGGGCCTCGCGCCGGGCGTACACGGCCTCGACGCGGGCGAACAGCCCCGCGTCCGCCCGGTACTCGACCTGGTGGCGGGCCAGGCGCGGGGCGATCTCGCGCTCCAGGGCGTCGAACTCCGGCCCGGCCTGCGTCGAGGTCTGGTGGTCGAAGAGCGCCGCGATGCGACCCAGGGGCCGCCCGGCGCGCTCCAGCGCCAGGATGGTGTTCTCGAAGTCCGGCGGCGCGGTCTGCGCGCCGATGTCGGCGAGCTCCCGGCGGTGCTCCGCCAGGGCCCGCTCGAAGGCCGGCCCGAAGTCCGCGGGGGTCCAGGCGCCGAAGGGCGGCGCCCCGAAGGGCGTCGTCCAGGGCTGGAAGAAGACCTCGGCGCCGGCGCCGCTCATACGCTCAGCGTCGACTGCACCAGCCAGCCGTTCTGCGCGGCCCGCTCGACGATCTCCTCGTCGCCGCGGTCCATCACGATGCACAGCCCCTCGCAGTTCTCCATGAGCTCGTAGTCGTTCATGGAGTCGCCCATGACCAGGAGCGGGCTGCGGCCGGCGGTGTCCAGCAGGACCTCGACCTTGCCCGGGCCGATGGGCGCCGGATCGTTGACGCGGTCGTTCATGACCACCCCGTTGAGGCCGAGCTCGATGCCCAGCACGCGCTCGGGCGGGAAGCCGATGCGGCGCGCCAGCCCGCGCACCACGTAGGCGTTCGAGCTGGTCACGATGTAGGTCTGGAAGCCGTAGTGGTCGAGCAGGGTGAGCAGGTTGCGCATCTCACGGTAGACGCGGATGCCCGTCGGCACGATCTGCCCCTGGAAGGGCGGACCGCCGGCGATCTCCTCCTGGCTGAGCGGGCGGTCGAGCTCGTAGTCGAGGACCTCCTCGACCAGCTCGTTCAGCGTGCGCTCGTGCAGGCCGCGCATGAGGCGGGCGGCGAACGTGTAGGCGGCCTCGAGGCCGTCCGTGGCGCGCAGGTTCTCGTACACCGCCAGCATGCCGGCGCGGTAGCGGCGATAGGCGGCGGTGTCGCGGACCTCGGCGTCGCTGCGGCCCGCGACCGCGTTGTAGGCCGCCTGAACGGCCTCGCGGCCGAGGCGGTCGGGGATGAGCTGCCAGAACCCGCGGTCGGCGTGGAACTTCCGCCGCGTGACCATGTACCGCAGCATGGCCTCGCCCAGGTCGTTGCAGATCAGGGTCTCGTCGCAGTCGAAGGCGGCGATGGGGGGCCGTGCGGGATTGAACGACGCGCTGCAGTTGCCGTGCGTGTTGATCAGGTCCAGCAGGGCGGCGTGAATCTCGGGGCGCCAGGCGCCCAGGGCGAGCCCGCCCTCGTTCTGGTCGGCATTGCTCATGAGTTTTCCGGGGAGGATCAGAGGCGGCGGCGCCGCAGGCCAAGGGACGTCAAGAGAACCGCGAAGAGACCGGAGAGAAGCGAGAAGCCTGGCGTGCGGCCGAGCCCGACCTGGCAGCCACCGCCGCCGCCGCCGCCGCTGGAGGCACCAGTGCCGCCCGCGCCGGCGTCGTCGCCGGACACGCCGCCGATGCCGGCATCGCCATCGACGTTGCCGCCGCCGCCCGCGCCGCCCGTGCCGCCCGTGGCCTCGCCGCCTTCGCCGCCGCCGCTGCCGCCGGCGCCGCCCGTGCCCGCGTCGGGCATGGCGACGCAGTCGCGGCCGTCGATCTCGTGATCGCGGGAGACGGGCTCGTTGGCGGCGTCCTTGCGGAGCGTCAGCGTCTTGACGTTCGTGCCCAGGGCGGCGGTCTGGAACGACGCGCGCAGGCGCGTCAGGTGCGTGGAGGCGGCCTCGGTGACCAGCCCGCCGAGCTCGGCGCTCTGGAAGGCCGGCACGGCCTGGGCGTACTCGAGCACCAGCGCCTGCGTCTGGCTCTGCGAGTCGAGATAGCGCTCGATGCTGGAGCCGTAGGTGGTCTCGCTGTCCGAGACGAACTGCACGCCGGCGAGATCCCAGGGCTTCGAGGGCAGGTTGCCCTTCATCTGGGCGGTGTTCAGCGTCCAGAAGAGCATGTCGGCGCGCTCGGTCCCGAGCGAGGCCAGCACGGGGTACAGGCCGAGCTTGGGGTCCGTCGCCGGGCCGAGGGGGAACTCGATGGCCACGATGGGATCGGCGTTGGCCGGCACCGGGTCGAGGTTGACGATGGCGAACATGAAGTTCTGGTCGACCATCGTGTCGATGGCGTCCTGCACGGCGGGCGTGATCTCGTAGTCACGCCCCTGCAGGTAGTTCACCAGGTCGCCATTGACGGTCTCGCCGGCCGAGATGAGCCGGGCGTTGACCATGGGCTGGCCGGCGCGCCACGCATCGCCGAAGGGCACGGTCTGCTCCTCACCGGTGGGGCCGGCGGGGCAGACGCCCGTGATGTGGGGCGCCGTGAGGGCGTCGAGCTCGTCGAGCGCGGCCTTGTCGAAGGCCGTGACGCGCACGCCGTTGTCGGCGGGCAGCTCGACGTTCGTGATGGGGACGAGCCAGCCGACCTTGGCGGCGTTCGTCCCGATCTTGATCTGGGTGATCAGCTTGACGCGATCGGGATAGCGCACCATCAGGGTACGCGAGAGCTGGGTCTTCGCCTCGTTGCCGGCCGGGGCGACGAGCATGCCGAAGGCGAAAGCCTGACCGGCGGCGAGGCTGCCGGCAGCGAGGGTCAAGGCGAACGGCTTGAACTTCATGGCGATCTCCAGGGCCCCTCCCGGGCCCACACAGGGCAAAACGGCCGGAACTTATGACCGGACTTCCCGGCAAGTCAAGCCGGGGCGCCCGAGTCGGGGGTCTTGCGACGATACAGGACCGACGAGATCAGCGCCGCGATGATGAAGGCCATGCCGATGGCCCCCGTCAGCGCCTCGGGGACCTCCTCGGCGATGGAGACGAACATGATCACGGCGAGCGCCCCGATGGCGTAGTGCGCGCCGTGCTCCAGATACACGTACTGCTCGAGGGTGCCGCGGTTCACCAGGAAGATGGTGAGCGACCGGACGAACATGGCGCCGATGGCCAGGCCGAGCATGATGATGACCACGTCCCGCGTGATGGCGAAGGCGCCGATGACGCCATCGAACGAGAACGACGCGTCCAGGATCTCCAGGTACACGAAGGACATCGCGCCGGAGCGCTTCACCGTGGCCACGGCGGCGTCGCCCGTCTCCTCGGACTCGAAGAGGCTGCCGAGGCTGTCGACCATCACGTAGAGGATCACGCCCGCCACGCCGGCCGTCATGATGACGAGGCGGTCCGAGGCGGGCACGTTCAGCAGCTTCTGCACGGCCCAGAGCGTGATCAGGGCCGTGACGATCCCGATGGAGTCCAGCTTCCCGAGGCGCGCCAGACGCTCCTCGACGCGGCCGAGCCAGTGCAGCTCGCGGCTGTCGTCGAAGAGGAACGAGAAGAACACCAGCAGAAGGAAGATGCCGCCGAAGGACGCGATGGCCGTGTGGTTGGCGTGCAGGTGGTGCGAGTACTCTTCCGGGTTCTTCAAGGCCATCTCGGTGACCTCGATCCAGCCCATGCCCGTGGTCACGGCCACGATGGCGATGGGGAACACGAGCCGCATGCCGAACACGGCGACGATGATGCCCACCGTCAGGAAGAGCCTGCGCCACTTCTCGTCCATGTCGCGCAACACCGAGGCGTTCACCACGGCGTTGTCGAAGGAGAGCGTGACCTCCATGAAACCGAGCACCAGCGCCACCCACGTGGCCGCGAGCGGCCCCTCGGCCCAGCGCTGACCCCAATAGTAGGACAGCCCGAGGCATACGAACGCCGTCAGGAACGAGTAGCGGAAGTCGCGGTACAAGGTCGTGAGCATCGGGACTCCAGAAAACAGGGCCGGCCGGCCGATGTAACGCGCGGACCGCGGGGGCGCAAGCGGAATGGCCGCGCGCGGCTCAGGGCAGGGCGAGCCGGTAGAGCCCCGGACCCGGCGCCTCCTGGCGCACGGAGTACAGGATGCCCTCGGAGACCATATAGTCGCCCGGGCGGATCTCGGCCTGGACGAGCGTCCGCGCGAGCCCGGTGCCCAGGTCCAGGAGCTGCAGGCGCGTGGGGCCCTCGCCCTGCTCCAGCCAAAGCAGGCGCTCCCCGGCGAGCTGCGGATCCGGGCTCACGGCCGGGGTCTCCACGAGCTGGAACGCCTCGCCCACGGAGGCCGCGCCCCAGGTCACCGCCCAGAGCGCCCCGGGAATCGGCCAGACCAGCCAGCCCTCGGCCAGCACGGGCGGCCCCGGCGCGGCCACGGGGTTGCGGATGAACAGCGTGTGCTCGGGCACCCGCAGGTTCTGCAGGCCGACGCGGGCCACCCCGGCGTCCCAGAAGCGCACGGCGATGTAGTCCGTCTCGTCTCCGGCGATGGGCCCCGCCGCCGGGTCGCTCTGGTCCGTTCCGACGGTCTCGGTGTCCGTCAGCGCGTGGATCTCCCGTCGGAAGATCGTCGAGCGGGCGCCGATGACGCCATGCCAGAGCACCTCGTGGCCGGCCACGACGGGGCGACCGACCAGACCCGGGCTGGCGATCTCGACGGGGGCCGCGCCGGCGGCGGCGTCGGCGGGCAGCGCGCGGATGCGACCCGGGCAGCGCTCCGGGCCGTCGGCGGGGGTCTCGCAGGGCGCGGACCGCTGCAGCCAGGCCAGACCGCCGGGGCCGCAGGTGGGGGCGTCGGGCAGGCCCGCGCGGCCGTTGTCGATGGTGGTGATCTCGCCGAGGGGGCCGAGCTCGATCAGGGCGTCGTTCTGGATCACGAAGAGGCGGCCGCCGCAGGCGACGGGCTGGCTGCGTTGCTGCACGTCCGCCAGGGGCTCGCGGCAGTCGTCGTCGGGCACGCCGTCGCAGTCGTCGTCCTCGCCGTTGCACCGCTCGCGCACCGTGGCCGGGTCGGGGGCCTGGCTCTGGCCGGCCATCGTGCTGCAGACGACCGCGTCCGGACTCTGCACGGAGCACTCGAGTTTACCTTCGCCGCAGGTGGTCAGGCACCGCGCGCCGATGCCCTCGAAGGTCTGGTCGGCCACGCCGTCGCAGTCGTCGTCGCGGCCGTTGCAGCGCTCCGTCGCGCCGGGGTTCACGTCAGGCCGGTTGTCGTCGCAGTCGGTGAGCTGTGTGCAGGCGAACGTGCCGGACTGCGGGCCGCAGGTGTTCACGAAGCAGTCGCCGTCCAGGTCGTGGGCCGGATCGCCGAGACCCCACGCGTCGCGCCGCGCGCAGGCCTCGTCGCGCGTCAGGGGCGGGATGACGCCGGCGTCGGCGGGTGGCCATTCGCCGCCGCCGCCGCCAGCGCCACCGCCCGCGCCGCCCGCGCCGCCCGCGGTGCCCCAGTCC
>CAINDO010000512.1 GCA_903847385.1 uncultured Myxococcales bacterium
CACCGGCCGCCGTCGATCCGTCGGCCCGTGCGCCGCCGTCCGGTCTCGCGGGCGCGCCGCCGTCCGCATCCGGTGACCGGGCGTCGGCGGTCGCGGGCGCACCACCGCCGCCGTCCGGGCCCGCGTGCATCGCGTCCGGCGTCGAGGACGCCGGCTCGCAGGCCACCAACCCGAGCACCACCACCTGCCAAAGCGCTCGCACGGGACCTCCGCAGCCTGTCGTGTCTGCGGGTTGTAACACGGGCGTGAGACATCGCGCGCCCCGTCCACGGCTGCTCGCGGTGGCCGGACGCCCGCCGCCTCGCCATACTCGCCCCATGCGCGAACGTGTGCCTCTGCTGCGCGGCCTGGCCACGCTCGCCGTCCTCGTCGGTCATGCCGGTCTGTATGCCCAGGATCCGCTCCTGCCCCCGCTCGGGCAGTCGGTCGCGCTGACCGGCGCCGACCGGTGGATCTACTCGCTCCTCGGCACACCCACGCAGCTCAGCGACTTCGCGGTGCCGGGGTTCTTCGTGATCGCCGGGCTGCTCGGCGCCGGCGTCCCGGGGCCGTCCTTGCGGGCGCGCACGGCCGCGCTCCTCGGGCCGCTCCTGCTCTGGTCGGTGGTGGCGGTCACGGTCACGGCGGGCGTCGGGAACATCCCGGGGCCGCTCGGCGATTTCCTGTGGAGCCGGCTGCAGATGGGGCAGGTCGAGTGGGGCTACGCCATCCCGTTGGCCCTCGTTCAGTGTGCGCTCCTGGCCCCGGTGCTCGTCGCGACGTGCGCGCGCCGACCCGCCGCGGCCCTGGGCGTGGCCTTCGCGGTGCAGGCGCTCGCGACCTCGCTGCGCCTTGCGGGGAGCTTCGGCGGCGTGCTCGAGAGCGTGCCCGGCCTCGGCAGCGCGGCGGGCAATTTCGCCCTCTGGCGCTGGTGCGGCTATTTCGTCGGCGGGCTCGTGCTCGGCGCACACCCGCACGCCGCGCGCGACTGGCTCGACCGCCACCGCCCGTTCCTCTGGACGCTGACGCTCGGCGGTCTCGCGCTCGCCCTGGCCGAGGCCGAACTCCTCCCCGCCTGGAGCGGGGACGCCGGCTGGATCGCCTCTCAGCACCGGCCCGGCTCGACCCTGTACGCGCTGGGTTTCCTGGGGCTGTTCTTCGCCGCGCCGCGCACGCCTGGGCGCTGGGTCGCCCGACTCGAGGCCCTCGGCCGCGTCGCGTTCGCGCTCTGGCTCCTGCACCCCATCGTCTATCGCGTGGCACACCGGGCGCTCCTTTTCCTGGGGCCGGACGCCGTGCGGGCGCACCCCCTGCTGATGGCCGCCGCCTATGCATTGGGCGCGGCCGTGCCGCTGGTCGCCGTCACGCTGTTCCTGTTCCGCAAGCTGCCCCGGCCGCTGTTCCGACGGGTGTTCGGGCACTGACGCGGCCGCCTTGTGGGCGCCCGAGCCCATCGCTAGGCTCGCCGCCGTGAACGACCACCTCGTCTACGTCGACGACTCCCCGCACGGCGAGCTCCACCTGAGCCTGGAGCGCCGGCGTCCGCACGGGGCGATGTCACGCGGCGTCTCACCGGGGGGGGGCGCCGCGGAGCTCGCCGCGTGGCTGGACGCGCACCCCGCGCGGCCCTGGGGCGACCTCCTGGTCACCACGTCGCGGGTCCACGACGGCGACTTCGGGCCCGTGGTCGACGTGTTGACCGCGCGCCGGCCCCGAATCGGTCGCCTCGCGCTCGGCGCGCAGATCTTCCCGGATTTCGAGCGCGGCGACTCTGTACCGGACGACCTGTCGCGGGACGGCAGCGCGTGGCGGCTCGAGGTGCCGAGCGTCGACCACCTGCTGGAGGCGCTGCCCGGCCTGGAGGTCCTGGCGGTCCAGGCGAGCGACGTGGAGACGCGGTCCGCCTCCGCGCCCTTCGAAGCCCTCGCGCTGCGCCGGCTCGTGCTCCGCGCCGAGACCATGGCCCCGGCGACACTCGCCCGCCTGGGGCGCGGCGCGTACCCCGCGTTGACGCAGTTGGAGCTCTGGCTCGGGCGCATCGCATACGGGTGGGACGCCACGGCGAATGACCTGGCCCCCGTGCTCGAAGGCGCGGCGCTGCCGGCGCTTCGCCACCTGAAGCTCGTCAGCGACCTGGACGCGGCGCTGATCGACGCCCTCGCCGACAGCGCGTGGCTCTCGGGACTGGAGACGCTCGACCTCGCCCACGGTGTGCTCGACGACGCGGCCGTCGACCGGCTGGCGGCGCGCTTCTCGCGGTTCGCGCACCTGGAGCGCCTGATCCTGGCCGGCAACGCGCTCACGCCCGAGGGCGCCGCCCGCGCACGCCGCCTGGGGCCCCGCGTCGTCGTCGGTTCGCAGCGGCACGCCGGGAACGCCGAGGTCCCCTTCGCGCCGCCGATGGTCTCGCTCTTCGACGCGCTGACGGACTGAACACCGCCGGACTTGCGCGTTCTCCCGAGCCGGGGCTAAACACTGAACCGCATGGTTCAGTTTTCACCCTTTGCGCCGGAGACGCGGCTCGACGCCACGTTCGCCGCCCTCGCGGACGCCACGCGCCGCGGGGTGCTCGAGCAGCTCGGCCGCGGCGACGCGTCGATCTCGGCGCTCGCCGACCGGTTCCACATGACCCTGACGGGCATGAAGAAACACGTCGGGGTCCTGGAGGACGCCGGGCTGGTGACGACGGAGAAGCTCGGCCGCGTGCGCACCTGCAAGCTGGGACCGGGTCGACTCGAGAGCGAAACGGCGTGGATTGAGAGCTACCGCCGAATGTGGGACGCCCGCTTCGACGCGATGGAGCGGATCGTCCGGGAACTTCAACGAAGGGAATCCGAAGGGGACTCATCCGATGGCGACGAATGAAAACAGTGAGAGCACCACCGCAGAGCGCGTCTCCGACCGCGAGTTCGTGGTGACGCGCACCGTCGACGGCCCGGCGCGCCTGGTCTTCCAGGCGTGGACGCAGGCCGACCTGTTCCGGCGGTGGTGGGTGCCGGCGTCCTTCCCCGCGACCCTGCTCGAGTGCGAGCTGGACGTCCGCGTCGGCGGAGGTTATCGCCTGACCTTCAGCATGCCGGGATACCCGCCCGCCAGCTTCTTCGGAAAGTACCTCGAGGTCGTCCCCGCGGCGCGGCTGGTCTGGACGAACGAGGAGTCCGGTGACATCGGGCAGGTCTCGACCGTCACGTTCGAGGAGAACGCCGGCCGGACCACCGTCGTGCTGCGCGACCTGTACCCGACGAAGGAGGCGCTCGACGAGGCCATCGAGTCCGGGAACTGCTCCGCGATGCCCGAGACCTTCGAGCAGCTCGCCGCGCTGGTGCCCACGCTCACGGCAGGCTGAGGTCCCCCGCCCCGCTGGGCGGCTCCGCGGCCGGAAACAGCGGCTCCATGAGCGCCGCGACGTCCAGCAGGTGCAGGTCGTCGTAGCGCCGCCCGACCAGCTGCAACCCCACGGGCAGCCTGCCGCGCGTGAGCCCGGCCGGCATCGTCACCACCGGGCTCTCCGTCACGCTGAACAGCGCCGTATAGGCCTGCGTCGCGACGTAGTACGGCACCGGCGTGCCGTCGATGGCGATGGGCGTGTCGTACACGTGGAAGTCGCCGTAGCTCGTGGTCGGCGCGTGGTGCGGGAACGCGGCCGTGGGCGTGGCCGGCACGAGCCAGGCGTCGTAGTCGCCCAGGAAACGCTCCAGCGCCGCCGCCTGCTCCGTCTGTACCGTGAGCGCCTCCATGTACGCCGGCACGGAGATGGGCTCCAGAATGCGCCGCTGGTGCGGGATGTCGGCCACCGCCCCGCCGGCGAACAGGCCCCCCATCCAGCGCGCGAAGTTCGAGCGGTCGTAACCGCCCTGCATGCCCACCAGCGCGCCCCACGTCTCCCAGGTGCGCTCCGGTGAGAAGCCCGCGGGCGCCGCGCGGGTGACGGTCGCGCCGGCGGCGCGCAGGGTCGTGACGGCGCGGTCGAGCACCTCCGCGACGTCGCGGCTCACCGGCACGCCGCCGATCGACTCGACATAGGCGATGCGCAGCCCGGCCACGCTCGCGGGCACGCCGGTCGAGGCCCGCAGCGGCGCCGGCGGCACGTCCCCGGGTGCCGCCGCGTTGAGCACCTGCAGCCCCAGCCGCAGGTCTTCGACCGTGCGCGCGAGCGGGCCGAGCACGGCCATGGTGCGGATGCCGTCGAGCTCGCCGGGGCGCGGCGGGATGTGCCCGCGCATCGACACCACGCCGCGCGTCGGCTTCAGGCCGTACACGCCGGTGAAGGACGCGGGCACGCGGATCGACCCGGCGAGGTCCGAGCCGAACGAGAGCGGGCTCATGTGCGTCGCGACCGCCGTGGCACACCCACCGCTGCTGCCGCCCACCGTGCGGCCGGGGTCCCAGGGGTTGCGGGTCGTGCCGAACAGCGGGTTCGTCGTCTGCATGTCCATCGCGAGCTGCGCGAGGTTGGTCTTCGCGAGCACGATGGCCCCGGCACCCCGGAGGAGCGCGACGGCGCTCGCGTCTTCGGTCGGCACGTGGCCGGCCAGCGCCGGATCGCCGGACGTCGTGCGCAGCCCCCGCGTGGAGTAGCTGTCCTTCACGGTCACGGGCACGCCGTGGAGCGGCCCCCACACCTCGCCACGCGCCAGGGCGGCGTCCGCCTCCCCGGCCCGGCGCAGGGCGTTCGCCCCGTCGAGCAGGACGATCGCGCCATAAGCCGGGTCCGTGTGTTCGATCTGCGCGATGAAGGCCCGCGTGACCTCGACGGAGCTCACCTCGCGGCGGGCGATGCGCCGGGCGAGCTCGGTGGCGGACAGGCGCACCAGGGCCCGCTCGCCGGTGGTCAAAGCGGCGGGGTGCGGGGCCAGGCCGCGCGGGGGCTCGGTCTGCCGCTCCGCGCCGGTGCAGGCGGCGAGAATCCAGGCGCTGACGAGCGCGGGCAAGAGGAGCGAAGTGGGTGAACGAGGGTGCATGTTGGCCTCCGGAGACCCCGAAGCGGGGTGATGGAGACAAGGTGCCGGGACACTTCCCATGCGTAAAATGCATAGATAGCATGGACCCATGCATCCAACGAATCTGACGGCCCTCGACCTGAACCTGCTGGTGGCGCTCGACGCGCTGCTCGAGGCCGGCTCGGTCAGCGGCGCCGCCCGCGCGCAGCACCGCTCGCAGCCCGCGATGAGCCGGACGCTCGGGCGCCTGCGCGACCTGGTGGGGGACCCGCTGCTCGTGCCGCACGGCCGGGGCCTCGCGCTCACCGACCGGGCCCGGGCCCTGCGCGCGCCGCTGAAGTTGCTGCTGAGCGACGCGCGCAAGCTCCTGGAGCCGCCGGTGCCCTTCGTGCCGCACCTCGAGGCGGCGCACTTCCGGGTGGTCACCTCGGACTACGCGCAGGTCGCGCTGCTGGGGCCGGCCGTGCGCTGGATCGCCCAGGCCGCGCCGCGCGTGACGCTCGAGGTGCTCGCGCTGACGGACGACCCCCTGGACCTGCTGGCGACGGGGCGCGCGGAGTTGCTTTTCGGTCCGCCCGCGGCCTGCCCGACGTGGTGCGACGCGCGCCCGCTGCTCGCGGACGGCTGGGCCTGTGTTCGCCGCCGCGGCGCGACCCTGCCGGCCACCGTGGCCGAGTACCTCGCGCTCGAACACATCGACGTCGGCACGGCCCTCCGCTTCGGCGACCCCATCGCCGACGCGCTCGGCCCGGACCGCCGCCGCGTGCGGCTCACCGTGCCGGACTTCGCCGGCGCGTGTTTCGTCGCCGCGACGAGCGATCTCGTGGCCACGCTCCCAGAGCCCGTGGCCGCCGCCGCCGCGCAGAGCATGGGCCTGTCGCTCGGCCCCGTGCCGTTCGCCGTCCGGGCCCCCGGCGTGTCGATGATCTGGCCGCGCCGCCTGGAGCAGGAGCCGGCGCACCGGTGGTTGCGCGCTGCGGTCGTCGAGAGCCTGCGGCGCGCGTGAGCCGCCCCCTCACCGCCCGACACACCCCTTCAGCGTCCGCGCCATCGCCGAGCGCTCGTCCGGGGTGACCCAGAGGCCGTATTCGGCCTTCACCGCGATCTGTCGCGCCACCATCGCGCAGTGGTAGCGCGGATCGGGCGGCAGCCACTCCGCGGCGTCGTCGTCGCCCTTGGCCTCGTTGGTGGGGCCGTCGACGGCCAGCAGGTTGTCCGGATCGTTGGCCAGCGCGGTGCGGCGCTCGGGGTCGAGGGCCTGCGCGCCCGTCTGCCAGGCGTTCGAGAGCGAGACCACGTGGTCGATCTGCACCGCCTGCGCGTCGCGTTTGGCGAAGCTCAGGGTGCGGCCGGTGTAGGGGTCGTGCAGCGTACCGGCGATGACCACGCAGCCGCGCGTGCCCGGCTTCGTCTCGCGATCGACCAGGTCCCGGGCCAGGATGTCGTTGCGTGTGTCGCAGCCGTTGCGGTCCACGTCCGCCCAGCGCTGGCCGAACGCGTCGCGCGAGTAGCCGTCCTTGGGGTCGCGCGGGCGCACTGGCAGCGTCTCCAGGCGGGCCAGCGCGGCCTTGGCCTCGGCGGGCGACAGCGCGGGCTCGGCCGTCTCCTCGGCGGTTGTGTCCGGCCGCGCGGGCAGGTCGGGCAGGCCAGGCAGGTCGGGCACACGGCCGTACCGGACGCCCGCCACGACCCCGGCGGCGGCGAAGGCGAGCACCAGGGCCAGGCCCGGAAGCGCGCGTTTCCCGCCCCGGCGGCGCTTCACTCGATTCGGCACGCCTCGTCCGCGGTCAGGCGCTCGCCGCGGGGGTACAGGGACGCCGGATCGCCGTACCCCAGGCGCACCAGCACCTGCGACTTGTAGCGGCCGTCGGGGAAGAAGGCGGCGTCCGTCTTCTCGCGGTCGAAGCCGCCCATGGGGCCGCAATCCAGGCCCAGCGAGCGCGCCGCCAGGATGAAGTAGCCCGCCTGCAGCGAGCCGTTCTGTGCCAGCATCCACTCGCGGGCGGCGGGCGCCATGCCGTCCCACGCGCCCTGGAAGTTCGGCCACGAGGGGAACAGCCGGGGCATGTGCTCGGCGAAGCCGCTGTCCGCCGCCAGAATGGCCGTCACGGGCGCGGCCATGGTCTTGGCCACGTTGCCGGGCGCGAGACAGGGCTTCAGCTTCTCGCGCGCGGCCTCGGACTTGACGAAAACGACCCGGAGGGGCTGGCAGTTGGCCGCCGTCGGCGCCATCCGGGCGAGTTCGTAGATGCGGGTCAGCAGGGCGTCGTCCACGGCGGTGGGCAGGAAGGCCGGGTACGTGCGAGCGGTCAGGAAAAGGGTGTCGAGCGCGGCGGCGTCGAGGGCGGGCATGCGGGCGTCTCCGGGGAGGTGGACCCGCATGGTGGGCACGAATGGGCGGCGGTCAAGGGGCGCGCGTCGCTTTCGTGCGGCGCGCTTCGTGCGGGCAGGCGCTTCAGGGCACGCAGACGCGCGCGTCGAAGTCGCAGGTCAGGCCGTCGGCGCAGTAGTCGAAGGCGAGCAACACGTCGCAGGGCTCGCCGGCCGCCACCGGGAGCGCGGTCTCCACGACGACGGTGAGCGGGTCGCTGAGCAGCCCCTCCGCGTCCTGGAGCGCCACGCGAGCGTGGGTGAAGGGCGGCACGTACAGCGGCGACGCCGGGTCGTTCGACTCCAGGAAGAGCTGCCCGTGGAAGTTCTCACCGTCGGACTCGGTGATGTCGAAGAACACGGTCGCCGTCTCCCCGCCCCAGGCCGGGATGGACACGGGCACGCCGCCCGCGTCCGGGTCGCCGTCGAACAGGTTGATCTGCACGTACTGGATGTCGTCGTCGGGGTCGACGCCCTGGACGTCGATGCCGAAACGGCCGTTGACGCGGTTGTCGACCACCCGCAGCGTGTTCAGCACGGGCGTGGCGCGCGTCACGCAGGTCGCGCCGCTGAAGTCCGGCAGATCGACACAGACCAGGCCGTCGGCGCAGCCCGTCGTCCGCGCGTGGTCGCAGTACCCGTTCTCGCCCACGACGATCATGTTCTGGATCTGCACGGCGATCGTGTCGGAGTTGAGGCCGCTGGCGTCGTAGAGCGTGATGCTGGCCCGCACCGCGTCGGGGTAGGCCGACAGGTCGCCCGGGGGGCCGAAGTTCACGCCGTCCGGGCCGACGAACTCGACGAGGGTCACCGAGCCGTCCGGGCCGACGGTGTATTGGCCGGGGCCGGTCCAGGCCGTGTTGCCATCCGCATCGAGCACGATGGGCACGTCCGAGTCGGCCGGCAGCAGCGACACGCGGACCTCGTTCACGTCCAGGATCTCGTCCACGAAACCGACGGTCACCGCCAGCGCGTTGTCCGGGTTCCGGAAGGCGGCGGCGGAGGTGATCACCGGCGCGGTGCCCTGGACGCAGACCGCGTCGCGGCAGACGGCGCCCTCGATGCAGCCGTCCAGGTATCCGTTCGGGTCGCAGGCCTCGCCCACGATGCGGACGATCGGGTCGCCGATGTTCGCCTCGAGGGGCGCGCTCTCCAGCCCGGAGCCGTCGACGAGGCGCACGCGCACCCGGTCCACGGGCACACCGATGTTCGGCAGGTAGACCACACCGAAACCACCGGTCACCGCCCCCTGCACGTCGATGGCTTCGACGCCGGCGAGTTCGCCGCCGAGGACGGCCAGGCCGCCGAGATACTCGCCGAACCCGGTCAGGTCGACGGCCTCACCCGTGCCCTCGGCCAGGAGCTCCACGCGCGCCGCGACCACGTCCGCGTTGCGGTCCTCGCCCTCGAGCCCGACCAGCACGAGGTTGCGGTCCGGCGCGTACCAGGCATCCAGCGCCGTGAGCGTGGGGGCCACGGCCACCTCGCACACGCCCTCGACCGCGCCCGGGTCGGCGGCGCAGGTCAGGCCGTCCGCGCAGCGGCTGGCCACCTCCGCAGGATCACAGGCCGCGCCCTCGTCGACGACGGGCTGCGGCATCAGCGGGATCGGGAACGGGCCGACCTCGTTGCCCGCCAGGTCGTAGGTCCGCACGGTGACGGCGGCCACGGTCCCGAAGTCGAAGCCGAAGTCGGCGGAGAGCAGGCGCACGCGCGTGACGTCCGTCCGCAGGCCCATCAGCGTCTGCTGCGGGCTGACCGCGAACTCCGTCGCGCCGCTGCCCAGGACGTCCATCGGTTCGCCGGCCGCGTCGAGGAAGGTCACGAGCGTCTCGACGGCGTCGCCGTTGACGTCGTTCGTCGCCACGCTCAGGCCCAGGCCGCCCTCGGGCAGGATGTAGGCCTCGCCGCCGACCTCGGGCGAGAGCGACAGATCGTAGCGGAACACGCGAAGGTCCCAGGGCGTGCCCACGAGCGCGCTGTAGGCGTCCACGTAGAGGTAGATCGTCTGGCCCTCGGCCAGCTCGGCGGCCACGCCGGACTGATAGACGAAGGGCGTCACGTCGTCGTGGCAGGCCAACTCCGACTCGGTGTCGTCGCAGGCCGATCGCAGGTAGAGCACGGAGTCGAAGGCGCTCTGACCCGTGGTGAAGAACCAGTAGCCGGCCAGGGGCGCGGTGAACTGCAGGAGCGTCTCGGCGCCGAGTCCGCCGCAGGTGCCGGCGTCCGTGGCCTCGGAGATGAGCGTGCCGGATGCCGTCCAGAAGTCCGGCTCGGCCTCCGAGGGCGCCAGAGCGGCGTCGTAGATGGGCAGGCCGTTGCCCTCGCACACACCGATGGGCTCCGCGGGGCCCTCGCCGCCCGCGCCGCCCGCGCCGCCCGCGCCGCCGGACCCGCCGACGATCTCGCCGCCAGACCCGCCGGAACCGCCGACGACCTCGCCGCCCGCGCCGCC
>CAINDO010000513.1 GCA_903847385.1 uncultured Myxococcales bacterium
CCGCGTGCACGTAGAGCGCGGAGTCATACAGGCTGTAGTCGACGGCGACATCGAACGCGTGGCGCCGGTCGAGGAAGTACTTGAGCGAGAGGCCCGTGGGCTCGCCGATGATGATGCCGGCGCCGAACGGACCGCCCTCGGCGTTCGCGTCCCCGCCGGGGACGCCCAGGACGAGCGCGCCCGTGGCGAGCGCCGTCGAGACTCCAAGCCGCTCAACCCACATACAGCGCCTCATATCCTCGCACCATGCCTTCGAAGGTGAACCGGGCCTCCACCCGGGCGCGCCCCGCGGCGCCGAACGCACCGGCCAGCTCGGTCGACGCGAAGAGTCGACCGACCCGCTCGGCGAACGCCGCGGCGTCCCCCGACGGCACCAGCCAGGCCGTCTCGCCCTCCACCGCGATCTCGGGGTTCCCGCCGACGGCCGTGACCACGGCCGGCAGGCCCGCGAGCATCGCTTCGAGCAGCGTGATGGAGGTGCCCTCGGTCAGGCTGCTCAGGGCGAAGACGTCGAGCGCGGGCATGAGGCCCGGGACGTCCGAAACGAAGCCGGGCAGGTGAACGGCCGCCCCGACGCCATGCGCGGCGACGGCCTGAGCCACATCCGCCCGGGCGGGGCCGTCGCCGGCGATCACCAGGCGCGCCGAGGGGAACGACCGCCGAACGCGCGCGAAGGCCTCCACGAGCATCGGCAGGTTCTTCTCGGGGCTCAGGCGGGCGCAGACACCGATCACGGGCGCGTCCGGCGGCAGGCCCAATCGGGCGCGGGCGGTCTCTCGGTCGACCGGCGCGCGACCGCGGGTCTCGACGCCGTTGTAGAGCACGGAGACCCGCTCGGGGGGGAATCCGTCGTTCTCGATCAGCGCGCGCCGCGTGAACTCGCTGACCGCGACCGTCGCCTGTGCCAGGCGCGCGAGCACCTGATTGGCCGCGACGCGCTTGGGTTTCCGCACGTCCGGGTGGTGCCGCCCATGCTCCGTGAAGAGGCACCGGGCGCCGGCGAGTCGCGCTGCGGTCACCCCGTAGAAGAACGGTGTGTACTGGTGGGCGTGCACGACCTGAATGCCGTGCCGCACGATGAGCCGCCGGAGGCGCTTCACGACCCCCGCGTCGAGCCCGGGTCGCCGCTCGAGCACCTCGACGGGCACCCCGGCGGCCGCAAGCGACGGTGCCAGGGGTCCGGCGTCGTCCAGGCAGGCCACGCTGACCGCGAAACGCGAGGCGTCCGTGCGCAGCGCCAGGTCGTGGACGAGCTTCTCGGCGCCGCCGACGTGCAGCGAGTGGACGACGTGCAGGACTCCGATGCGCGCGCGATTCACGATGCTCCTCGGTCTCGGGCGGCCGATGCGGCGCCCGTCCGGCGATCAGCCGGTAGGGGCACCATCGGCAGATTGGAACGCTTTCAAGAGCCGGATCTGCTCCGCCGAGAGCGAGCGCGGGATGTCCACGGCCACACGCAGGTGCAGGTCGCCGCGCCCCGAACGGTGGTCGATCCGCGGCAGGCCGCGACCGCGGACCCGCACGACGGTCCCCGGCTGCGTCCCGGCGTCCAGATCGACCTCGACCGGGCCGTCGAGCGCTTCGAACGTGAACTTGCCGCCCAGGCAGGCCTGGACCATTGGCACGTGGACCTCGGCGCCCAGATCGGGCCCCTGCCGCTCGAAGCGGGGGTCATGCGTGACCCCGACGGCCACGTACAGGTCACCGGCGGGCGTACCCGGCGGGCCGTCCTCGCCCTGTCCGGTCACGCGCAGGCGCATGCCCGACTCGATGCCGGCGGGCACGGTGATCTTCACGGACTTCTGCGTACGCACCCGGCCGCGGCCGTGGCAGGGCTTGCAGGGATCCTTGATGACCCGCCCCTGACCGCGACAGCGCGCGCAGGGGGAGCTCATGTGGAAGATGCCCTTCACGACCTGGACCTGACCGGTCCCGCCGCAGCCCTGGCACGTCTGCGGCTGGGTGCCCGCCGCCGCCCCGGACCCGCTGCAGTGCTCGCAGCGCGACTCTTTGGGGATGTCCAGCGAACGCTGAACCCCGTTGAGGCAGTCGGCCAGCGAGATCTCGATCTCGATGAGCAGGTCCGAGCCCCGGCGCGGCGCCCGGCGGCCGCCGCCACCGAGGCCGAAGAAGTCGCCGAACAGGTCGCTGAAGTGCGAGAAGATGTCCTCGACGTTGCTGCCCTGGAACCCGCCGAAGCCCTGGTTCTTCAAGCCGTCGTGGCCATACCGGTCGTAGACCTGCCGCTTCTGCGGATCGCTGAGGACCTCGTAGGCCTCGCTGATCTCCTTGAAGCGCGCCTCGGCCGCGGCGTCCCCCGGGTTGCGATCCGGGTGGCACTCCATCGCCTTGGCGCGGTAGGCCTTCTTCAGCGTCTTCTCGTCGGCGTCACGGGCGACCGAGAGGAGTTCGTAGTAGTCAGCGGGCATGGGGGAGCCGTAAGCCTCCGGAACGAGCGGGCGAGAGCTTCGCGAGGCTAATCACGAGGCGGAGCGTGTCAAGGGAGGCCCCCGGACGCGCTCACTTGGCCGTGAAGAGGATGAAGACGGCGGTGATGACGACGTTGGCGAGCGAGAGCGGGAGGATGACCTTCCACCCCAGCCGCATGAGCTGATCGTAGCGGAAACGGGGCAGCGTCCAGCGGATCTGGAGCTGGAACCAGCAGAGGAACACGACCTTGAAGCAGAACGCGCCGACCTGGATGAGCTTCACCGCCGCGTAGGGCAGGGCGACCACGTTCTCCATGAAGGGCAGGTGCAGGCCGTCGCCGTACAGGTACGGGACCTGCCAGCCACCCAGGAACAGCGTGGTGACCATCATGGCGACGAGCACCGACGCGACATACTCCGACAGCGTGAAGAGCGCGAAGCGCATGGCGCTGTACTCGACGAAGTAGCCGGCGGCGAGCTCGGACTCGGCCTCGGGGATGTCGAAGGGCGGGCGCTTCGTCTCGGCGATCGCCGCGGCGAAGAACAGGAAGAACGACAGCGGCTGGACGACGATGCCCCACTTGGGCAGCCAGCCCCACAGGAGCTCGCCCTGGGCGCGGACCATGTCGTTCAGGTCGATCGTGCCGTAGATCATCAGCAGGCCGACCAGCGTGAGGCCCATGGTGACCTCGTAGCTGATCATCTGCGCCGAGACGCGTACACCGCCGATCAGCGCATACTTGTTGTTGCTGGCCCAGCCGCCGATCGACGACCCGTACACACCGAGCGAGACGATGGCGAAGATGACCAGGAGGCCACCGCCCATGTTGCTGATGCGGAAGGGGTCCATGGGAGCCCCGGCGGTGCAGATGTCCTGGAAGTTCTTCACCACCACGGCGCCGTCCGGGCACCAGAGGTCACCCATGGGCATCACGGCGAAGGACAGCAGCGCCGGCACGAAGGCCAGGAACGGCGCGATGCCGAACAGGCCGGAGTTGGACTCGCGGGGGATGAAGTCCTCCTTGAAGAGGGTCTTCAGCGCGTCCGCGAGGATGTGGATGAGGCCGGCCGCGCGAATCGAGCCGATGTTGGCGCGGTTGGGGCCGATGCGGTCCTGGATGAGCGCGGCCTGCTTGCGGTCTGCCCAGGTCATCAGGGTGGCGACGATCATCACGAACATGAGGATGATGCCGACGATTTTCAGGAGTGTCAGGCCGATCAAGAGGAGCATCTGGGCGCCCTTCGTCTCGAATCAGTGGGTGGCGGAGGCGCCGTCGTCCGTCGTGGCCTGCGCCGTCGCGGCGCTGCCCAGCTTCCGGCCGGTGCTTCCCAGATTCACATGCGTCATGCCGGCGAACGCGGCCTCCTCGGCGGCGAGCGCCTTGAAGGTGCTGCCGGCGCTGCGGAGCTCGAGGTCGTGCCCGAGCGCGCGACCGAGGCGAGCGGCGAGCTCCCACCCGGCGAGCGCCTCGCCCACGGCGGCGATGCCGCCCTGAAAGCGCTGGACCTGACCCGCGAAGTTCACGAAGGTGCCGTCGTGCTCGGCGTGCGTCTGCAGGGGCAGCACGACGTCGGCGGCCTGCGCGGCCTCCGTCGCGTGGGTGCCCGCCAGGACGACCGCGGCGCCGCGGACGGCGGCGGCATCGAGCTCGCCCCCGAACGCGAGCACGTGGGTGACCTGGCGGTCTCGAATCGCCGCGGCGAGGGAGGCGATGCCCGGCAGCTCGCCGAACAGGGCCGTCACACCGGCGACGTTGGGGTTCTTGTCGTTGCGCACGAGGATCGCGTCCTGGTCGGAACCCGCCGGGCGGCCGCCCAGGAACAGGCGTGCGTTGGGCAGCGCGGCCCGCTGGAGGCGCCGGAGCGCGTAGATGGCCTCGTTGTCCAGCGTCGCCGAGACGACGATGGCGAGGCGCTCACCGGCGGCGGCGATCTGCGCGCGGGCGGCGTCGATGGCCTCGTCCCACGTCGTCCGGACGGGCTGCCCGCCGCGTGAGATCACGGGCGCGAGCACCCGGTTGTCGTGGACGTTCTTGTAGCCCATACGGCCGGCGTCGCAGACCCACCAGTCGTTGACCGCGCGGTTCTCGCGGGGGCGATAGCGCATGACCTCGCCCTTGTGGTGATCGAGGCTGATGCTGCAGCCGCGGGCGCAGCCGTCACAGACGCTCTCGACCGTCTCCATGAACCACACCCGGCACTTGAACCGGAAGTCCGTGGAGGTCAACGCCCCGACGGGGCAGAGGTCCACGATGTTCATCGAGTAGGGGTTGGTGAGCGTCTTGCCGGGGAAGACGGCGATCTCGGAGCGCTCGCCGCGGTTCTTCACGCCGATCTCGCTCGACTGAGCGATCTCGTCGCAGAAGCGCACGCAGCGCGTGCAGACGATGCAGCGCTCGCCGTCGAACGTGATCTGGTCGGAGAGCGAAACGGCCTTCGGCTTGTGGTGCTTCGGCGTCTCGAGGCGGCTCTCCTGGAGCGAGTAGGCGAAGTAGTTGTCCTGAAGCTCGCACTCACCGGCCTGATCGCAGATCGGGCAGTCGATGGGGTGGTTGAGCAGGATGAACTCGAGGATCGCCCGCCGCAGCTCCTTCACGTGGTCCGAGTCCGTGGTGTACTCGGCGTTCTCCGCCACGCTGATGTAGCAGGAGGGGATCGGCTTGGGGCTGTTGGACGCGTCCACCAGGCACATGCGGCAGTTGGCCGGCCGCGACAGACCCGGGTGGTAGCAGAAGTGCGGCACCTCGTGACCGGCTTGCCGAGCCGCATCGAGCACGGTGGTGCCATTCTCCACCGTGACCGGCTTGCCGTTGATCTTGCAGTTGACAGCCATCAGCGGTCGCACTCCCCGCCAATCATGTTGATGGACCCGAAGGTGGGGACGATGTCCGCCACCTGGTAGCCCTCGAGCATCTCGGGGAGGGCCTGCATGAGGGACCAGCAGGGCGGGCGGACGCGGCACTTGTAGGGCCGGCCCTCGCCGTTGCTGACGAGGTAGAAGCCGAGCTCGCCGTTGCCGGCCTCGGTGTAGCTGTAGACCTCGCCGGGGGGCACCTTGATGCCCTCCATGATGATCTTGAAGTGGGCGATGGTGCCCTCGATGGAGCCGTAGACCTCGTCCTTGTTCGGCAGCACGAGGCGGCCGTCGTCGACGTTGATGGGGCCCGGCTCGATCTGCTTCAGGCACTGCTCGATGATGGAGAACGACTGCTCGATCTCCTCCATCCGGACCAGGTAGCGATCGTAGTTGTCACCGATGGTGCCGACGGGGATCTCGAACTTCATCCGGTCGTACTTCATGTACGGCGCGGCCTTGCGGACGTCGTAGTCGACGCCCGTGCTGCGCAGGCAGGGGCCGGTGAAGCCGAAGGCCAGCGCCCGATCCGCCGAGATCACGCCGACGTCGCGCATGCGGTCGAGGAAGATCCGGTTCTTGTCGAGCAGCGCGTGGATGTCGTCGATCAGCGTGCGGCACTTCTTCTGGATCGCGCGCCAGTTCGGCTCGAAGTCGGGCGGCAGGTCGTCCTTCAGCCCACCGACGCGGCAGTAGCTGTGCGTCAGGCGGGCCCCCGTGACCGTCTCCGTCAGGCGCCAGATCTCTTCGCGGACCTCGATGGCGTAGAGGAAGGCCGTGAAGCCGCCCAACTCCATCGCGCTCGCGCCGACGCTGGTCATGTGGTCGCCGATGCGGCTCGTCTCGGCCATGATCATGCGGATGTACTCGCAGCGATCGGTGGCGCGAATGCCGAGCAGCTTCTCGACGGCCATGCAGTAGCCGACGTTGTTGCAGAGCGGGCTGACGTAGTTCAGGCGGTCCGTGAAGGGCATCACCTGAGTCCAGGTGACCGCCTCGCAGGACTTCTCGAAGCCGCGGTGCAGGTAGCCCACCTCGACCTCGGAACGCGAGACGATCTCGCCGTCGAGCTTGAGGCGCATCTTGATGGTGCCGTGCATCGCGGGATGCGACGGACCCATCTGCAGGCTCATGGGGACGGAGTCGAGGTCGCCGTCCTCGGTTTCCAGAAGGATCTCGGCCATGGGTCAGGACTTCTCACCGAGCAGGGTGGTGATGGGCTGGCGCTTGTTGATGGGGTAGTCCTTGCGCAGGGGGTGACCCTCGAAGCCTTCCCACATCAAGATGCGCTTCAGGTTCGGGTGACCGTCGAACACGACGCCATACAGGTCGTAGGCCTCGCGCTCGTACCAGTCGAACCCCGGCCAGATCGAGTAGGAGCTGGGCACCCGGGCGTCGTCCTCGTCCACCGGCACCTTCAGGCGGATGCGCTGCTTGGTGCGGTAGGAGTACAGGTGGTAGACCACCTCGAACCGGGGCTCGCGGATGCGGTACCAGTCGACCACCGTGAGGTCGACGGGCAGGTTGAAGGCCAGATCGGCCTCGTCCCGCAGGAACTTCAGGACATCGAGCAGCTTGTCGCGCTTGAGGACGACGGTCTCGTCACCGGCGGCATCGTGCGTCGACAGGATCTGGTCGGCAAAGTGCGCCTGGAGGCGCTCCACGCACTTCTTGCTCACGCCTGCTTCTCCAACGGCTCGCGCTGGATCTTCTCCTGGAGCATCATGAGTGCGTCCAGGACCTGTTCCGGGCGAGGCGGGCATCCGGGGATGTAGACATCGACGGGGATGATCGTGTCGATGCCCTGCACCGTGCAGTAGTTGTCGTAGAAGCCGCCGGACGAGGCGCAGGCCCCGAAGGCGACCACCCACTTGGGGTCACACATCTGCTCGTAGACCTTGCGGAGCACGGGCGCGAGCTTGTGGCTCACGGTGCCGACCACGAAGAGCAGATCCGCCTGCCGCGGCGAGAACCGCGGGATCTCCGCGCCGAAGCGGGAGATGTCGTAGTGGCTGCAGGCCGTGGACATGAACTCCATGCCGCAGCACGCCGTTACGAACGGGTACTGAAACAGGGAGTATTTGCGCGCCCAGTTGAGCGCGTCCGAGAGGCGAGAACCGACAAAGGTCCCCGTGAGATTGGACTCTAGTCCCATTCGAGTGCTCCCTTCCGCCAGACATAAGCCAGGCCGAGGCCCAGGATGGCCACGAAGACCAGCATCTCGACGAACATGAAGAACCCCATGCCCGCGGCGACGTACTCCTTGAAGAGCACCGCCCAGGGAAAGAGGAACACCACTTCGATGTCGAACAGGATGAAGAGGATGGCCACCAGATAGAATCGGATCGAGAAACGCTGTCGGGCATCGCCCTCTGGCTCGTTTCCGGTCTCGAAGGTGTCCAGCTTGGATTTCGTCCAGTGCTTGGGGCCGAGGATCTTGTTCAAGATCAGGATCGTGCCGCCCAGAATCACCGCGACGATCGCCAGCGTGGCCAATGTCACGTACTGCTCGTACACCGCGCCTCCGTTGAGAAATGCGGGTCCGACACCAAGAGGCGCCGGGCGCGTGAAAAGTTGCGCGTTGCCTAACATCGCGATCTGCAAATGTCAATCGGGGCGCGGGGCATCCGGCACGGGCCGTGCGAAGCCACACGGCGGCGCTCGGAGGTCTGGGGTTTCATTCGGTCGCATGGTAAGGTCCGCGCGACCGAACGTCCGTGTCACCGGCCCCGGCCGACGCTGCCCCCCCGAGCCCCATGCCCAGATTCGACGGCCCCCAGAACCTCAACCACGAAGGCCCCGTCCGCGCCCTCCTCGAGACCGCCTTCGCGGCCCTCGAAGGTCGCGTCGCCGCGGCGGACGCCTGCTTCGAGCGGGTGACCCGCACCGAGGCCTCCCGGCAGATCGACGGCAAGCGGGCGCTCTTGCCCTTCGCCGTCAAGAGCGGTCTGGTCATGCGTCTGGTCGCCGAGGCCGGGCAGCGACTCGAGGTGAGCCTCGGCGATCTCTCTCCGATGGAAGCGCGCATGCGGCTGGACGAGGCCGTCGCCATGCTGTCGGTCCAGCCCGCGGCGGATGCCCGGGCGCTGGCACCGGTGCCGCGGCGGGAGCGACGCCACTTCGGGCCGCACGCGGACCTGCCCGAGGCCACGGTGCTGGCGAGCAGGTGGGAGAAGCTGCTCGACGCACTGGAGCAGGCCATCTCGGCCGCCACGCCCGCCGGCGTGACGGTCATCCACCGAGTCCGGGCCTACCTTCAGATAGAGGACAAGGTCGTGGCCGACATGGACGGCCTCTGGCGCACGCAGAGCCTGCCGCAGGCGTTCATCCGGATCGAACTGCAGGCGCAGCGGGAGCCCGCCCGCAGCCGTTTCGTCGTGTCGCACGGCGCCCTGACGGGCCTCGACGCGCTGGTCACGGCGGACGGCAAGCTCTCCGCCGGCCTGGGCCGGGACCTGAAGGTCGGGCTGGAGCGGCTCTTCGCGCTGCTCGGCGCGCGCGCCCTGACCCCGGAGGAGCGGCGCCGGCTGACGCACTACGTGCTCGACCCCTCGGCCATGGTCTTCATCCACGAGGCCTGCGGACACAACTTCGAGGCGGACCTCATCCAGCAGGGCAGCTCGGGGTTGTTCGAGGCCGATGGAACCCCCGTCGATCCGATGCTGGCCTCACCCGCCGTGCGGCTGGTGGACGGCCCGCCGGTCGACGCGCAGGGGCGACTGCTCCACGGCGTCGGCTTCGGCACGCAGTTCATCGACGACGAGGGCGTCGAGGTCGAGCCGGTCATTCTGCTGGACCACGGCCGGGTCGCCCACGTGCTCCACAACCGCGAGACGGCGGGTCGCTTCGGCGTCCAGAGCAACGGCCGCGGGTTCTCGGAGCTCGGGCAGCCCCGTCTGGTGCGGATGACCAACACGTACCTGCTGCCCGCGGATCCGTCGTTCCTCACGCAGGACCGGGCCGCGTTCCTCCAGGGCATCCAGCTCGGCCTCTGGCTCGAGGGCTCCCACGGCGGCGAGGTCACCGGCGACGGCATGAGCACCACGATTCAGGCCGCCCGGCTCATCCGGGACGGCGTGCTGACGGACGAGTGGCTGATGCCCTGCACGCTCTCCGTGCGGACGCGCGGCGCGTTGAAGACCGTGGAGCGCTTTCACGGCGACCCGGTCATCGATCGCCCGGGCTTCTGCGGCAAGGGTCAGGCGAAGACCGTCACGGTCGGGGGCTGCGCGGCGCGGCTCTCGGTCACGGAAGCCATCTCGGTGGCCTGGTAGGTGCCCGTGGAAGAACGCAGCCGCCGCGCGCAGATGGTCGCCAACGAGCTCGAAGAGCTCGCCCACCGCGTCTCCCGGTTCCCGGGGGGCCTCGCCCGCACCGTCGACGACGTGGAGGTCTGGCTCCAGCGCTCGTCGTCGTGGGGATACCGCTTCGAAGGGCGCCGCCTGTCGCCCGTGATGTCGCTCTCCCGGGACCGGATCGGTTTCCGGGTGTTGAAGGACGGCCGGATCGGCCACGCGAGCTGCACGCGGGTGGACGAGACGCTGTGGCGCGCCTGCGTCGAGCGCGCCCTCGCCGCCACCGTGCCGGCCACGCCGCCCACGTTCGTCGCGCCTCGCACCCGCAAGCCCGGACCGCTGACCTTCGATCCGGATCTCGCGGACGCCCTGGCACCGCCCCGGGAGCTGCAGCGCATCGCCGACGCGCTCTCGGACAACCTGTGGCACGAGTCGGAGCGGATCGGGCAGGTCAAGTCCCTCGAGGGCGAGGTCGCCTACGGCCTGCGCCGGTACGTGATCGGCAATCGGGGCGGCGTGGCCGCCTCGCTGCACGGTGATCTGAGCGCGGAGATCCGCATCAATCGCTCCCACGGGGACGCCTTTCACGTGGTGCACTCCCCTGAGTCGTTCCAGCCGCTCGCGCTTCTGGGCGCGCGCACGCTGCGCAACATGCCCTCGGAGATGGCCGCGCCGCGGGATCTCAAGCTCGCCGGCCGCGTGCCGGTGGTCCTGCATCCGCGGGCCTTCGAGGCCCTGCTGCGCCGCCTCGTCGTGCCGCTGCTGACGCAGGGCTCGCGGCGTGCCGGCCTGCTGCCTTTCAAAGACGGCGACCGCGTCGGGCACGAGTCGCTCACCCTGGTCGACGACGCCGGCATGGACGGCCTCGCCTCGAGTCGACACTTCGACGACGAGGGCGCACCGACCCGGCGCAACGCGCTGATCGTCCGCGGCCGCCTCTCGATGGTCCTGGAGGCTCGGTCGCCGGAGACGGGGCAGGGGGGGTCGGCTTCGGCCTATCGTCAGCCGACGTCCTCCGAGGATCCCCAGGACGCGCCGCTGCGCGAGGCGGCCGCCAGCCTGCTCGTGGAGCGGGGCGATCTGGGATTCCACGAGATGATCGCCGCCGAGGAGCGGGCCATCCTGATCCACGACCTGCTCGGGCTGCACGGGGCGGATCCCGGCCGCGCCCGCTTCGCTTGCGGCGTGGGCAGCGGCATCACGCTCGAGCGCGGTCGAGAGAGCCGACTGCTCACGCCCGGCGAGTGGCAGGTGGCCGGCTCGGCCCTCACGCTGCCCGGCGGCCCGGCGGGGTTCCTGTCGGACATCGTGCTGAGCCGCGAACTCTACGACACGGGCACAGCCATCCTGCCGTACTGCCTCACGCACCTGGAAGTCTGACGTCCGACCGCGAGGGAAGCGACATGAGCGAGCAGGGGTCACGGGAACAGGGGCTGGTCATCGTCGGCGCCCAGTGGGGCGACGAGGGCAAGGGCAAGCTGGTCGACCTGTACGCCGAGCAGGCGGACGTCGTCGTCCGCTACCAGGGCGGCACGAACGCCGGTCACACGCTGGTGGTGCACGGCGTGAAGACCGTGCTGCACCTGATCCCGTCGGGGATCCTGCACCCGGGCAAGCGCTGCGTGATCGGCAACGGGTGTGTCGTCGATCCGGTGGCCCTGGTCGCCGAGATGGACGAGCTCGTGGCCGCCGGCGTGGACGTCTCGCCCGCGCGCCTGTGCATCAGCCACGCCGCGCCGGCCATCCTGGACGTGCACAAGCGCCTGGACCGGGCCCGCGAGGGCGCCGCCGGCGACGCGCGCATCGGGACGACGGGCCGGGGGATCGGCCCGGCCTACGAGGATGCCGTGTCGCGGCACGGCGTTCGCCTCGGCGACCTCGCCGATCCGCAGCGCCTGCGTCAGCGCGTCGAGGGCCTGCTCTTCGAGAAGAACGCCTTGCTGGCCGCGTATGGACAAGCGCCGGTCACGGCGGCGGACATCCTCGACCCGCTCGAGGCCGTGCGCGACCGCATCGTGCCTTACCTGGCGGACGCCGGCGCCGAGCTGGCCGCGCGGCGTAAGGCCGGCGAACGCCTGCTCTTCGAGGGCGCCCAGGGGGCGCTGCTGGACGTCTGGCACGGCACGTATCCGTTCGTAACGTCGTCTTCGACGGTGGCCGCCAACGCCGCCGTCGGCTCGGGGCTCGGCCCCCAGGCCATCGGCCGCGTGCTCGGCGTGACGAAGGCCTACGCCACGCGCGTGGGCTCCGGCCCGTTCCCGACGGAGCTCGACGACGCCGTCGGCGCGCGCATCCGCGAGGTCGGTCGCGAGTTCGGCGCCACGACCGGGCGCCCGCGCCGGTGCGGGTGGCTGGACCTGCCCGCGCTGCGATACGCCGCGCGCATCAACGGCCTGACGTCCCTCGCGCTCATGAAGCTGGACGTGCTCCAGGGCTTCGAGACCCTCAAGGTCTGCACGGAGTATACGTGGCGCGGCCGGACCTACGAGGAGATGCCCACGGAGCCGGCCGCGTGGTCGGAGCTGGTGCCAGTCTATGCCGAGTTGCCCGGCTTCGACGCGGACCTGCGCGCCGCACGCCGACCGGACGACCTCCCGGCGACGGCGCGCGCCTTCGTCGACCGCATCGCCGCGTGGACGGGTCTGCCCATCGAGCTCGTCTCGGTCGGCCCGGGTCGGGACGAGAACGTCGTCCCCTGACGCGACGGGGCGCGGGTCAGCGACGAGCCGCCCGACCGCGGGGCCGGTAGGCCTCGTTGCCGCGGGGCACGTAGGCCTCGTCGCCGCGGGGCACGTACGCGTCGCCGCCACGGGGCACGTAGGCCTCGTCGCCGCGGGGCACGTACGCGTCGTCGCCTCGGGGGCGGTAGGTGTCGGGCGTGGCCGGCCGGTAAGCTCGGCGAGGCTCGGGGCGGTAGACGCGTACCGGACGGAACGCGATCTCGCCCCCGCCGAGGTGCCACCGGAACGCGACCTCCGCCACGGGGGGGCCGTGGTGCCCGTGCCGTCGGTGGCCGTGACGACCGTGGCCATCGCCATCGTGCGCCCACGCGGAAATCGGCAGCGCCAGCATCATCGAGACCATCAGGAACATCGACTTGAGCTTCAGGTTCATCTTCGATTCTCTTTCTCGGAGCCCATTTGATTTCGGCTCTCATCGACACCGACGCGAGGGCCTTCGGGGCCATTCAAATTCGACCGACAAAACGCCGGCGGCGGGAGTAGCATCGCCCCCCATGGGATCCGGAACCTGGAGCATGCCGCGCCTGACCTGGGCGCTGGCCGTCGGCCTGAGCGTCCATTCGGCGCACGCGGGCCCCGTCGAGGACGCGCAGTCCGCCGAGGCCTCGGGGGACGTCCCACGGGCGCTCGCCGCCTGGCAACGCGCCGCCGAGCTCGCCCCGGACGACGCGCGGGCGCAGCTCTCCGTCGGCCGCCTGCAGCTGCGGGCCGGCCGCCCCGCCGAGGCCGTTCAGACGCTGGCGGCCGTGGTCGAGAAGCACCCGGAGACCCCCGGCGCGCACTACTGGTACGCCTTCGCCCTGCGCAAGTCCGGCCGGCTGCCCGCCGCCGCGGAGTCGTATCGCAAGGCGCTCGATGCCGCCCCGGACGACCCGGACCCGCGCTACGGGCTCGCCGAGACGCTCAAGCAGATGGGCGACGGCGCCGGCGCGCTCGAGGCCTACAAGGCATACGTGCGCCTGGAGGCCCGGCCGAGCGAGGCCAAGTGGGTCGCCCGCGCCAACGAGGAGATCGCCCGCTTGAGCGCGTCGGACGTCGTCACGCCCGCGGAGGCTCCCGCGGAACCGCTCCCTGCGCCCGGAGCGGCGACGGCGCCGCCGGCGGCCACCTCGGCCGCCCCCGCGTCGGCGACCCCGGACACCACCTCGCCCGAGGCCGCGTTCGCCGCCGGGCGCTTCGGTGAGGCGCAGCGCGGGTTTCGCGCCGAGCTGGAGCGCTCGCCGGACAACATCGCGCTACACCACCGAACGGCGGTTGCGGCCCTGTCCGCGGGTGATTATCCCGAAGCAGAACGACGCGCGGTGACCGTGGTGCGACTGGATCCCGACAACCCGACGGCGACGGCGATGGCCCTGGCGGCCCGCGGTCGGCGTCCGCCCGCGGGCCCGCCCGCCCGCGCCGAGGCCGAGCTGGCCCTGCGCGAGGGCCGAAACCGCACCGCCGCCGACCTGGCGGGCACGCTGCTGGCCCAGGCCCCGACGGGTCCGGACGCCGCCGCGCTCGCCTTGATTCGGGGCACGGCGCTGCTGCGACTGGGCCGCGCGGACGAAGCCGCCGACGCGCTCCGCCGGACGGCCGGGCAGGGGCAGCCCCCGGGCGAGTACTGGCTCGCCCTCGGGGACGCCCTCTCCACCCAGGGCGACCGACCCGCCGCTCGCCGCGCCTGGCGCGTCGCCGCCGATCTCACCGAAGCCGAGACCCCCATCGGCCGGCAGGCGCGCGAGCGTCTACAGCCCCCCGGCCTTCGTGTTTCCGAGGAGTGACCCCATGAGCGACGAGCCCGATCCGCCCGAAGACCTCGACGACGACGAGCCCCGACCCCGGTCACGCCTCGAAGGCCTGATCCCGGACATCATCAAGAAGGCGCTGGCCCAGGGCGCCGGCGCGCTCTCGGACGAGAAGCTGCGCGAGACCCTCGTCGCCGAGGTCGTGCGCAAGGCCATTCACGTCGGCAACGAGGTCGTCGACTCGACCGAGGAGCAGGTGCGCAAGCTCCTCAACGACGTCCCCGTCCCGAAGGAGGTCGGCGACCGCGTCTCGCACAAACTCGACGAGTTCAAGGGCGAGATGTTCCGCATCGTGAAGCAGGAGGTCCACGAGTTCCTGGAGAAGGTGGACCTCGGCGCGGAGATGCAGAAGCTCCTGACCAGCCTCTCGTTCGAGATCGTCACGGAGATCCGCTTCATCCCCAACGAGAAGGGCGGTCAGCCCGGCGTCAAGCCGGACGTGAAGGCCGGCGTGCGCCTCAAGAAGGCGGACGAGCCCCGCGCCGGTCGCCGGTCGCGCCGCGCCGAGCCGCCCCCCGACGAGACCTGACGCTCACTCCAGCGTGAACGCCAGGTCGAAGCCGCCGCGGCGGCGCCCATCGGCCGTCTCGATCTTCACGGTCAAGGTGTGGCGGCCGTGCTGCTTGGGCGTCGTGTACTTCAAGCGCACGAGCTGCCCGAGGCGGCGCCCGATGTCGTCGAAGATCGGGCCGAGGGCCTGGGGGCGCGTCGTCTCGGCGAAGCGCGTCTCCCCGGCGAGGGCCTTCAGGCCGTCGCGATCCAGCTCCGAGCCCAGGCCGACGGCGTAGACCAGTACGCCGGCCTCCGTGAGCGCCGAGCGGGTCGCCGTCGCGTCCGTCTCGGCCACGTTGTCGCGGCCGTCGGTGAAGGCCACGACGACGCGGCCCTGGCCGGCGGCCTCCGGATCGGCGTCGTCGAAGAGCGAGCCGGCGAAGCTGAGCGCGCCCCAGAGGTTGGTGAACTGCCCCGTCCGGTCTTCGGCGGGTGTGAGCGACTCCACGTCGTCGGCGAGTTTCGCCGTGTCGCCGGTGAAGTCGCGGACGAGCTCGTAGCCGGTGGCGAACTGCACCAGAGCGACCTCGGAGCCCGAGGGCACGGCGTCCAGCAGGCCGCGCGCCGCGCTCTGCAGGGGCTCGACCGCGTTCGAGGCCGACATGCTGCGCGACAGGTCGAGCACGAGGGCCACGCGCAGGTTCTGCTCGCGGGAGACCTCGAAGAGCACCTCGGCGCCGAGGTCCTGGTCGTCCTCGGCGAAGGCGAAGTTGCGGCCGTCGATGCCGTCGAGGGGGGCGTGGGTCTCGGGATCCACGGCGCCGAGGACCATCTCGATCTCCCCGTCCGCCGCCCAGCGGATCCCGCTGACTTCCAGGTTCATGCCCTCGCCCCAGACCTCGCCGAGCTCGAGGGAGCCCTCGGAGACCTCGGGCCCGGCGGTGCTGCCGCTCCCGTCGCCGCTGCTCGACCCGCCGCCCTCGGGCGGGTCCGAGGACTCGATGTCGCGCTCGAAGTGCCGGCCGTCGCCGCAGCCCTGGGCGGTCAGCGCGCCGGTCAGAACGAGGGCAGCCGTCGTGAACATACGGAAAGATGAGTTCATATCCTACCTCCACCCACCAACATGCCTCATGTCGGCGGACGTGGCAACTTCTGACCCCGCCGATTGACCCTCGCGCCCGCTTCCGGTAGAAGGGCCCGTTTTCTCCAGGCATTCCGCCGCTCAGCCTTCGGGCGCTGACCCCCTCTGCCGGCCTCTGGGTTGCCATGCGCATCTACACCTTCGGCGAGACCACGGATGCCCCGGTCGAAGACGCCCACCTGCGCCTCGGCCGCAAGGGCGCCGGGCTGGCCGAGATGGCGCGCCTGGGCGTGCCCGTGCCCCCGGGTTTCACGCTGCCGTCGGAGATCTGCCTGGCCTACTTCGCCGACGGCGAGGCGCTGCTGGACAGCATCTGGCCCGAGGTCGAGCGCGGCCTGGCGCACGTCGAGCGCCTGCGGGGAGAACGTTTCGGGGACGCCGAGCGACCGCTCCTGGTCTCCGTCCGCTCCGGCGCGGCGGTGTCCATGCCCGGCATGATGGACACGGTGCTGGACGTCGGGCTCACACCTGAGACGCTGGAGGCCCTCGCCCAGTCGACGGGCGACCGGCGCTTCGCCCTGGATACCTGGCGGCGCTTCATCGAGAACTACGCCCCGGTCGTGCTCGGCGTGGACGCGGACGCCCTCGTGGCGACGCGCCGCGAGCTCACCGCCGAGTTCGCGCGCAGCGGCATCGGGGCCGACGACGCGACCGTTCAGAGCGCCGTGGTGGCCGCCTATCTCCGCCTCGTCGAGCGCGAGACGGGTCGCCCGTTCCCGCTCGACCCCCGGGAACAGCTCCGCACGGCCATCGCCGGCGTCTTCCGCTCCTGGAACACGCGGCGCGCCATCCAGTATCGCCAGCTCAACGGCATCGACCACCGCCTGGGCACCGCCGTGACGGTGCAGGCCATGGTCTTCGGCAACCGGGACGACCGCTCGTGTACGGGTGTGGCCATCACGCGCTGCCCCAACACCGGCGAGCGACGCCTCTTCGGCGAGTACCTGCCCAACGCGCAGGGCGAGGACGTCGTCCGGGGGGGCGTGACGCCGCTGCCCATCGAGGCGAGGGACGCGGCCGCCGGCGTGGCCTCGATGGAGCGCGCCATGCCCGAGGCCTACGCCGAGCTCCGACGCGTCGTCGGCGACCTCGAGCGACACTACCGGGACGTCCAGGACATCGAGTTCACGGTCGAGTCGGGCCGCCTTTGGATGCTGCAGACACGCGAGGCCAAGCGCTCGGTGCGCGCCGCCGTCCGGATCGCCGTCGAGATGGCGGACGAGGGCCTGATCTCGCGCGACGAGGCCATCTGCCGCGTCGAACCCGCCCGCCTGCAGCGCTTGCTGCACCCGAGCGTGGACGTGCAGGCCCGCCGCCGCGTCATCGCGCGCGGCCTGCCCGCCAGCCCCGGCGCCGTCTCCGGCGTGGCCGTGTTCGACCCCGAGGCCGCCGTCCGGCGCGCCGAAGCGGGGGAGCGCGTCATCCTGGTGCGCGTCGAGACCTCGACGGAGGACCTGACCGCGATGCGCGCGGCCGTGGGCATCCTGACCGCCCGGGGCGGCATGACCAGCCACGCGGCGCTCGTCGCCCGCGGCATGGGCCGCTGCGCCGTGACCGGGTGTGCCGACATCGCCGTCAATGAGCGCGCCGGCAAGATGACGATCCGGAACCAGAACCTGGTGGTCGAGACGGGCACGATGCTGACGCTCGACGGCACCACCGGCGAGGTCATCCTCGGCGAGGTGGCCACCAGCCCGGCGGCACCGCCGGCCACGTTCAAGACGCTGATGGGCTGGGCGGACGCCCGGCGTCGGCTTGCCGTACGCGGCAACGCGGACAACGTCGCCGACGCCGAGGACGCCGTCGCCCATGGCGCCGAGGGCATCGGGCTGTGCCGCACCGAGCACATGTTCCTCGAGGCGGACCGCGTCACCTACGTCCGCGAGATGATCCTGGCGGACGACGACCGCTCCCGCCGCGCCGCGCTGGACAAGATCCTGCCCGTTCAGCGCGAGGACTTCCGCCGCATCTTCGAGGTGATGAAGGACCAGCCCGTGGCCATCCGCCTGCTGGACCTGCCGCTCCACGAGTTCCTCACGGAGGCGCCGGCCGAGCTGGCCATCGTGGCCGACCGCCTGCGCACGCCGCTGGACGTCCTCGTCTACAAGGTCCGCACGCTCAAGCCCGAGAACCCGGTCCTGGGCCACCGCGGTTGTCGCCTCGGCCTGACCTTCCCGGAGGTCTACGAGGTCCAGGTGCGCGCCATCGTCGAGGCCGCGCTGGACGTGCAGACCATCGGCGAGCTTCAGATCGTCGTCCCGATGGTCGTCGCCGCCGAGGAGATGAACCGCCTGCGGCGTCGCATCCGGGCGCACGCCGCCCGGGTCTGCGAGGAGCGCAACGCGCCGCTGCCGGCCTTCACCGTCGGCGCGATGATCGAGGTGCCCCGGGCCTGCATGATCGCCGATCAGCTCGCCCAGGTGTCGGACTTCTTCCTGTTCGGCACGAACGACCTGACCATGACCACCTTCGGCACGCATCGGGATGATGCGAGCCGCTTTCTCCCGTTCTATCTCGAAAACGAGGTCCTGCCGGCGGATCCCTTCGTCACGCTGGACCGGGAAGGGGTGGGCGGTCTGATCGCCCTGGCCGTGGAGCGGGGGCGCCGAACGCGGCCCAGCCTCGTGTGCGGCCTCACCGGCAGTCAGATCAGCGACCCCGCGAGCGTCGAGCTGTGCCATCAATTGAACATCGACTACGTGTCCTGTCCTCCCCATCACGTCCCGATCGCACGCCTGGCGGCCGCGCAGGCCGCCGTGCATGCGACGCTCGCCGCGAGGCAGCCGTGAGCGCCGCGCGCAGGCTCGGCCTGCTCGCCGCCCTGGCGCTGACGGCCTGCGGGGTGCCCGAGACGGGCGACCCACCGCCGACGGACGAGATGTACTTTCCGGTCGGCCTCGCCCCGCACCCGGACGGCCGCTATCTATACATCGCCAACGCCGGGTTCGACCGCCGCTACAACGCCGGCACGCTCGAGGTCTTCGACACCTGGACGCGGCGCCTGCTGCCCGAGGCCACGCTCGAGACCGGCCTGTTCGCCGGCGAGCTGCTCGTGACGCGTTTCGGTCGCCCGCACGTGAGCGTGCAGGCGCCGGACGCCGCGATCGCCGCGGGCGCGGGCACGTTCACGCTCACCGTGAAGAACGAGGGCGGCGGCGCGGCGGAGGAGGTCGGCGTGCTCGTCCGTCTGGCGGGCGCGGCCGTCGCCACCCCCTGCGCCGGCGAGGACCCGCACCCCGGCTCGCCGCGCGGCAGTGAGCTGCGCTTCCGCATTCCACGGCTGGGCGCCGGCGAGACCGCCACGCTGTGCGGCGGCTTCACCTGCGCAGACGCGACGTGCCCGACGGGCGCGGCGACGCTCTCGCCGGCGCTGACGCTCGGCGGCGACCCGTACGAGACGCCTGCGGGCGCGCCGGTCCGCGACCAGAAGACCATCGCGCTCCTGACGACCCGCGAGAACGACCGCCTGACCTGGTTCGAGATCGACGCCGCGCGGGCCGATGCCCCGGGGCACCTGGTCTGCAGCGCCGAGGGCGGCGCCGAATGCGACGAGAGCCACGAGATCCGCTCGCTTCAAGCCGTGGCCAACGATCCGGACATGGGCGCGAGCCCCTATGGGATCGCCCTGGACGCGTCGGGCTTCTACCTGACACACGTGAAGCGCGGGGAGCTCTCGCGCTGGCGCTTCGGCGACGCCACCTCCCGGCTCTTCGAGCCCGAGGGCATCTGCCGCCTGACGCTCTCCGGCGGGGCGAGCTCGGTGGCGCGCCACCCCCTCCTGGGCTGGGCCTACGTCACCGACCGCGGCGGTCAGGCGGTCACGACGGTCGCGACGCTCGATCCCCTCGATCGCGGCACCTCCGGCCGAATCTCGACGGAGCGCTGCCGCCTCGAGGAGCGCGCGGCGCTCGTCGTGGACCCGGACGCCGGCGAGGGCAGGACGCGCGGTCTGGCGTTCAGCGGCGACGGCACCGTGCTCTATGTCGCCACGGGCTCGGACACGTCGCTGCACGTGTACGACGCCTCCATCGGGCCCAACGGGCGGCCACGGCACCTGCTGCTCGGGGCCATCCCGCTCGGCGCGGGCCCCAATGTGGTGCGCGTCGCCGGCCTGCGGCCCGGTGAACTGCGCGCGAGCGACGGCATCGACCGTGGCGCCGTCGGCGCGGCGGTGGACGCCCGCGGTCAGGGCCTCGTGTACGTCTCCACGTTCGACAGCGACGAGCTGCTCGTCGTCGATCCGGTGCTCATGGCCGTCGTCGCCCGCGTGCCGACGGGCACGGGCCCCCACGAGATCGCCTTTCTTCCGGATGCGGAGGGCCACCTGCAAGCCTGGGTGGCCAACTTCCGCGACCACTCCCTCACTCTGGTCGACATCGACCCGGACTCGCCGCGCCGCTTCACGGCCGTGGCCAACCTGCGCTGATGCACCTCCGAACCGCCCGAACTCTCCGCCGGCTCTCGGCGCTGGCCGCCCTGCTGACCGTCGCCGGTTGCGAACCCGCCCGCCTGCCGGCCCGCGGCTCGATCAACGGCCCCCAGGCCCTTGCTTTCCGTTGCGTCTACCCGGCGCCCGACGACGACGCCGGCGTGTCGTCCGGTCAGCTCTTCGGCGTCCCCGTCGAGGGCTGCGGGTGCACCGTCCGCGAGGCGAACGGCACCGTGCGGCAGCTCGGCCGCGTCGAGTGCCGATGCACCGTCCAGACCACCGTCGGTGCCGAGCAGCACGGCTGCCGGGACGGCGTCGACAATGACGCCGACGGCAAGACGGACGACGCGGACGAAGACTGCAAGGTCGTCGAGGGCACCTCCGCCGTGCGCGGCGAGCTTGGTCTCTGCGCGCCCGCCGCCGGCGGCACCGCCGTGGATGAAGACGGCGACGGCCTCACGGACGCCGACGACCCCGGCTGCATGCCCGGCATGACGGACGTGTTCGAGGAGCGCGGCGTCGACCGCCTCCGCGCGACCTGCACGACGAACGCCGACGGCGATCAGGACTGCATTCCGGTGCGTCACCCGGAGACCGGCGATTTCATTCCGGTTTTCGACGATGCGGCACCCGAGGACGAGGTCATGGACTGCGAGCCGGCCGCCCAGGGCGCCGTGCGCGCGTATGTCGGCGCCAGCGGCCGCGGCGAGGTCGCCGTGGTCGACCTGGCCGAGGACACCGAGATCGTCGACATCGACCGCTCGATCCCGGGGACGACCTCGATCTACGTGGACGACCTGGTCAGCGACATCGGCGCCGATCCCGAAGGCCGGTTCGTGTTCACGGTGAACTCCAGCACGGGCAGCCTGTCGGTCATCCGGCACGACGACGTCTCCGTCGCCTATACGGTGGAGTTGGCCGACGAGCCGCTGTTCGAGACGACCGTGTTCCCGTCACCGACGGCGCCCCGCGAGCAGATCGAGGCCGAGTCCCGGCGTCTGGCCTGGCTCAACGCACCGCTGAGCGGGCGCATTTACGAGATCGACCTGGACGTCCTGGCCGCCGGCCCGCGAGATGGCAAGCGCCATGGGCCGCAGCCCGGCCTGATCCGGCGCGTGATCGAACTCGACGCGGACGCCGGCACGACGGTGCGCCCCGGCAAGATGGCCGTCGACGACGACGCCGCGCGCCTCTACGTGACGCACCGCGACGCGCGATCGCTCTCCGTGGTGAACCTGGCGGACGACGCCCAGCAGGTCATCCCGTTGACCGAGACCCGCTGCGACGACGGCTACCTCGTGGACGTCGAGGACCTGGGCAGCATCTGTCGGAACGGACGGGACGACGACGCCGACGGCCTCACGGACGCGGCGGACCCGGAGTGCCAACGCGGCGACGCCTGGGAGGGTGGCCTCGCCGACCGCTGCTTCCAGATCCCGCAATGCGAGAACGGCCTCGACGACGACGGTGACGGCGACCTCGACGCGGAGGATGCGGACTGCCAGTCCGGCGGTGGTCGCTGGGAGGGCGCGACGTCCGCCTGCGCCAACCGCCGCGACGACGACGGCGACGGCTTCGTCGACCGCGACGACATCGACTGCGCCAACGAGGCGGACGACGACGAGAGCGGGCGCGAGGTCTCGACCTGCGCCGACGGCCTGGACAACGACGGCAACGGCCTGACCGATCTGGATGACGCCACCTGCCAGGGTGAGCGCTGCGACGACGGTGAGGACAACCGCGAGCCCTCGGCCACCGAGGACTCTGCCAGCGACACGGACGACGACGATTGTCAGGCGGACGACGCCGCCCTGGGCGACGGCCTCCCGGAGGAGGGCGGGGGTCGCGCCGCCGCCGCCGCATTGGGTGACACCGGCGCGGCCGCCGGTGACACGCCCTGCACGAACGCCGCGGACGACGACGGCGACGGCCTGACGGACGCAGACGACCCGGGTTGCCGGTTCTTCTCCGCCGCCCGTCGTTTTGGCTTCGAGGTCGAGCCCGCCTGCGGCGACGGCCAGGACAACGACCGCGATGGCCGGGTCGATTTCCCTCAGGATCCGGACTGTTACGCCGCCTCCGACACGAACGAGGGCGGCGCGGCGGTGGTGACGGGCACGTCGGACGTGGTCGGCCTCCGCCAGGATCTCGGCGACGGCCGCACGGTGCGGAGCGCGTACGTGCTCGACCGCGCCACGGGCGAGGTCGTCGCGCTCGACTTCGGTGACGAGGCGGAGCCCCGGCCCGTCCCCGTGCAGCGCGTGCTCGAGACGAACGGCGCCGTGCAGTCGATGACCCTGCGTCAGACGGCCGAGGCCGCGGCGCTCATCGTCGTCAACCAGAACGGCGACCTGGGCACCGTGGAGCTCTACGGGCCGCAGCTCGTCGTCGACCACGCCGGGCGGCCCGTCTTCGCCCGCATCCAGGTCGACGCCAGCACGAGCCCGGACACGTGGTCCGTCGAGCACTTCTACGTGGTCGAGGCGGGCAAGGCCTGGCTGGTCACCGGCCTCGAGGCCTATCTCGAGGAGACGGGCGGCGACCTGCTCACGCCCGCGCAAATCGACTCCCTCGCCTCGGGCACCGTGCCGCAGATGATGCGGCTGCCCGTGCCCGCCGTCGTCGACTCCCAGGTCGCGGTGGACGGCAAGTCGCCGGCGCCCATCACGGTTTGGGGCGGCGAGGACGATCCGAGCCCCCGTGGCACGCTCGATCCGCTCGTGTCCGTGCTGGACGCGCGCGCCCGCCTGGAGGCACCGACCAACGTGCGCATGTCGGCGGCTTCGCGGACCAACCGCCTGGCCGGCTCGCCGACGCTCTACATCCAGGACACGTCCCAGGTCTTCGATCCGCGCAAGCACCCGGCGTTCTGCCGCCCGGCGACGGACGACGACAAGACGGACGGCGTGGCCCCCGTCTGCATTCCTCAGGGTCGAAACGCCCGGGGCGAGGCCGAGGATCCGGCGGCCGCCGAGCAGCGCACGGCGCAGCTCGTACAGGGCAACGAGGCGATTCGCATCGTCGAGGACGCCTCCGAGGTCCTCCCCGCCGACACGTTCAGCCTGGCCTACGAGGGCGTGCTGCCGGGCAGCGAGAGCAAGTCCGGCGTCTTCGGCGCCCGCGAGGTGCCCGAAGGGGCGTCCCTGCCCGACGCGACGTGGTCGCTGCTCGACTACGACCGCGACTTCTGTCGCATCGGCGTGGAGCCCGGGGACGTCGTGGTCGTGGACAACTTCGTCGGCGTCGCCAAGGAGCTCAAGGACGAGTGCGCCGCGCTCGCCAGCCGCGCCGCGGCCTATGGTGACCCCCGGCGCTACCGCGAGCCCATCCGGTACACCGTGCAGTCGCTGACGGCCCACCGCCTCGTGCTCGGGCACCTGCCGCCGGCGGACGCGAACGGCGACCGCCCGGCCGCGAGGACCTCGTACGCTGATCAGGTGCCCCTCGACCCGCGCGTCGGGCTGCCCCTCATCCCGGATGCCGCCCCGGCGCCGGCCGCCAAGTGCGCAGCCCAGTTCATCCGCTACAAAGTCCGCGCCCGGGACGCCCAGTGGCTGCTCACCGGCGCACGCTCCGGCCTGCGTCACCCATGGGTGAGCCGCGACGGCCGTTGCGAGCAGGCCGAGGACCGCGTCGCCGCCCGCCGCGCTGGCCGCGTGGAGCTGAACACGCCGTTCGAGAACGAGTGGTTCAAGTTCACGCTGGGTTTCCTGCCGCAGACCTCGACGGAGGTCCAGGGCGTGCCCGAGGGCCTGCAGCCCTATCAGCTCGACACGCGGTACGAGTTCACGACCATCCCGGGGCGCCAGTACAACACGCTCTCGGGCGAGATCGCCCTGCCGCGCGCCCTGTACTGGCTGCCGGTGGACGACCGCCTGTACATCGTCGACTCGGCCCTCAGCACCATCGCGGAGTTCACCGGGTTCGACCCGTTCCGCAGCCGGCTCAGGCTCGTACGCCGCTACAACTGAGCGGCCGCCCCGGCCGGGACGGCGCGCTCAGCGCCGCGTCGCGGCCTCGAAGCGGGGCAGGTTCAGCCCCAACGCCTCGGCACGCCGGACCCACGGCGCCACGTGCACCACGAGCGCACGCTCGACGCGGTCCTCGACCTCGCCCGTGAGCTGCAGCGCCAGGCCCATCGCCGCGGCGAAGGCGGAGGGCGGCACGGGCTGGCCGGCCTCCAGCAGGGCGGCGCAAACCTGCGACAGGCGCTCCGCGGCGCTGAGTCGCGCCTGGCTCTCGGCCACGTCCGCCGCGTGGCCGAAGCGCGCCTCGGACTCGCCGAGCCAGCGCTCCCGCTCGGCCAGGGATCGCGCCTCGTTCAGCGGCGCGGCGTCCACGGCCAAGAAGACCGGCACGCTCGCCGGCAGCAGCGACCGCAGGGCCGCGGCGTCGTCGACGCTCAGGAGCACCCGGAAGTCCGCGGGGAGCCGCAGGCGGAACAAACGCCCGCCCGCCACGCCGGCCAGGTAGCCCTCGTCGAGGGCCACGAGCAGGTCCCGCAGTGCCGCCCCGTGGAGCGTGGGGTCGACCTCGCCGACGGACCACACGCCGCGCAGCACGCGGAACCGCCCGCCGGCCCCGCGGAGGACCACCGGCACACGCTGCGTGGGCCCGGCGGCGTCCAGCCGGTAGGGATCGAGATCGTCGCGCCGCCAGTTCATGGCGATCGCCTCGTAGATCCAGCCGCCGAAGCCACCCTCGCCGGGTCCGCCGATGAAGAGCCCGAGATCGTCCGTACGCGCTGTCAGGGGAGCGGCGTCGAAGACCTCTTCGGCGAGCGCGCGCAACATCCGTCGCCGGTGGGAAACCTCACCGCCGGTGAGCACGAGCCCGCGACCGGCCAGCACCGCGCGGGCCATCAGGTCCAGGTGGTCGACCGAGACCCCGAGCGACCGGGCGGCGCCCTGAAGCCGGGTGTCGAAGTCGACGGGCAGGTTCAGCTCGGCGTCCGGGCGGCTGATCGTCTCGACCAGGCGGTCGGCGAGCCGGGTGGTGCGCTCCGAGGGCGAGAGGTCGTTCAACTCCGGCGACTGCGCCCCGATCATCGCCGCGCCGCCCAGTGTCCGCAGCGCGTCGATGCGCACGGCGAGCTCGGCGTCCTGCCGGGACTCCCGCATGCACCGGATCGTGTCCTGAATGAACGCCGGCGCCGACAGCGGCACACCGACGGGCCCCGACGCCGCGCCGGCGCCCGCGCTGCGCATCGGCGACACCGGACCGACGGGGGCCGGGGGTGCCGAGGGCGCCGAGCCCGGCGCGCGAATGGTCTGGAAGTCGAGCAGGGTCGCGCCGGGATCTCGGCGCTCCTCGCGGGCCTCCGGCGGCGGGAAAGGCATGGCCGCCGGCGAGCTCGCGCCGCGCACCGCAGGCGCGGACCAGAGCACGGGCGCGGCCCACGCGTGGCCCTCGAGACCGCCGAACCGAACGAGCGCGCGCCGGGCGCGCCGAACGGCCTCGCCCAGGGACTCGCCGGCCGCTAGGGCCCGGTACAGCTCTCGGTCCAGGGCGGCCGCGGCGGCGGGTTCGAGGGAGATCTGCAGCCCGAGCACGAGCGGCACACCCAGCGCGCGGAGACGCCCGTGCACCGGAAGTGTGACCTCGGCGCCGCCGAGCACGACCAGCCAGGTGTCGGCGTCGAGCCCGAGGCGCTCCACGGGCACGTGGCCATCGTCGAGGATCAGGGCGTCGCCGTGGAGCCCCGCCTCGATGTGGACGAACAGCGCGCCCCGAGCCAACGACCGCCGCAGCCCCGGTCCGGTGGCCGGTTCGAGCGGGAAGACATCGACGCCGAGCTTGCGGCCAAGGGGCCGCGTGGCGGCCTGGAGCGTGCCAGTGTGCGCCAGCGCGTGTTCTCCGGGCACGACCAGCACCGCCCGCCGCGCAGCCGCCGTGTGGGTCGCCGGCGCGCCGGCCTCGCGGACCAGCATCGCCGCTTCCAACGCCAGGGGTGCACCGTTCTCCGGGTCGCGCGCAAGCTCCCAGGGCCAGTCGGCCAGCCGCGGATCCGTCGCGAGCAGCACCATCGGTTCCGGGTCGTCCCGCAGGGCCACGCGGAGCGCCTCGCCGGGCTCTCCGGCGAACAACACCCGGCCCAGGACCTCGGACAGATGCCGCGCGGCCGCCCCGGCCATCCGCACCGACCGGAGCTGACCGACGAGATCGGCCACCAGTTCGTGCGAGGGCCCGGTCGTCTCGACCGTCAGCGGACCGTTGCCGAGGTCCAGACGCACCGTGACGCGCTCCTCGGAACCGCACAGGAGCGTGAGCGAAATATCGGCCATGGGGGACCTCTCGAAAGTCGAAGCGCGAGCTTACGGGGCGCCGGACGAGGGCGCAACGGGCGGGCGGGGCAGGCCGGGCAGGGGGCTCGCCGTCTCGGCGCGGGCGTGAGCGCGGGCTCGCGCGAGCTGCGCGGCGAGGTGCAGGCGGACGTCCGGGTCCTTCTCGGCGAGCGCGGCCTCGGCCAGGCCGGCCAGGGCCTCGGGGGCGCTCTCGTCGGCGAGCATGTCCGCCACGGCCGCGCGCAGGCCGGCGTCCGGATCCTTCAGGGCCTTGACGAGGGCCTCGACCCCCCGGTCGTCGTCGAGCATCGACAGCATGACCAGGGCGCCCAGACGCTCACCGGCCGCGATGGACGAGTCCGCCGAACGGCGCACGATGCGGCCGAGACGAAGTTCGTACTCCGTCAGCGTGCGGCCGGCCTCCGTCTTCTTTCCGGCGCGCGCCTGCGCCATGCCGAGCAGGCGCCACGCGGGCAGAAAGTCCGGCTGCACCATCAGCGCGGCCTCCAGGGCGTTCTGCGCGCTCTTGTCGTCGCCGTGGGTCCAGAAGAAGCGCGCCGCCGTGAACTGAACCTCGGGGATGAGCTGCGCGCGCGACACGAGCTGCCGGTAGAGCTCCAGCGCCTCGGCGTCCCGCCCGCGGGCGCTCAGCAGCTCGGCCGCCGCCAGCGCGGCCGAGACGGACGTGCCGGTCATTCCGCCCTCCATGGCCTCGCGGAAGAGCGCGAGCGCCTCGCGATCCTTGCCGGCGGCGAGCGCGGCCTTGGCGCCGTTGAGCGCGGCGAGCTGGGTCGGGGTGCCCTCGGCGAGCGTCTCCGGGGTCGGTGGGGCTGGCGCGGTGGGCAGCGCCGCGGCGCTCGGCGGCGTGGATTGCGTGGCGCCCGGAGGCGTCGACGCCGTGGCCGGAGCCGAAGCCGGCGGCTCGGACCGACACGCCCCCAGGAGCACGGCCAGGCTGAGCGCGCGCCTCATGCGACCGTCCGTCCGGCGACGGGGGGCAGGCGCAGCGTGAAGGTCGTGCCCTTGCCCGTCTCCGTGGAGAAGCTCACCGTGCCGCCGTGGTCCTCGACGATGCGGCGCACGATGGCCAGGCCGAGGCCGGTGCCGTCGTCCTTGCCGGCCGTCGTGAACGCCTCGAAGAGCTTGTCGCGGATGGCCTCGGGCACGCCGGGCCCGTCGTCCGTCATCTCGAACTCCGTGTGGCCGTCCTCGGCCGTCCGCAGCACCCAGGTGAAACGACCGTGGTCGCCCATGGCCTGCCGGGCGTTGCGCGCGATGTTGGCGACCACGCGCAGCATCTTGGGTTCGTCGAAGAAGGCGGTGCCATCGGTGTGATCTTCGACCACGAACTCGATGCCGCGTTCCTTGAATTCGGGCTCGAGCAGCTCGCGGGCCTGCTGCACGAACTTGTGCAGGTACACCCGGCGCGCGAACACCGTGCGCTCACCCCGGACGAAGCTCAGGAGCTCGCGTGTCATGTCGTTGAACAGCGCCACCTGGCGACGAATCGCCGCGGACATCTCGCCGCGCTCCACGGCGTCGTCCTGGTCCGCCATGAGCTGGCTGTAGCCCGAGATGATCGCCATGGGGCCGCGGAGGTCGTGCAGCACGCCGCCGAGCATCTGCCCGATGGCCATCAGGCGGTCGCGCATCTGCGCGGACTGCCGCTCTGTGATGCGGCCCACGGCGCGGGCGAGCTGCCCGGCCATCAGGTAGGCGAGGCGCTCGTCCTCGGCGGGATCGCGGCGATCCCGGCCGCGGCGGTTGACCAGCGCGAGCGCGCCGACCGTACGCTCGCCGTCCACGAGCGGCGTGGTCACGGCGTCGACGACGGTGAGCGTCGACCCGCCCCCGAGCGTCCGCTCGATGGCGTCGTCCTTCTCGTGGCCCGCCAGGAGCACGTGCGGCTCGCCGTCCGCGGCCGTCTGGCCCAGGATGCCCTCGCCGACCTCGACCCGCGGCAGGATGTCCATCTGACTGGCCTCGCCGGGCCCCCGAACGTACACCGGACCGACGCCGGACTCCCCGGGCAGGAACAGCGCCGCCGCCTCGACGCGCGCGACCTCGGCGGCGTGGCGAAGCACCGGCGCCAGCAGCGCGGGGACGTCGGCGGCGTCGACCGTGGCCTGCTCGATGGCGTTGAGCAGCTCCAGCTCACTCACGCGCTGGCGGAGTTCCTCGGTGAGGCTGTGCAGCTCGGCGTTGCTCGTGTCGAGCCGCACCTGCAGATGCAGCGCCTCGAGGGTGATGGCCGCCTGGGCCGCCAGGGCCTCGAGCAGGTGCTGGTCGTCGACGGAGAAGTACCCCGACCGCTTGTTCAGCACCTGAACGACGCCGACGATCTCGCGGTTCGGCGTGCGCATCGGCACGCAGAGCATGGAGCGGGTGCGGTAACCGGTCAGGCGGTCGAACTTGGCGTCGAACGCTGGATGCAGGTAGGCGTCCTTCAGGTTGATGGCCCGCCCGCGGGCCGCCACCAGGCCGGCGATGCCGTGCCCGACGGGCACGCCGACCATCACGTCCGTCTCGCCCTGCACGGCCAGGCCCCGGAGCATGTTCTGCTCCGGGTCGTACTCGTAGATCGTCGTGCGATCGGCCTCGAGCAGGGCCGAGATCTCCGCCACGATGGCCTTCATCGCCCGGCGCGGCTCTCGGCTGCGCGCCAGGTTCGAGGCGATGGTCAACATGCCGGCGAGGCGCCGCTGCTGCCCCGCGAGGACGGCCTCGAGCTCGGCGATGCGGGCCGCGGCGCCCGGGGGCGGTGGGGCGAGGGCCCGCTCGACCGCGTCGTCGTCCGTCGCCTCGGCGCGCGGCGGATCCGTTTGGCTATCGCGCTTCGTCGTCATGGGCGCTCAGTGAATCTCCGCCCAGTTGTCGCCCGTGCCCATCTCGACCAGCAGGGGGACGTCGAACTGCGCCGCGCCCTCCATCTCGGCCTTCACCAGGGGCGCCACGCGCTCGAGCTCCGCCTCGGGGCACTCCAGGACGAGCTCGTCGTGCACGGTCAACAAGATCCGCGACTGGAACCCTTCGCGCCGCAGCGCGGCGTCGAGCCGGACCATGGCGATCTTGAGCAGGTCCGCTGCGGTACCCTGGATCGGCGTGTTCACCGCCACGCGCTCGGCGGCCTGGCGCATCGTCGCGTTGGGCGAGTCGATGTCCGGCAGCGTCCGGACCCGGTTGTACAGGGTACGAACTTTTCGGGTGGTCCGCGCCTCGGATACGGTCTCGTCGAAGTAGCGCCTCACCCCGGGGTACTGCTCGAAGTAGCGCTCGATGATCCGCTTGGCCTCGCCCTGCGGAATGCCGAGGTCCCCGGCGAGTCGGAACGCGCCCATGCCGTAGATCAGGCCGAAGTTGATCGCCTTGGCCTGTCGGCGCTGATCGGGCGTCACGCTGGCCTGCGGCACCTGAAAGACCTGCGCCGCCGTGCGGGCGTGGACGTCCGCGCCCTCGGCAAAGGCCGCGCACAGGCCCGGGTCCTTGGAGATGTGGGCGAGCACGCGCAGCTCGATCTGGCTGTAGTCGGCGCTGAGGAGCTTCCACCCCTTGTCCGCGATGAAGGCGCGGCGGATCTCGCGGCCCTCTTCGGACCGGATCGGGATGTTCTGAAGGTTGGGGTCGCTGCTCGACAGACGGCCCGTCGCGGCGACCGCCTGCCGGAAAGAGGTGTGCAACCGGCCCGTCTGGGGGTGGATGAGCGTCGGCAGCGTGTCCAGGTAGGTGCTCTTCAGCTTGGTGAAGTGCCTGTACTCCAGGATCAGGCGCGGGAGCTCGTGCAGCGGGGCGAGGCCCTCGAGGACGGCCTGGTCGGTGCTGTAGCCCGTCTTCGTCTTCTTGCCCGTCGGCAGGTTGAGCCGTTCGAAGAGGACCTCGCCGAGCTGCTTGGGGCTGCCGATGTTGAACGGCCCGCCGGCCAGCGCGTGGATGCGCAGCTCCAGGCCGCCGATGCGCTCGGCGAAGCGGCGGGACTGGTCGCGCAGCATGTGGGGGTCCAGCCGGATGCCCCACATCTCGACGCGCGCGAGCACCTGAGCCAGCGGCAGCTCGATGTCCCGGTAGAGGGACGTCATCCCCTCGGCCTCGATCCTCGGCTCGAAGAGTGAACACAGACGGAGCGCGACGTCGGCGTCCTCACCGGCGTATTGCGTCGCCGTGGCGACGTCCACCCGGGCGAAGCGGGCGTCGTTGGCGTGGGCCTTCTTGTCGTCTGCGCCGCCGGCGCCCGCGACCTCCTGAAAGCCGAGCATCTTGTGGCCCAGGTACTCCGCGGAGAGCTCGTCCAGGTTGAACGCCCGGCGCCCGGAGTCGAGCAGGTAGGCGGCCAGCATGGAATCCCCGGCGATGCCGCGGTACTCGATGCCGACGTCCTTCTGCAGGACCTGACACTCGTACTTCACGTTCTGGCCGTACTTGGGGAACGCGGGGTCTTCGAGCAGGGGACGCAGCGCGGCGACGACCTCGGCCTTGGCGAGCTGCGCAGGCACGCCCGGATAGTCGTGCGCGACCGGGATGTAGACGGCCTCACCGGGCGCCCAGGAGAGAGCGAACCCGACGATCTTCGCCGTATGGGTGTCGAGGCCCGTCGTCTCCAGGTCGAACGCGAGCCGTCCGGCGGCGCGAATCTGCGAGACGACCTCGGCCAGCCCCTCCGATGTCGTCACGGCGCGGTAGGCCGAGCGATCGATCTGTTTGGCGCTCGGCGCCTCGAGGCCGAGCTCGCGGATGAACTGGTTGAAGTTCATCTTCTTCAGGAACTCGGCCAGCGGCGCGGGTGCCGGCGGGACGCGGGCGAGCGCGAGCGGGTCGATCTCCAGCGGGGCGTCGCAGACGATCGTGGCCAACTTGGCGGAGAGACGGGCCAGATCGGCGTTCTCGACCAGCGACTGGCCGCGCTTGCCCTTGATCGTGGGCGCGGCGGCGAGCAGCGACTCGAGGTCGCCATGCTCCTGCAGGAGCTGTGCGGCCGTCTTCTCGCCGATGCCGGGCACGCCGGGAATGTTGTCGGAGCTGTCGCCGGCGAGTCCGAGGACGTCGATCACCCGCTCGGGGGGCACGCCGAAACGCTCGATCACCTCGGCGCGGCCAATCTCGCGGTCCTTGCCGTCGTGCAACCGGATGAGATCACCGACGAGCTGCATCATGTCCTTGTCGGCGGTGACCACGACGCAAGGGCGGCCGGTCCGCGTCCAGCGCGTCGCGAGGGTGCCGATCACGTCGTCCGCTTCGTAGCCGGGCACCTCGAGCGCGGGCACCCCGAGGGCGACCGTCGCGTCGCGGCAGAGCTGGAACTGCGGCTTGAGATCGTCGGGCGGTTCCTGCCGATTCGCCTTGTATTCCGCGTACATCTGACTGCGAAACGAGCCGCCCTTGGGATCGAAGACCACCGCCACGTGGGCCGGGTCGTGGTCCCGCAGCAGGTTCATCAACAGGCGCATGAAGCCGAAGACCGCGTTGGTCGGGGTGCCGTCGGCGGCGGACATCGGGGTCCGGAGACCGAAGTAGGCCCGGAAGATGAAACCCGATCCGTCGACCAGGTAGAGCGTTTCCTCGTGTGCCATCGGCGTGCGACCCGATCAGACGGTCGAAGCAAAAAACAGCGAAACGTCGGCACCGTACCAGCGCGGCCGGCGGGACGGAACCCCTCGCAGCAAAACCCGTACCGGGCTCCTCAGGGGGGGGCGTGATCGCCGCGGGGCAGGGCCTCGGGCGGCTGATCCGGCCCGTGGTCGCGGAAGAGTTCGAACGCACCGGACCAGCGGAGGAACGTGTGGTGCTCGACCCAGTCGCCGAGCACGTAGAACTCCGCGCGACGGCCGTGGAGTTCGGCCTCGTGCGAGACGGCGCGGTGGTAGTGGCCGATGATCACGACGTCCGCCCCCTGCGCCACGCGCTCGGGGAAGAACGACGCCAGGAGGCCCGGAGGCAGGCCGTGGTAGCCCTTCGCGCCGCGCAGCGCGTCCCCGTAGACGCGGGCGGCGGCCCACACCAGGTCCGGGTGGACCGCGCGGGCGAAACGGTGGACGGTCGGGTGCCGCGCGAACCGATTGACCGCTCGACGCCACGGGGCGCGAGGATCGTGCACGTCTCCGTGCTCGAGCCAGACGCTGCGGCCGCCCAGCGTGATCCGGTGCGGCTCCACGGCGACGCTCACGCCCAGGTGCTCGGACAGGAAGAGGCCCGTGTCTGGATCGTGGTTGCCAGGAAACAGGACGACACGCGTCCCGGCGTCCACCAGGTCCGCCAGGGCCCGCAGCACGGGAAAGTAGGCGCTGAAGATCGCCGAGCGATACCCGAGCCAGAGGTCGAAGACGTCGCCGACCAGGTAGACCGCTTCAGCCTCACCGGCGCGCGCCCGCAGAAAAGCCAGCGCGCGCTGCGTTCGCGCGTCGTCCGGGTGGCGCAGGTGCAGGTCGCTCAGAAAGTAGGTCGGCCTCACACGGACCCCCGCGAGGGGCAGTCCGGCGCGAGGCTGCATTCGCCACAAGCCGGCCGCCGGGCGTCACACGTGGCGCGGCCGTGGAGAATCAACTGGTGGGATACGCGATCCCAGCGGTCCTGGGGCACGAGGCCCATCAGCACGCGCTCAATCGCCTCCGGCGTGCGCCCCGCCGCGAGCCCGAGCCGGGCGGCGAGCCGCATCACGTGGGTGTCCACGACGAAGCCCTCGTTGCGGCCGAACGCGTTCTGCAGCACCACGTTGGCGGTCTTGCGGGCGACGCCGGGGAGGGCGATCAGGGCGTCGAGCGAGGTCGGCACCTCGCCGCCATGCAGGGCGACGAGCTGCCGCGACAGGCCCACGAGGGCGCGGGCCTTGTTGTTGAAGAGGCCCACCGTGCGAATGAACGGAACCAGCACCTCGGGCGTTGTGGCGGCCATCGTGACCGCATCCGGACAGCGCGCGAACAGGGCCGGGGTGACGAGGTTGACCCGCACGTCCGTCGACTGGGCGGAGAGGACCGTGGCCACCAGCAGCTCGAACGGCGTGCGGAAATCGAGGGCGCAGCGGGGGTCCGGGAACGCGGCATCGAGCCCGGCGAGCACGCGCTCGACGCGGGCGTTCTCCATGGCGGCGGGCCCCACGCTCACGGCTCCCCCCCTGGCTCGTTCGCATTGCGGCTGCCCGAAAGGCGCGACAACTCCATGCGCCCCTGACCGCAGGCTGGCGAGAGCTCCATGTTCTTGCGGAACGCCTCGCGCGCCGCGACGAGCGCAGCTTCGCGGCGTTTCCGGAGATCGCCGACCTCGGCCTGCCGCCCGAGCCCGGGGTACAGCTCCGCCGCATAGGCGAGGGCGTCGGCGAGCGCCTTGGCCGTCTTGCCGCGGTCGAACCACGCCTCGGCGTCCGTCGGGTGGGCGGCGGCTCCGTCGAGGCGGAGCGTCTGGCGGCGAATGTCCTCGTCCACCAGGACCAGCGCCGCGGCCGGGCTCTCCCGGCGCGCGACGAGCCTGGCGAGTTGAAGGTGCCGCGCGGGCCGCTCGCCGGCGGCGGCGTTGGCCCGCACGTACATCTCCATCGCGCCGGCCTCGTCCCCCTGACGGCGAAGGAAGCCGCCCCACTGCCGATGGTAGTTGTAGGCCGTCTCGGAGAAGCGGGCCGTCAGCGCGAGCGCGAGGCCCGCCAGGAGGAGGCCCACCGTGTGCCCGCGAAGCCGCGGCTCGACCCCGCCCCACGGTCGGAGCACGAAGACGGCCGCGAGCGCGAGGAGGACACCCGCCAACGGCGCGCCTGCGTAGGGCGTCGTGATGCCGGCCAGGAGCAGGAGCACGGCGAGGCCGCCCACCATCGCGCGTGCCGGGCCGGCGTCCAGCGCTTGCGGGGCCCGGAGCGGCGCCAACAGCCGGGAGAGGGGCGCAAGGACGCCGGCCGCGCGACGCCACAGCGCCTCGAGCCAGGGCTCGGGCATCAGCAGGAGGATGTTCGTGCCGATCATGTAGAAGGAGAAGAGCTCGATATCGAGGCCGAGCCACTCCACCCCGATGTGGAACAGCGGGATCAGGACCATGCCGACGACCCAGAGCGGGCGCGCGAAGTAGACGACGCCGGCGATATACTCGCCGACCATCACGGCCGTCGAGGCCGCGGCCATGGTCGCGTCCAGCGACATGCCGGTCGCGGCGGAGAGCGCCCGCAGGTGCTCCCGCGGCTCGCAGGTCACGATCTGCTCGAGCGTGGTGCCGTCCAGCCAGACGCCGGTGTGTTTCGTCACGGCCGTCCACGCGTACATGATGCCGATCTGGACGTAGACGAGCCGCATCGCCCAGGCGTCGACGCGCTCGGGCTCGCCGGGCGCCGGCGCGGTCCATGCCGCTTCGGGCACGAACGTGAGCAGGATGAGGAGCAGCGAGATCAGGTAGTGGTGCTGATAGCTGTCCGACTGGCTCCAGAAGTAGACGCCGGCATAGACCGGCGCGAGCAGGAAGAGGCAGCGGCGCGGCGAGATGCCGAGGGCGATCGCGGTCGAGAGGAAACCGCCCAGCAGGTACAGCGGACCGACCACGGGCGGAGTGGGCACGGGCAGCCAGCGGTCCAGGAAGGGCAACTGCGATACGTTGAAGCCCCCGGCGCCGAAGCGCGGCACGTGCTCCAGCAGAATCAGCCAGAAGTCCGCGGCGAGCAGCCCGAAGAACAACACCCGCCACAGCGCCAGGCGACGCCTGAGCACGGGGAACTCGAACCAGTATCGACGCCACGCGTCCATCGTCACGGCCCCTCGCAGAGGTTCAGGTCCGCCGGGATCGGACGGACCTGGCAGAGGTCCAGTCGGCACGCGCTGGCGGACCGGTCGCCGCACTCCGCACGGAAGCAGGAGACCGCGTCCAGGCCGCCGCACGCGGCCGCATCGCGAAAGTGGTCGGGGATGCCGTCCGCGTCCGCGTCCGTGCTGCCACCGCGGCAGATCACCCGGTTGAGCGTGTCGGGGTTGGCGCAGGTCACGTCCACGTTGAGCACGGGCGCCGCGGCCCCGTCCGCGCGTCGGGCGTCGCACCAACGGCGGGCGAACCCCTCGATGATGCTGCGCCGCGCTCGCGTGAGCAGGCCGGTCCAGACCTCGTGCAGGTCCGCGCCGGCCCGGACGAGGGACTGACCGCCCCCCGTCCCGTCCACGAACCGGGTCTGGCAGGCGACCATTCGCACGGGCGAGAACATCCGCCAGGCGAAGCGCTCGTCGAAGCGGTCGCGCCCGAGGTAGTAGCTCGCGGGGACGCCGATCTGCAGCGCCAACCAGACGACGATGAAGACGGAGCGCATGGCCGGCCGACCTATCACTGTATCCCGGGGGCCGCAAGACCCGTGGCCGCGCCCTTGAGGTGTCGATAAACGGTCGTGTGGCTGATCCCGAGCGCGCGGGCGGCGGCGCGCACGTTGCCGGCGTGCCGCTCGACCTCGAAGCGCACGAGGGCGCCGACCGCGTGCCGCATGGGCGCGGCGCCCGCGGCGTTCGCGACGGGACCGGCGCCCGGGGCGGCGGGCTCGGCGTCGGCCTCGGGGGACCACGCGTCGAAGATGATCTGCCCGGCGTCGATCCGGCCCGGCTCGCCGAACTCCCCGCGGCGGTCACGACAGGCGGCCGCCCGGGTGAGTACGTTCTTGAGCTCCCGGACGTTCCCCGGCCAGGCGTGCCCCGAGAGCTTCTCGAGCGCGGCCCGGGTCGGCGCGGGGCCCTCGACCCCCAGCAGCGCCCGGCAGAGCAGGGGCAGGTCGCCGGGCCGGGCGCGCAGCGGCGGCACGTCGACCACCAGCGCGCAGATGCGGTGGTAGAGGTCGAGCCGGAACGTGCCCGCCCGCACCATCTGCCGCAGGTCCCGGTGGGTCGCGCAGACGAGCCGGAAGTCCGAACGCCGCGGCCGCTCGCCGCCCACGGGGGTGAACTCGCCGGTCTCCAGCACACGCAGGAGCACGGCCTGCGCCGACAGGCTCAGCTCTCCGATCTCGTCCAGGAACAACGTGCCCCGATCGGCCCGCGCCACGTAGCCATCCCGCCGTCGCGCGCCCGTGAAGGCGCCGGGCTCGCAGCCGAACAGCTCCGATTCCAGCAGCTCCCGCGGGATGGCGGCGCAGTTCACCGAGACACAGGGCCGGCGCGCTCGGCTCGACAACCGGTGGAGCGCCGCCGCGGCGAGCTCCTTGCCCGTGCCGCTCTCGCCGCGGACCAGCACGGCGACCTCGAGCCGGGCGAGTTCGTGCAGCGTGGCCTTGAGTCGCAGCATGGGTGGGCTCTGGCCGACGATCTCGGGGCAGGGGTCCCCACCGCCCACGGCGAAGAACGCCGCCACACCGAAACCGTACTCGCTCTGGTTGCCGAAGGTGCTCTGCGTCTTCATCGCGTCTCTCCGCTCTGTGCCGGTGCTTCACGGGGAAGGGTCGTCGTGCGAGTCTCGGCGTCTGGCCGGCTCGCGAAATCTGTGCTGTCAGAGAGCCTCATCGGACACGCGCGGGTCGTGTCGCACGCGGAGCGCAAAAAATGTCCTCGGAGACCGAAAAAAGTGTGCCGCGCCTGCGGATCGCGGGTCGGGTGGGTCGCTCGCGGGTCAACGGTCCCGGGGTCCGGGCCGTGATCTGGGTGCAGGGGTGCACGCTGGGGTGCGCCGCCTGTTTCAACCCGGGGACCCACGCGCCCGGTGAGACCGATGCCTCCGCGGACGCCGTCGCGGACGCGCTGCTGGCCGACTGGCCCCAGTCCGTCGATGGCCTGACGCTCTCCGGCGGCGAGCCGTTTCAGCAGGCGGCAGGCCTGGCCGCGTTGTGCGCGCGGGTTCGGGCGGCGCGGCCCGGCGCCTCGATCATGGCCTTCTCGGGCTACACGCTCGAGGAGCTTCGGGCGAGCGACGCCCCGCCTGGCGCGGCCGCGCTCCTGGCGCACCTCGACCTGCTCGTCGACGGGCGCTTCGACGTCCGGGCGCCCACGGAGCGCCCGTGGCGGGCGTCGGCCAATCAGCGGCTCTGGGTGCTCGGGCGTCGTCCGGCCGACACCGCCGCCGCCGAGGGCGGCACCGCCGAGGTCCACGTCGAGGCGGACGGGCGCGTGCTGCTGTCGGGCTTCCCGGATCCGGCGCTCCGGCGGGCCATTCGCGAACTCGCACGATAAGATCGCACGCCGCGTTATCCGGCGAGTTATCCGGCCAGTTCAGCGGCAGGTGTTGCGCTCACCCGCGCCGTTGTTGGCCGAAGTGCTCGCCCCATCGAGCACGAGGGACGAGTCGTCGCAGGCGACGTACTGGCCGTATCCGCCGTTATCGTGCGAGTTCAGGTCAGTGGCCGTCGCGTGGGCGTCGCCGAAGAGGTAGAGGCCGTTGCCGGCGTTGCCCGAGAGCTCGTCCCCGGTCATCGTCGCCACGGCGCCGACCAGCTCCACGCCGTCGGCCGTGCCGTCCGGCGCCGCCAGCGTGCCCTGCGCGACCAGACCACGGCACACGAGCACGCCACCGATCACGAGCACGCCCGCGCCGTGGTTCGCCTCGGCGTGGACCGCGTCCAGGTGGATGCCACCCTCCGACTCCACCGCCACGAGACCGGGGCCGCCGTTCCCCCGGAGCGTCGACCGCTCCAGCGTCAGCGACGCCTGCTCGACCAGCACGCCGCCGCCGCCGTTGCCCTCGCTGACGAGGTCCACGGCGGTCACCGACGATTTGTACACGTGCAGGCCCTCGCCGAGGTCCTCCGGGCCCAGGCGGCTGCCGCGCGTCGTCACGCCCTCGAGACGCAGGCGTCCCTCGGGGACGCCGAACGCGGCGACACCGGACACGCCGTTGTCCTCGAAGATGCCGTCGACCACGACCACGGGTCCTCGGGGGTCCGTGACCTGGAGTCCCACATTGGCCGCTCCGTGGACATACAGGCCGCTCAGGCGACCCTCGCCGTCGAGCACGCTCACACCGCGATCCGGCGCGTCGGCGACCTCCATGCGTTCGACGGTGAAGGCCCCCTTGGAGAAGAGCGCCCCTGCGCGGCCCCCGCCGACGACCCGCGCACGGCGGACCGTCCCCGTGGCCTCGTTGATCGTCAGCCCGACGTTGCCCGCGCCGGCGATGCGGACGTCCTCCAGGATCGCGTCCGCCCCGGACAGGACGGCGACGCCATCGGCGACGGGCCCGTCGACTGCGATGTCGGACACGGTCGCGCGTGCGCCCTGGGCGATGCGAACGCCGCGGTCGCCGACGCGGCCGATGGTCACGCCGCGAATCGTCGCCTCGCCCCCCTCGATCTCGAGCCCGTGCGCCCGGACGTTCTCGATGTCCAGGTCGACCTCGGAGATGCTCAGGGCCACGGCGTCGGTGGTCACCTCGGTGAGGCGGATGCCGCCGCCGCGGGCGCCGAGCACCCGAATGTCGGCCAATTCGACGGGGCCGACGGTCGCCAGCAGGCCGACGCCGGCCGCGTTCTCCACGGCGACCTCCGTGGCCGAGAAGGGGCCACCGGCGACCTCGACACCGTTGCCCTGCGTGTCGACGACGCGCACGTTCTCGAGCACGGTCGCCGCCGTGGCGCGGATGCCCGGCGCACCGCCGACGACCGTGAGGTTGCGGACCCGCGCGTCGGCCGCCGCGAGCCGCATCGGGCCGGACACGCGGACCCGGTCCCGATCGAGCCCTTCAACCTCTACGCCGGGCGGGGGCGAGGTCGTCCAGGCCGCATGTTCACCGGGCAGCAGAACGACGAGATCGCCCGCGCGAGCGGCCGAGAACGCCGTCTCCGCTTCGGGAAACGGACGGTCGCGGGTTCCGTCCGCCCGGGTGGCGCTCGCCCGGGGCGCGACGAACAAGACCCGTCGGCCGGGCGCCGCGTCGGCCGGCGAGGCGCCCGCGTCGGACAGGCCCGCCTCGTAGGGCACGGCGTCGAGAATCATGGGCGCCGCATGCAGGGCCCCGGAGGGCGCCGGATCACCACAGGCGAGCAGCCCGCTGGCCAGGGCGGCCAGCGCGGCGCGCCTCAACGCGACCGCCGGCGTCGGCGCAAAACACCGACCGACAGCACCAGCAGGAACGGCGCGAGGGCCTTCGGTTCGAGGGCGTCACCTCCGGCCGTCCGACACCCGCAGCCGTCGGCGCGGGGTGAGCTCGACTTGGCCAGCACGGTCAGGCCCGCCGCGAGGTCGGCGCGCGTGTCGCCCACGCGGGCGGACACCGGGTACACGCCGGGCGGCAGCGGCGTCGACAGAACGGCCGTGGCGCGGGCGGGCGAGACCAGGTCCACGCCCTGCAGCATCACGGGACCGACGAAGAATTCGACGTCCTCGGTGAAACCGCGCCCGAGCAGCGTCAGCGTCGGCAGCGTGTCCTCGACGATCGAGTTGGGCAGGATGCCGGACAGCTCCAGCGCGGCCGGCGCCTCGCCGGTCACCGTGAACGCGCCCGGGAGCTCGTCGCTGGCGCCGTCGCCGCGAACCACCTCGACGTCGTAGACGCCGGCCTCGAGCGTCGCCGGCACGATGGCCGACAGCGTGCGTTCGCCCTCGACCACCACCTCGAGCGCCCGCTCCGGGCCGATGTAGACCTCGACGTCACCGTCGAGCGGGAAGCCGCGCCCGTCGATCAGCACGGCGGTGTTGGCGCCGGCGGCCGCATGGTCCGGGGTGATCCGACTCACGAGCAGACCGCCCTCGACGAACATCTCCTCGTCGGGCGCGGCGTCGTCGGCGGGGGCTCGTGCGTCCTCGACGGGTCCGGCGTCCGCCACCACGCGGGCGTCGTCCTGCCCCTCGCGGTCGGGTTTGGGCGAGCCATCGGCCGGGGGGGGCGGCGGTGGAGGCGGTGGCTCCGCATCCGGGGGCATCACGATCACCCCCCCGTCCGGCGAGACGGCGCCACTGTCGGGACAGGCCTCGATCTCAGGGACCACCAGCAATCGGAGCACCCAGTCGCCGGGCGGCCGCGGCGTCAGCGGGTCGTCCTAGATCAGGTTCTCCGTGAAGTCGTTCAGGTAACTGCCGTCCCGGAGCAGCGCCGAGATGCGATTTCGGTGGGGCGTGATCCCGTCGCCGTCGAAGGCGATCGTGGGCGGCGCGTCGAAGCCCTCGGCGTGGGTCATGCGCAGCAGGATCCGGCGCTCGTTGCTCGTCACCCGGTAGTCGCGCAGGTCGATCTCGTTCAGCGCGTTCTGGCTGCCGAAGACCTGGAACGCGTCCAGATCCGACCGGTAGATGTCCGAGGTGAGCATGTCGTCGGCGTCGATGCCGAAGATGTCGACCGTGAACACGTTGAAGTCGTTCGGGCCGATCCAGACGACCACGGCGCAGACGCGGTAGTCGGGCAGATCGTCCGGCACGTCGAGGATCGTCGCGAAGTGCTGCCCGCCCTGGAGGCGCGGATAGAAGCCGATCTCGGAGCCCGGCTCGGCCGAGTCGTTCCGCAGGATCCGGGCCTCGGCGGGGATGGGGGCCAGGGCGCACGCGACGCCCGCCAGGGTGAGCGTCCGAAAAGCTGCCTGAAGTCGAGGGTGCAAGCGCATCCGACCAGCATCGCACGGCGCGGGCCCACGCGTCACGCGCTCCTACCAGACCTCGAGGCCGACGAACGCGACGGCCGCGCGGCCGGCCTCGGCGTCGCCGCCGGGATGACCTGGTCCCGTCGCCACCGAAGCGCGCAGCCACACGGCCGGGTCGAGCGCGAAGCCCGCGAGGGCGGAGGCCGCCCAGAGCGAGGTCTCGCCGACCCGGTCCGGCCCCGCACGCATCTCCAGACGCCAGCGGTCGGCCGGGCGCGCGCCGAACCCGGCGCCGAACCGGTCCCAGCGCTCGACACCTTCGGGGGCCGTCGTCCCGACCGAAGCCGCGTCGACGAACGGCTCGAACCGCGCCCCGGTGGCCGTCACCCGCGCCTCGATCCGATGCCCGGCCGTGCCCGCGCCACCGTCCAGGGTCGCACGGCTGGAACGGCTTCGCGCCGCGAGTCGGGCCGTCACCATGGGCCCCTCGGGCGCCCGCAGCAGGGCACCCGGCGCGTCGAGCATCCACGGCGCCTCGTCGAGGGCGTCCGGCCGCCACTGCGCGCCCAGGTCGGCGTCGAATGCAGCGCCCGCGTACCCGAGGCCGACCTGCGCCCACGTCGGTTCGACGCCGTCGAGCGCCGCCTGCGCCGCCCCGTGCCAGCCCTCGAAGCCGCCCAGACCCGCCGTCACCGCGCATCGGGCGCCCCGCGTCCCGGCCGACGCCCGCACCTCGGCGAAGCCCTCCCGTCCGCGATGGGTGCCGGAGATCACCGCGTCCGCGTCCTCGCCCTCGGCCGTGCGCAGGCCCGTCGCCGCGAGGGTCCAGGGGCCGCGGGCCCAGTCCACGCGACCGCCGTCGACCCGCGCGGGCGCCTCGCCCGGCGCGACCTCCGTGAACCGACCTCCGCCGACGGCGAAGCCCCCGTACCGGTCGCTCCGCAAGCGCAGCTCGGCCACCTGCCATCGAGTACCGTCCCCCGCACCCGCCACGCCGTGCCGGGCGGCGGGCACGAAACTCGCACGCCAGCCGTCGCGTCGCGCGGCGCCATAGGCCAGCGCCCAGGACTGTGTCACCGCGACCGCGTCGTCGGCCGCGCCGGGGCCGCTGCGCGCGTCCACGCCGGCGCGCCCGGACACCTCGAAGCGCGGGGGCGCGTCGGGCCCTTCGTCCCCCCCGGGCCCGCCCGGCGCGGCCCGCGCCGCC
>CAINDO010000514.1 GCA_903847385.1 uncultured Myxococcales bacterium
TTGCGCAGGGCGTCCTCGATCTGCAGCCGCGCGAGGCGCATGCGCAGGTCGTACAGGTTGGCGATGGCCTCGCGGCGCCGGCCGGCGCGTTTGCTGGTCACGTCGGCGCGGGACAGGTGCATCAGGTCCTCGAAGAGGTCGCCCATTTCGAGGCCGAAGCGCCGGACGGCCGAGTCCGACCAGGTCCGCACGTACAGGTTGGCGCGCAGGTGGTTCAGAATCAGCGCGCGGATGCGCGCCGCCTGTGCCGCGGGGAACCGCAGCCGCACGGCCAGCCCCTCGAACATCGCGGCGCCGAGCTCGTCGTGGTGGAAGAAGTGGACCTCGCGCGGCGGCTCGTAGGTCCGGGTGTAGGGCTTGGCGATGTCGTGCAGCAGTGCGGCCCAGCGGATGATCGGGCGTGGGATCGCCTGCCGGACGACGGTGCACGTGTGCACCCAGACGTCCTTGTGGTGAAAGCGACTCGACCGGTGGAAGTCGACCAGGGCGGCGGCTTCGGGGAGCACGAAGTTCAGGATCCGCGTGCGCTCGAGGACGTCCAAGGCCTCGGCCGGGCGCCGGCCCACGAGGAGCGTCGTCATCGACTCACGGACGAGCTCGCGATCCGCCCGGAGCACCAAGGCGGGCGAGTCCGAGAGCGCCGCGAGCTGCTCGGCCGTCGGCGCGACCCCGAGCTCGCTGGCCAGCGCCAGGACGCGCAGGCCGAGCAGACCGGCGGAGGGCTCGTCTGCCGGGGTCTCCCAGTCGAGGCGGTCCTCGGCCAACGCGGCTCGACCGTTCAGGGGATCCAGAAAGGTCGCATCCGGGCGCAGGCCCAGGGCGTCCAGGTGGACCCCGCGGCGGCGCAGGCCGGCCTCGAGGCCGTCCGGCGCGGCGTGAACGACGACTTCGGCGAGCTGCAGCGCCGTCTCACCGAGCGGCGTGGCGTCCGGCAGGCGCGCGCGAAGTTCGGAGAGCGACGCTTCGACGAGCAGCTCCGCCGGCGCGTGCCCGCGGCGGGCGCCGAGCGCGGCGCGCGCGACGGCCCCCACCCAGACCCGGTCGAGGGACTTCAGCGCGTCGAGTTCGGGGAGGTCGTGGGCTTCGGCGGACACGGGCGCAATCTACCCGCGCCGGGACGCGAACGGCAACGTCACCGGCGCCGGGGGGCGAATCAGCAGGTCCCGACGGCGCTCTGGACGAAGGCCTCGAAGCGCCGACGGTCGCGGGGGTAGATGTACTTGATGCGGTAGTGGAGCCGCTCGGCGTCCCGGTCGCAGAGCTCGGCGAGGGCGCGGATCGGGCCCTCGCCCGCCGGCGACGCGGGGAGCTGGAAACGCAGCCAGGCGAAGCGCTCGCCGGTCAACTGCTCGCCCTCGAGGGGCTCGAGGCAGAGGCCGTCCGTGCTCAGGTCGAGGGTGCGCGCGCGGCCCAGCGGGACGTCGGCGAGGACCTGCTCCACGGGGAGTTCGAGGGCGAGACGGGGAGAGATGCGACGTTCCACGGGGGCTCCGACAGGTGGCGTTTCGTACGGATGTGTAAGTGTACGAACTACCCGGGCCCGAACAAGAGGAAAGATAGGCAAAGATGAGAAAGTGTAGGCAAACCTAAGAGACTGTCCGCCGATCTCGGTCGATGAGCATCGGCTCGCCGCCGAGGCGCTGTCGGAAGGCCGTCAGCGCCTTCTGGATGGCCGTGAACCGCTCGAACCGGCCGCCGTCGTCGACGATGGCCGTCATCTGGAGGCGCAGGGCGGTGCCGCTCGCCTGGTCGGCGATGATCGGCAAGAGGCGCTCGAACGCCCGCGAGAGCTCCTTGCACACGGCCTCGACGCGCTCGGGCTCCACCAGGAATACGAAGTCGTCGTCCCGCTGGTGGCCGAGGAACGCGCCCTCTCCCCCCCGCTCGCGCACCACGCGCCGCACCAGCTCCGCCGTGCGCGACATCACGTTGTGACCCCACATGAAACCGTGACGCTCGACGGCGTCGCGGAGACCGTCGATGTCGATGGCGCAGTAGCCGAACGCCACGCCATCCCGGATGCGGGACTGGGCCTCACGCTCCAGCTCCCGCGGACCGGGCAGCACGATGAGCGCGTCCACGCCGCCGCGGCCGTCGAGGGTGAGGCGGGCGCGCACCTGCAGCAGGATCTCGCGGGGCGAGGCGTCCCGTCCCAGCACGGGCACCGGCGGCCACGGCGACGGTGCCTGGGGCATCGGCGTGGAGCCGACGAGCACGAAAGGGTGCGTCGTCGACTCGTCTCGGGCGAAACGCTCGGCGATCCGCAGCGCGTCCGGCATGCCCAGATCGACGATCACGACGTCCGGCAGCAGGATGTCCAGTCGGCGGACGGCGTCCGCCGCGACATGCGCCGTGTACGCCAGGTAGCCGGCCTCGTCCAGCAGTTGCGCCCACTGCCCGGCCGCGAACGGATCGCGGTCACAGACGAGCAGGCGCATGCGGCGCCGCTGCCGCTGCCGAAGCAGCAGCAGATCCAGGACGCTGGCCAAGGTGCCGGAGTCGAGCGGCAGCTCGATCGTCGCGTCGACCGGGCCATCCACCGAGCCGCCCGTCGGCACGATGGCCGCGACGGGCATGGCGGCGGACCCGACGAGCTCGGCCAGGAGCTCGGCGCTGCGCGCGGGATCGGGGTCGACGTAGACCGCCAGCGCGGGTCGCAGCGAGGCCACGGCGGCGGCGACGTCGCGGGGCTCGTCCCGACAGATGCGCACGGTGTAGTTCTGCGCGAGCAGCGCCGCCTTGACGGCCAGGCCCTCCGTCGGGTCCGCCGAGATGACCAGCACCGGGTGCTCGCCGGTGCGGGGCGTGGGCGCGGGCGGCTGGGCCAGCAGCGAGCTCGCCTCGGGCTCGCGGCCGAGCTGCGTGGGCATCGAGAAAACGAACGAGGTCCCCTCGCCACGTCCGCTCTCGGCCCAGATGCGCCCGCCATGACCCTCGACGATGCTCCGGCAGATGGTCAGGCCGAGGCCCGTGCCGCCGACGCTGCGGCGCGTGTCGCTGTGCCCCACCTGCTCGAACTTGTCGAAGATGCGGTCGAGATCCTTCTCGGGGATCTCCTCGCCGCTGTTCCGCACCACCACCAGGTACTGATCGGGCACGGCGAAGCTGCTGAGGACCTGGACCTCGATCTGCCCCTTGGCCGGCGTGAACTTGAGCGCGTTCGAGACGAGGTTGTTGACGACCTGGGACAGCCGATAGGCGTCCGCGTCGCACACCAGGCCCTCGACGGGCGTGTGGATGCGCAGGTCGACGTGTCGCTCCATCGAGGCCGCGCCGAATTTGCGCGCGGCGTCGGCGACGACCTGATCCAGGTGCACCGACTCGATGGCCAGGGGCATCTTGCCCCGCTCGAACTTGGCCAGGTCGAGCAGGTCGTTGAGGTTCATGTTGATCTTGGCGCAGGAGTCCCGCGCCATGTCCACGTACTCGCGCTGCCGCTCGGTCAGCTCGCCGAGGACCTGCTTGCCGAGCAGGTCGAGCACGCCGACGATGCTGGTCATCGGGCTGCGCAGCTCGTGGCCGATGATGTGGACGAAGTCGTCCCGACGCTTCTCGGCGAGCTTCTGCTCGGTGACGTCCCGGATGACGGCCAGCCAGCCGACGAACGTGCCGGCGTGGTTGTGGACCGGCGAGAACGTGACCTCGCCGTCGGCCTCGCCGAGGCGGACCTCGCGCCAGGAGCCCCGGGTCTCGCCGGGCCCGAACTCGCGCAGGATCTCGAGGCTCGACAGCCCGAGGGCACGCAGGATGACCGCGAAGTCCGGCCGCTCCGTCTCGCCCAGGCTCAAGAGGCGCCGGACCGCGGGGTTCATCACGGTCACCGTGCCCGTCTCGTCGGTCATGACCACACCCTCGGTCATGGCCTCGACCATCAGCTCCAGGCGCCGGTGCTCGTTCATGTGCTGCGTGAACACCCGCGTCAGGGCGTCCTGCAGCTGGTCGCGCCAGATCTGGAGCAGGTCGTGTTCGTCCTGCTCGAGGGCGGTGTCGCGCAGCAGCACCAGCAGGCCGCGCAGGTCGCGGCTGATGAAGACCGGAATGTAGGGTGGCTCGCGGGGCGGCGACACGTGCTCGCCCGGTCGCAGCCCGGGCGTGCGGGACACCACCGCGTGCTCGCTCAGCGAGCGGCCCGAGAGGCGATGATACGTCTCGCCGGCGAAGGCCTCCCACAGGCGCGCGTCCTCGAGGCCCGGCAGGCCCTCGGCCGTGGCCCGCGCCACGAAGCTCACGAAGGCCCCCTGCCCCGGCATCAGATCGACGATGCCGACCGCCCCGCGGCACCCGACGCGCTCGACGAGGCTCTCCAGGACGCGGTCGAGGATCCGCGCGGGGTCGCGCAGCTCGACGAGCGTCCGCAGCAGCTTGTACTGGCTGTTCATCGCGTCGACCTGCGTCCGCAGGCGCAGCGTCAACGTGGCCCGCTCGCGCTCCAGGTGCGACGCCTGGACGGCGTTGCGGATGGCCAGCAGGAGCTCGGCGCGGCCCTCCTTCGTGAGCAGCGTGTCGTTCTTCTCGAAGTAATGGAAGACGCCGCCGCTCTTGAGGATCTCGACGAGCTGTTCGTCGGAGGTCTTGCCCGAGAGCAGGATGCACGGCAGCACGCGCGTCCGCTCGTCGGCCTTGATGCTGCGGATGAGCTCGTCGCCCGAGGTCCGCGGCATCTTCTGGTCGGTGATCAGGGCGTCGAAGGACTCGTGCGTGAGCCGCTCCAGCGCTTCGGCCGCGCTGTACACCGGCACCACCGTGAATTCCGCGCGCAGAAGTCGGCGGATTTGCTGGTGATCGTCCTCGCTGTCGTCGACGACCAGCACCCGTCCCGGTCGATCCAACATCTTTGTCTCACTCGCGACAGTTAACCGCGTACCCGCAGGTCGTGCACCACTGGAGTCGCGATTAGACCCAGGCGCTCCCCGAGTGTCAACGGACCGGCCAGCCGATCCGCCCATCGCGGAGGTCGCCGTCCGGCGTATGGGACGCGAAAACGAAGCGCGGCCGCCCCAGGACTGCGTCCGCGGGCATCCGGCCGAACCGCGCGCCCTCGAGGACCTCGGCGCGATTGTCGCCCATCACGAAGAGCTCGCCCGGCGCCAGCACCACGGGGGGCGGGTCGCTCGGGGGCACGGCGCCGTAGGTGACCACGTAGGCGTCCTCACCGGGGACCTCGGCGTAGGCGACCAGGCTCGCCAGTTCCAGCGCCTCCGGCCCGTCCCCCAGCGCCGGCACGCGGAGGTCGTCCACCGGCGCCCAGGGCACGGGCTGTCCGTCGACGGTGGGGTGCCCGCCCTGCAGCGTGACGGTGTGACCCCCCGTGGCGATGACCCGCGCAACGCGCAGCACGCCGGGGCTCCACCGGACGACCACGAGCTCTCCCGCCACCGGCGGGCGCTCCCGATACGCCGTGCGGTCGTAGAGGACCCGGTCGCCCTCGAGGAGCTTGGGGAACATCTCGCGGTCCTCGATGGAGACGAGGCCGATGCGGACGCGCCGGACGATGTGCTGGCCGAGCAGCAGCGGACCGCCCCAGAGCCCCAGGAAGAGGCTCAGATACACGACGCCGTGATTGCTTTGCCTCAAGACGTAGCGGCGGCCGTCGTCGTGCACGATCCGCCACAGGTCCGCGGCGAGAATGCCCACGAGGAACGACCAGCCGAGCAGGAGCACCCCGAGCGTGAGCCAAGGCACGTACAACCAGTACAGCCACGACGCGAACGCCAGGAACACCACGGCGAAACACCCGGCCCAGTAGCGGAGGCCACGTCCGAGCTCGCCGCAATACACATGGCCGAGGCCAGGCATCAGCAGCGTGAGGAACAAGGCCAGCAGGAAGGACCGCGGCGCGGGCGGATGCGAGATTCGGAACCGATGGACACGCTGCACCGCCCAAATGTACCCGCCTTGACCCACCAGATCCAGTGGTGTATGGTCCCGCGCGGCTTCGGCCAACCCCTCAATATCGAAAGGGAAATCTCATGCGCCGATGGCATGCCGTCCTTGGTCTCGGCTTGGGTCTCTGCCTCGCTCAGACCGGGTGCAAGAAGGAAGACCCCAACTCCGCGGCGCACTGGATCGAGAAGCTCAACTCGCCCCTCCGCACGAGCGCCATCCAGAAGCTCGGCGAGATGAAGTCCAAAGAGGCCATCGAGCCCCTCAAGGCCGCCTACAAGGTCGGCACGGATCGCGTCGCCATCGCCTCGGCGCTGGCCAAGATCGGTGACCCCTCCGTCGCGCCCCTGATGATCGAGGCCCTGAGCGACATGGACTCGGCGTTGGCGCAGATCGCCGGCGAGGCCCTCAAGAGCTGGAAGATCAAGAACACGGACGCCTATCTGGCCGTGGCGACGAACGTCAAGGCGCCCCGCGAGGCGCGCTACGTGGCGCTCGAGCTGATCGCCGCCGATCCGGAGCCCAAGGTCGCCGACGCGCTGCTGCCGGTGCTCGAGGGCGACCCCGACCTCGCCCCCGTCGCCTTCGTCGGGCAGGCCGCCGTGGCGCTCGGCAAGCTGCAGTATGAGAAGGCCATCCCCGGCCTCGTCCGTTGCCTCTGGCTGGACGACCGCGCCGGCCGGAACGAGGTCCCCGCCTGCCGCCTGGCCCTCGCCCGCATCGGCACGAAGGCCACCCCCAAGATCGTCGAGGCCCTCGAGCGCAAGAACCGCGACGTCGAGGATCGCGCCCGCAAGCTGCGCTTCGAGTCCGGCGGTCTCATCGAGGCCAAGTGCGCCGAGGTCCTCGGCGACTCGCCCGATCCCTCCGCGGTCGACCCGTTGATCGTGGCCATCAAGAAGTTCGACGACCTGCCCGCCTACATCCAGGACCCCAAGAAGGCCCAGATGTTCGTGATGGCCGGCGTGCAGAAGGTCATCTCCATCGCCAACGCCCTGGCGGCGATCGGCGACGAGCGTGCGGTCAAGCCCCTCCTCGAGATCGCCAACGACAGTGAGCTCGCCCTCGAGCACAAGATGGCCGCCGTGCAGCAGCTCGCCTTCCTCGGCCAGCTCAGCGCGGTGCCCGGTCTGCAGAAGCTCCTCGCCGGCAAGGTCGACGCGGAGGACCCCGTCTCCAACGGCTTCCGCGTGCAGATCGCCCTGAACCTCGTGAACCTGCTCGACGGCACGGACGTCAAGGCGCTCGACGCCGCCGAGAAGCAGATCAAGGCCATCCAGGCCGAGATCGACAAGTGGATCGCCGACACCCAGAAGAAGGCGGCCGCCGCCCAGGGCGACGAGAAGACCATCCTGAGCCAGAACGTGAAGGGCTATCAGGAGTGGCGGAAGAACTACGACGAGGCGCTGGGCAAGCTCGCGGTCACGCGCGAGTGCAAGTCGGACGTCGCGTGCTGGGGCGCCAAGCTCGGCGACAAGGAAGAGGTCGTCTACATGAAGGCGGCGTACGCGCTGTCCAACATGAAGCCCGCCGGAGACAAGGCTCCGCTGGTCCAGGCGCTCCTGGCCCACGCCGGGGATGAGAACCTGGTGCTGCGCAACGTGGTGCTCTTCGGCCTCTCCCGCCACGGCGACAAGAGCGTGGTGGGCGAGCTGCAGAAGTTCCGCGACGCGGACGCCGAGCGCTCCAAGCGCGACAAGCGCTACGAGGGCGCCGTGTATACGATGGACCTGACCATCGCGAAGCTGAGCCTCAAGTAAGGCCGATGAGCGCCCCGCCGGCCCTCACCATCGAGGTTCTGGCCGGCTCGAGGGCCGGTGAGCGTCTCACCGTCGCCCTGCCGTGCACCATCGGCCGCGCGCCCGATACCGGGGTCGTGCTGAACGACGCCCACCTGAGCTCCGTCCACGGACGCATCGAGCTGACCGAGGGCGCGGTGCTTTTCAGCGACCGCGGCAGCACCAACGGTTCGGCGCACGTCCGGGGCGGTGTCGTCACTCCGCTCAACAGCGAGTGCCCCGTCGTCGAGGTCTGGACCGGCGACGAGCTGCACCTCGGCGACCCGGCGCAGCCCGTCGTCCTTCGGGTGTCGCTGGCCGACTCGACGCCCGGCGAGATCCTGGCGGTCCGACCCATCGCCGAGGTCGAGGCCTTTCAGCAGCGCGTCACCGCGGACGCCGAGCGCCTGCAGGTGCTTTATCGTCACACGGCGGAGCTCTCGCGGCAGACGGACGTGGACGGCGTGCTCACGCTCGCCGCGCGCCTGATCTTCGACCTGCTCCCCCGCGCGACCCACGTGGCGGTGGCGCTGCGCGAGCGCGGCGGCCACTTCCCCGTCGCGCTGGCCCGAAGCCGCAACGGTGAACCCGTGGCCTTGCCGGTCTCGCGCACGCTGATCCGCAAGGTCGTCGAGGAGCGCGCCGGTGTCCTGCTCTCGGACGCCGGCGCCGAGGTCTCCGCCCGCTCCGTGGCTCAGGCCGGGCTGTTGAGCACCCTGTGCGTGCCCCTCTGGACGGGGGCGGACGTCCGCGGCGCCATCCAGGTGGACAATCGCGACGCGCCGGGGCTCTTCGGCGGGGCGGATCTCGAGGTCCTGACGGTCGCCGCCGCGCAGATCTCGTTCGCCGCGGAGAACGCGCGCCTGGTTGCGCGTCTGCGCCTGGCCGAACAGAAGCTCGAGGGCGAGAACCGGTTCCTCAAGAAGCGCGAGGAGGACGCCACCTTCGGCGGCATCGTGGGTCGAAGCTCGGGCATCAACAACGTGCTGCGCGCGCTGGAGAAGGTGCGCGACACGCGGGTGCCGGTGCTGATCAATGGTGAGACGGGCACCGGCAAGGAGCTCGTCGCGCGGGCGCTGCACTACACGAGCGCGCGGCGCGAGAAGCTCTTCGTGGCCCAGAACTGCAGCGCCCTGCCGGAGAACCTGCTGGAGAGCGAGCTGTTCGGGCACGTGCGGGGCGCCTTCACCGGCGCCGACCGCGACAAGAAGGGCCTGTTCGAGCTGGCCGACGGCGGCACGATGTTCCTGGACGAGGTCGGCGAGATGCCGTTGTCGCTCCAGGCGAAGCTCCTGCGCGTGCTGCAGGAGGGCGAGATCTGGCCCGTCGGCTCCGGCCGCGCGCGGCAGGTGGACGTCCGCGTGGTGAGCGCCACGCACCGCGACCTGGAGAAGATGGTGCGCACGGGCGGATTCCGGCAGGACCTCTTCTACCGGCTGCACGTGTTCCCGCTGCACATGCCCTCGCTGCGCGAGCGGCGGGACGACGTGCCCATCCTCGCGCGCCACTTTCTGGAGCGCTACGCCCGGGAGCTGGGCCGCTCGGTCACGGGCTTCACGCCGCAGTGCCTCGACCGCATGGCCGCCTACGACTGGCCGGGCAACGTGCGAGAGCTCCAGAACGAAATCCAGCGGCTGCTCATCTTCCGGTCCGAGGGTGACCTCGTGCAGGTCGAGGATCTGTCGCCGCGCATCCTCGGCGAGAGCCGGCTGGTGGACGACGGCGACATCCCCCGCGGCACGCTGAAGGACATGATGGACGCCGTGGAGCGCGTGCTGCTCGCCCGCACCCTGCGCGAGCACGGCAACAACAAGACGCGCGCCGCCGAGGTGCTGGGCATCACGCGGGAAGGTCTGCACAAGAAGCTGGCCCGCTTCGGCATGGCGGAATGACGCGGGACGCGCTGCTGCAGGCCCTCCGGGGGGGCGATCCGGCAGCGGCCGTCGCCGCCGCGACGGCCCTCGGCACGGAGCGCGACCGGACCGCCGTCGGAGCGCTGGCCAACGCGCTGCGCTCGGTCGATCCCGAGCTGCGCGGCGCCGCCTGCCAGGCCCTCGGCGAGATTGCCGATCCGCGCGCCGTGGGCCCGCTGGTCAGCACGCTGCGCGATCCGGACGAGGACGTGCGCGGCGAGGCCTTCAGCGCCCTGCTGGCCATCGGCCAGAGCCGGGCCGGCGAGCTGCCCGTGGACGCCTTTCTGGGCGAGGACCTGCTGGCGCCCAGCGACGCCCTGACCCAGGTCGCCTGGCCGACGGATCTCGAGGCGCTCGCCGTCCTCGTGCACGCCCTCGACGACGAAGATCCCGAGGTCCGCATCGGCGCGGGCTACACGTTGGGCCGCCTGGGCATCGGGGGTGCGTTCGAGCGGCTCGCCCATCTGCTCGCCCAGGACCCGGATCCCGACGTCCGTGCCGCCATGGCCTTCGCGCTGGGCGACCTGATCGGCGCCGGCGATCGCCGAGCTGTCGGTGCGCTGGTCTCCGCGTGGTACCAGGTCGGGGATTCGACCGAGCTCGCCGTGAACATCACGCGCTCGCTGTCGGACGCCCAGGACCGCGCGGCCTACAACGTGCTCGTCGAGGCCCTCCGCCATCGGGACGACCGCGTTCGGCAGCTCGCCGCGATGGGCCTCGGACGGCTGGCGGACGCCTCCGCCGTGCCGCGGCTCGCCCGGGCGCTCCAGGATCCGCACCGAGGCGTCCGGCGGGTCGCCGCCGCCGCGCTCGGGGAGCTGGCCGATCCGATGGGCATCAAGCCGCTCGTCCAGACCGTGAGCGGCAACGACGCGGAGGTCCGCGCGACGATCGCCCAGGCCCTGGCCCGGATGGACACCGCGGCCGTGCAGACCCACCTCGCCGAGTGCCTGATGACGCCGGACGCGGGCTTGCGCGAGGCCGCGGCCTACCTGCTCGGCCGCCTCGGCCACGTGGCCGGTCTGCGGCGGGCCCTGCGCGATCCGGACGAACACGTGCGCAAGGCAGCTGCGCTGGCCATCGGCAATTGCGCAGAACCAGAGTATCGTGGCGATCTGGAAGCCGTGCTGGAGGATCCGGCATGGTCGGTCCGGGTGGCCGCAGCCGAAGGTCTGCGGCGGATGGCCGACGCCCGCGCGGTGCCGGCCCTGCAGAGGCACCTGTCCGATGAGAATCGCGTCGTTCGAAATGCCGTGGCCGTCGCGCTGCGCTCCCTGGGAAGCGATGTTCAATGAGTGAGAGGCGCCCGCTGTACGTGGCCATCGAGGGCCCCATCGGGGTCGGCAAGTCGACCCTCGTCCACCGGCTGCGGGAACGCATGCAGGCCCGGCTCGTGATGGAGGTCGTCGAGGAGAACCCGTTCCTGGCTCGTTTCTACGAGGAGCGGGAGCGCTACGCCTTCCAGACGCAGCTGTTCTTCTTGATGAGCCGCTTCAAGCAACAGGAAGAGCTCCAGCAAGCGGATCTGTTCGCCCCGGACACGTTGGCGGACTACCACCTGCTCAAGGACCGCATCTTCGCGCAGCTCACCCTGCGGGACGACGAGCTCGCTTTGTACGAGCGCGTGTTCCGGTCGCTCGAGCAGCAGATTCTGCAGCCGGACGTGCTGATCTACCTGAAGGCGCGACAGGACACGCTGCACGAGCGGATTCGCCGCCGCGGCCGCCCCTTCGAGCAGAACTTCGACCCGGACTACCTGCTGGCGGTCAGCGATGCCTACCAGCACTTCTTCGCCCACTACCACACGACGCCCCTGCTCGTGGTCGACAACTCGGATCTCGACTACACCACGCGCAATGAGCCGGTGGAGTGGATCTACAGCGAGGTCTTGAGGCTGGCGGGGAGAGCCTGACCCATGCTGCTCGCGCGCCCCCGCGCCCACTGGTCGCTGTTGCTGATGCTCGGCGGATGCACCGTCGAGTTTCCGGGCCGAAGCGCCCAAGGCCTCGACGCCGCCGCGCCCGACGCGCGCCCGACCGGCGACTCGACCCTGGATGCGACGGTCGATCCCGACGCGCTCGGCGCGACCGACTCGGGACCGCCGGCGAACGACGCCCGCCCCACGCCGCTGGACGCGGTGTCGACGGACGCTCGCATCCCCGCGAGGGACGCCGACGCGACCGACGCGCAACCGGGCGGACCGGACGGGAGCACACCGGCAGACGAAGGTGTCGCACCGTTGGACAGCGATGGGGACGGCGTCGCCGATGGCGACGACAACTGCCCGCGATTCCCCAACCCGGACCAGGCCGATCGGGACGACGACCGGCTCGGCGACCCCTGTGACCCCTGCCCGGCCGGCGGAGACGCCCTCGACGCCGACGGCGATGGTGTCCTGGTCTGCAACGGCGACTGCGACGACACCGTCGCCGCGGTGTTTCCGGACGCCCTGGAGTACTGCGACGCGCTGGACAACGACTGTGACGGCGCGACCGACGAGGACTTCGCCGTCGAGCTGAGCGCGCCGTGCAGCGCGGGCGTCGGCGCCTGTGCCCGCGAAGGCGTGCGCCGGTGCGCGCCGGACGGCCGCACCACGACCTGCGACCTGCTGCCCGGCGAGCCGACGCCGGAGATGTGCAACGGGGCGGACGACGACTGCGACGGGAGCGCCGACGAGGACGTGCCCGACTGCTGCACGCCGGGCGAAACGCGCGTGTGCGGCAGCCCCGTGGGCACCTGCACGCTCGGCGAGCAGCGCTGCACGGACGCCCGCACCTGGGACGCCTGCGACGGCGCCGGCCCCCGCGACGAGCAGTGCGATGCCGCCGACGACGACTGCGACGGCACCGTGGACGACGGCGTGCTCAACGCATGTCGGCTGTGCGGCGAGCTCCCCGTCGACGTCTGCGACGGCCTGGACAACAACTGCGACAACAGCGTCGACGAGGACTTTCAGGTCAACGAGCCGTGCAGTGTCGGCGAGGGCGGCTGTCGCCGGGAGAGCCTGACGGGGTGCGCCCCCGACGGCCTCGGGGTCGTCTGCCTGACGGCCCCTGGCGAGCCCGCCGAAGAGGCCTGCAACGGCCTCGACGACGACTGCGATGGCGACACCGACGAGGGTCTGGCCGCGATCGCCGACTGCGAAGCCGGCGTGGGCGCCTGCCGCGCGCAGGGTTTCCTCTACTGCGACCCGTCCCATGCGGTGCTCTGCAGCGCCGTCGCCGGCCAGCCCGTCGCGGAGCGCTGCAACGGGCTGGACGACGACTGCGACGGCGCCATCGACGAGGACTTCGACGCCGGGCAGGCCTGCACGGCCGGCTTGGGCGTGTGCGCCACCGCCGGGGTCAAGGTCTGCGCCGCGGACGAGGTGAACACCCTCTGCGATGCGGTCCCGGGGCCCCCATCGCCCGGTGAGGCCTGCGACGGGCTGGACGACGACTGCGACGGCGAGATCGACGACGGCGCCCCTTGCGGGATCTACATCGGCCGCCAATGCCGCGTGTGGCTCGTCTGGGCAGACGTCGACGGCGGCGCCTACGACGCCGACACCTGGGGCGACTGCCCGCAGGCGAACCAGGACGAGGTCGACCCCCTGCGATGCACCTCGACGCAGTACCTTCCGGCCAGCCCGGCGAACATGTTCTGGGATCTCCACGTGACCGGCGGGGTCGACTCCAATGACCGGCTGGGCGTCCGGTTCTCCTGCGCGGATACGGGCAATGAGGCGCTGGCCGCCTGGTACCAGAGCCACTGCGCCGTGTACCTCGGCTGGGCGGACATCAACCTGGGCGCGGACAACGCGGCCAGTTGGGTGGGCTGCCCAGCCCAGAACGCCGACTCGACCAACCCCAGCCAACACTGCGTGTCGTCGGGCTTCGACGGCCGCTTTCACGCCATGAACTTGGGCGGCGTGGTCGGCGGCGACGACGACCTGGCCATCGCCTTCATGTGCCGGGACCCCGCGGCGCCGAACCGCGCGACCGCGGCCCAGGCCGCCGTGAACGTTTGGCTGGGCTTCGACGGCAACGGCGGGCCCGTGCGGGATGGCTCGGCGACCTGGGACCGCTGCCCCGCCGACGCCGTGGACAACGGCGGCCCGGATCGCTGCACCTCCACGCAGGGCGACGGCCGATTCCACAAGATCGACCTGACCAACGACCCCTCCGGGAGTTGGTCGTTCGGTGTGGGGCTCACCCCGCGCTGAGCGCTCGCCGGGGCGCGAAGGTCGTCTCGCGGCCGTGATGGACTCGGTCGAAAAGCGTCATGGTGCGCACCTCGCTCCACGGACCCCGCAGGGTCGGCAGGCGCAGGTTGCCCCCCCGAGGGCCCCCGCGCGAGGGCGAATTTCTGCCCCGGTCAGCGCCGCTTGACGGGCCGCTCGTTGCCCGGTCGGATGGCGCGGGGCATCGACGGCGCGTCGACCAGCACGGCCACGAGCCCGAGCTCCACGCGCCGCCGCGTGGTGTCGACGCTGTTGATGCGCACCCGAAGGCGCGCCCCGAGCGCGAACCGGCGACCGTTCTTTCGGCCCCGGAACTCCTTGAGCTCCTCGTCGAACTCGTACTGGTCGTCGCGGAGATTGGCCAGGGGCACCAGGCCCTCGACCAGGTGCTCGTCGAGCTGCACGAAGAGGCCGATGCTCATCACGCCGATCACGAGGCCCTCGAAGCTCTCGCCGATGTGGTGCGCCAGGAAGAGGCACTTGTACAGGTCCTGAACGGTCCGCTCGGCGTCCACGGCGATGCGCTCGCGGCGGCTGCAGTGGTCGGCCAGGGCCCCGAGCGCGTCGGCGTCCGGCAGCGTGTCCCCGTGCAGCTCGGCCTTCAGCAGGCGGTGCACGATCAAGTCCGGATAGCGGCGAATCGGGCTGGTGAAGTGCAGGTACTGATCCGAGCCGAGGCCGAAGTGGAGGCCGGCCTCTTCGTTGTACGCCGCCACCGCCATGGAGCGGAGCAGGAGCTGGTGCAGGATGCGGCGGTGGGGGTGGTCCCCCAACGCGCGCAGCCACTGGCTGAGTCGACCCGGGGTGGGTTTGCCCTTCAGGACCAGCGGCGCGTCGAAGGCGGCGCCGGCGGCCATCAATCGCGCGAGGCCCGCCGCGGGCGGCGAATCGTGGATGCGGAAGATCGCCGGCCGGTCCTGCTGGACGAAGTGCCGCGCGACGGCCTCGTTGGCCGCCAGCATGGCCTCTTCGACCAGCTTGTGGGCCTCGTTGCGCTCCGCCGGCACGACGTCGGACACCTGTCCATCCGTGTCGAGCAGGATCCGGGGCTCCGGAATGTCCAGGTCCAGGTAGCCGCGGCGCTTGCGGTAGCTGCGCAGCGCGCGGGTGCAGTCGAGCAGGTCCTCCAGCACGGGGCGGAGCGCCTCGAAGGGCGCCTCGGGATCCGTCGCCGGCTCGTCCTCGGCGGACCGCAGCCCGAGCATGTGGGCCACACGCTCGTAGGTGAACCGCGCGTGACTGTTGATCACCGCTTCGTAGATGTCGTAGCGGCCGACCTCACCGCTCGGCGCGACCTCCATCTCGACGACCAGCGCGAAGCGGTCCTCGTCGGGTCGAAGGCTGCAGAGGTTCCCGCTGAGCGCGTGGGGCAGCATGGGCAGCACGCGGTCGGGCAGGTAGACGCTCGTGCTGCGCGCGTGGGCGTCCTCGTCCAGCGGCGACCCCTCGGTCACGTAGTGGGCGACGTCCGCGATGGCGACCGTGAGCCGCCAACCGCCGTCGTCGAGCGGCTCGGCGTGCATGGCGTCGTCGAAGTCGCGGGCGCTCTCGGGGTCGCACGTGAGCAACTCGCGCTGCCGCAGGTCGTGCCGGCGGCCCACGTCGCGTTTCGTCGGGGCCTTCGCCGCGTTGGCCTGGGCCTCGGCGGCGGGCGAGAACTCCACGGGCAGGCCCAGGTCGTAGACGATGATGTCCGTCTCGCGGGCGCCGGCCGTATCGGTGCCGAACACGCGGATCACGCGACAGGCGGGGCCACCCGGCTCCCCGGCCCACACGGTGAACTCGCCGGCGACGCGGTCGCCCTCGCGGGCCTCGCCCCGGTCGGTGACGCCGACGTTCTCGGGCAACCGGGGGTCCTGCGGGGTGATCCAGCAGCCGGCGCGGGTCTCGCGGAACGTGCCCACGAACGTGCGCGTGCCGTGCTCGAGGATCTCGGAGACGCTCGCCTCGCGGTCGCCATGGTGTTCGATCACCCGCGCTCGCACCCGGTCGCGGTGCATGGCGTCGCCGACGTTGCGGCCGGCGACGAAGAGGTCCTCGCCGCCGCCGTCCAGCGACAGGAACCCGAAGCCCCGCGCGGTCATGGTCAGCGTGCCGGTGACCTCGCCGGCGTGTGTTCCCCGGCAGAACCGATTGCCGCGCAGACGCTCGATGCGACCGGCATCGGCCAGCGCCTTCAGCCGATCGCGCAGACCGCGGCGACCCTCGGTGTCGAGGCCGAGCGCGCGGGCGAGTTCGCGGACATGAACGTCCCGGGGACCGGGGGGGAGAGCGGCGATGATGTCGGCGTCGCGCAGCTCGGGCGGCTGCGAATCACGAGATGACATGGTGGGCATCCTCAAAAAGATCGGCGCGCACGAGAAGAGACGAGGCGCGGGCGGGCGGGCGGCACAGTAGCAGGAAACCCGGCCCCTCGGCCGCGAGATCGACGCCGACTGGGCCCATTGCGCGATCCCGTGCGCAAAGGTTCCCCCTTCCCAGCGCGAGGGGGTTAAGATGCCGAGGTCCATGAAGGCGAAATTCGGCCGGTACATCTTTCTGAAGAAGCTCGCCGTCGGCGGGATGGCCGAGGTGTATCTGGCGCGCCGGGTGAGCTTCGGCGGCTTCGCCAAGTTCGTGGTCATCAAGCGCCTGCTGCCCGAGCACAAGGGCCGGCCGACCTACGAGCGCCTGTTCCTGGCCGAGGCCCGCACGGGCGCGGTCCTGAACCACCCGAACATCGCCGGCCTCTACGACCTGGGAAAACTCGACGACCACTACTTCATGGCCATGGAGTTCGTGGACGGCATCTCGGTCTCGGACATCATGGCCCGGGCGACGCGCCTGCGGAAACCCGTGCCCCTGGGCGCCGCGCTGCGCATCGGCTTCGGGGTCGCCGACGCCCTGCACTACGCGCACCACACGCTCGACGAACACGGCGAGCCGCTGCGCATCATCCACCACGACATCACGCCGCAGAACATCCAGGTGAGCTTCGAGGGCGACGTGAAGCTGCTGGACTTCGGCGTGTCGACCCGGATGGGCCGCCCCGTGGCCGGCGGGCGGCGCGGCAAGCCCGGCTACATGTCCCCGGAGGCGCTGCGCAAGGCCCCGCTGGACGCCCGCAGCGACCTGTATTCGCTCGGCGTGGTCGTCTACGAGCTCACCACGGGCCGGCGCGTCGGCAAGCCGCAGGACCCCACGGTCCCGCTGGAGAAGATCGAGCGCATCGAGATCCCCAAGCCGACGAAACTCGACCCGTATTTTCCGCCGAGCCTCGAGGAGGTCATCCAGTCGGCCCTCGCGGAGAACGTCGATGAACGCCCCGCCGACGCGCACACGCTGTCGCGGTCGCTGGTCGAGGTCGGCCGCAAGCTGGGCTTCGATACGAGCGCCGCGGCCCTGTCGCACTACCTCGTCGAGCTGATGGGCGACGAGCTCGCCGCGCACCGCGCCGAGCTGGCCGATCTGGCGCGCAA
>CAINDO010000515.1 GCA_903847385.1 uncultured Myxococcales bacterium
CGGATCCGGACTCACCCACCGCCCCAGCCGCGGCTCCAGGTACCGCGCCCCGAAGTACGTCAACCCGGTATCCGCGTCGTATTCCTTCCCGGTGTACTCATAGTCATCGCCACGCCCATCCGAGCTCCACCGCTCCAACCCGTACGGGTAGTGCTCCACCCGAGTGAGCAACCCACCGCGCGCATCCGTCGTCGCGATCAACGTCCCCAAGTGGTCGTGCAGCAGGCGCGTCACTCTCGGCGCGTCACGCAGGGCAGCCCGCCGTGCCGCGGCCTGCAGCAACGCATCCACGTCGTCGGTTCGCGTTTCTTCGGGCAAGTCGAGCACGCCCTCGGCCACGGCCAGCGCCATCCACGCGTCGGCGCCCGTGATGGCGTCGTCGCCCACCGGCGAGGCCACCCCGAGAACAACCGTGGCGGGGGCCACGTCGCTGAGCCACCGCGCGGCCTGGTCGGCGCGATCGATCTTCACCACACGCCGCGTGCCCAGGGACACGTACTTGGTGGTCACGCCGTCGCGCACCTCGAAGGCCGGGTGCGGGTACCATGCGCTGACGCGGTTGCCCTTGCGCACGGCGACCCGGTCGACGCCGGGGCCGTAGATGTTGTTGCCGAGCTCTGCGGCGCCGCGGCGCACCAGGGTCATGCGCCCGCGGGCGTCCCACAGGTAGGCGTCCTGCCCGTGGAGGGTCATGAACCCGGCGTCGTCGTAGCGGTAGCGCGTGGTGTTGCCGTGCTGGTCGTCCGTGGACGTCACGGCGTTGGGGCCGGCCGCCTCTCCGTAGGTGTAGGTGCCCACGTGGGCGCGCGAGCCCGGTCGATCCGAGGTCGCCGCATTGATGCGGTCGAGGTCGTCGTAGGCCCAGTCCAGGCGCTCGTCGGCGGGGGCGCCCGGGTCGAGCCGAGCGCTCGTGAGCCGGTAGAGGCTGTCGTAGGCGTACTGCGCGTTGCCGCTCGGCGCGTCCGGGCGGGCCAGGGCGTCGGCGATGCCGACGATGTTGCCGGTGGGCGTCCGGGTCAGGGTGCGCGAGACGAGGGGGCCGCCGGCGGGCGAGTCGGCGCCGTAGGCGACCTCGCGGAGCCGGGGGTCGTAGGCGTGCCGCTCGCTCAAACCACCCACGTGGGTGATCCGCGTGGGCAGGCCCTGGCCGTTGTAGTCGACCGCGTCGATGTAGCCGGGGACGCCGACGAGCCGGCCGAGGCCGTCGAGCGTCTGGTCCACGCGCTCACCGTCAGGGTAGGTGTTGGCGACGACACGGCCGGCGCTGTCGTAGTTCGTCTCGAACTCGAAGACGTGGCGGTCGAGTCGCCGCACGGTGCGGACGGCTTGCCCCCGCGCGTCGTACCCGAACACGTCCTCACCCGTGGCCGCGGCGGCGTCGCCCTCGTGGGGCCAGCCGAAGAGGGGATAGGTCACCCGCACGGTGCGGCCGGCGGCGTGGGTGCAGGTGCCGGCGCCCTGGGCGAAGTCTTCGCAGGCGGTTTCGTCGTCGTAGGCGGTGCGGACCTCGGTGTCGGCTCGCACCTCGCCAGCGGCCGGCCAGGTGGCGTACTCCGCGACCGGTCGGTTGAGCTCGTCGAACTCCGTCCGTACGGTGGCACCGCGGGCGTCCTGGGTGGCGAGGCGGTTGCCGACGGCGTCGTACTCGAACGTCGTGCGGCCGGAGTCGGGGTCGTCCACGGCGAGCACGCGGCCGAGCAGGTCGTAGGTCTGGACCTTCTCGTGGTCCTCGGCGTCGATGTAGCCGCGGAGGCGCCCGAGCTCGTCGTAGGTCAGGCGGAGCGGAATGGGGCCCTGGTCCCGGTCGGCGATGCGTTCGATGCGTATGGTGCGGCCGAGACCGTCCGTGAACGTGCGGGTGGGCGTGTTGAAGTGTGCCGAGTTCCGGTCCGTGTCTTCCTCGTCGAAGGCGGCCACCTCGAGCGGGCGATACTCCGAGCGGGTCGTGCTGCCATCCGGTTCGACGGTGCCGAGGAGTCGCCCCTGCCCGTCGTACCGCGAGCGGGTGGAGAGAACCCCCGCCGGCGGTGCCGCGCAGGCGTCCGTGTTCGGCTCGAAGGGCTGGAAGCTCTCCGCCGCACCAGAAAGGACGTTCGGGCGCGTCACGCCAGTCGCCAGGTAACGGCCGGGCGACACCAGGCCGATGCTGCCGAAGGCGCGGCCGCGGCCATCGAAACACTGGACCTGCGCGAGGTCGAAGCCTCCGCCGAGCCGCGTGCGCGCCTGCTTGACGATGCGGCTCACCGGCGCGCGCAGGTCGTATGTCCAGGTCTCGGATGGCAGCTCGCGGTCGTCGGGGTGCTGGATGCTCGTCAGGCGCCCGAACTCGTCGTAGCGATAGCGCGTGGTGAACGCCGGCGTGACCTCGGCGTCGTCCCGAACGATTCGCCAGTCCACGCTGGTGTCGACGAGGTCGAGCGTCCGGTCGTAGGTGACGCGCGTGACCAGGCCATAGGGTGCCGCGCGCCCCGCATCGTCGAGCCACGCCGTCTCGGCCACCGGCAGCAGCGCGTCCGCGTCGTAGGCGAAGGTTCGCCGGTGTCCGTTGGCGTCTCTCGTGACGACGACGTTTCCATGGACGTCGTAGGTGTTTCGCTCGCTGGTCACGGTCTCGTCGCGGTTCTCGAACCGCTTCTGGGTCCCTCGGGCCTTCAGGCCGCGCGTGAGCGTGCAATCGGGTCCGCCCTGCTCAGGCGGATCGTCGTAGTAGGTGCGGGACTCGGTCTGTTGCGGGCTGCCCGGGCGCCCGTAAGTTCGGGCGACACATGGCGCGCGCAGGAGCCAGCGACCGCCTGTGCGGTCTGGTGCGACAAAGGTCGTCTCCTCGTACAGCTCGTCGCCCTGGCAGGCCGCGCCACAGGCCGCCTCACCGACGGCCACCTTGCCGAGCTTCTCGGTGCGCGTGCGGTTCCCGTAGCCATCGTAGGCGTAGTTCTCCTCGGTGCGGACCGGGTCGGGGGCCGGCATCACGGCGGCATCGGCGGGCGGCGTCTCGAAGTGCCTCTTCGCCGTGGAGGTCTGACAGACCCACCGGATCGGCGGGTCGGTCTCCGCCGGGACGCCGGCCAGGTCGCAGTCGCCGTAGGTCGACTCGGTGTGCTCGATGAGCCGCTCGGTCATACCCTCGCCGCTGATGACATCCCGCGAGATGAGCAGGCCCTTGCGGTAGGCGTCCGGGGCCGAGGCGTCCTCGGTCCGGCCCACGTCGAACACGTGGTCGGCGCGTGAACCCTCGGTGTCGGGGTCGCCCGGGGTCTCGACGCGCACGCGCTCGAACCCGCGGAACTGGTGCTCCAGGCCGTCGTACAGACCGGCGGCGTAGTGGAAGATCTGTTCGTGCGGGGCCACCCAGGCCTCGGTGACCTGCTGTGTCGTCCGGACGATGCGGTCCACCGTGATGCCGGGCGAGGGCAGCCTGGAGTCGGCGCCCTCCTCGAGCGCATGCGCGGTCGAGTTGCCGTAGGTCATGGCGATGCTGTCGCCGATTCCGTTGTCGATGGTGGCCAGCAGGTTCGGCCGAACGGGGAAGAGGTCGAGGTACACGCTCTCGCCGCCCGGGCGGACCCAGACGACGTCCGTCGAGCCGTTGCCGTTGATGTCGAGGAACCGGTGACTCGGAGGGGCGTCCGCCTCGGGGATGTGGGCGCCTTGGCCGGCCAGAACGCCATCGTCGATCAGGAATGGCGGGTCGAACGCCCGGCCGTTGCGGTTCAGCCACACGCGCACTGCACCGGATTCGACGCTGACGAGGTCGGAGAGTCCGTCGCCGTTGAGGTCGACGAACTGCGCGGAGTCAGGGATGTCGTCCCGATCCTCCGTCGCCATCGGGATCCAGTCCGAGAAGCGGCCGCGGCCCAGGTTCAGGCGGTAGCTCGCCCCCGAGGCCGTGCGAAACACGGGGTCGGCGAGCGCGTCACCGTTCATGTCGGCGAGCTGGACGCCGTTCGCAGAGAAGTCCGCGCCGATGGCATCCTCAGTGACCTCGGCCGCGCCGAAGCCGGGGAGGCCGCCCACCGCGTTGCGGTTGAACAGGACCTCCGTGGCGCCGGCGCTGCTGAAGAGGAGGTCAATCCGGCGGTCGTGGTCGACGTCGACGAACCGGAAGGCGTCGCCGGCGGCCCCGAGGTCGGGCAGGTTCGCGCCGTCGAGCGGCTCGGGCCCGGCGGCCCAGTCGCTGCCCCCGCGATTCCAGAGCACCCGGGCGTCGGCGCCGCGACCGAAGATGAGGTCGCTGGTGCCGTTGCCGTCCACGTCCAGCGGCTGCACGCCGGGGTCGCCGAGCGAGACGCTGACGTCCAGGTGCGATTCCTCGGCCCGGTCGAACGTGAGCACGCCGTCGAACTCGCCGAGGTTCAGCGCGAAGGTGTGCTTGTCGCCGGAGGTATCCAGGACGTCCGGCAGCGAGTCGCCGTTGATGTCGATGAAGTCGGCGTCGCCTTCAGCGAAGGCGCCGGGCAGGCCGCGCGCAATGGTCCCCATCCGCGGCACCTGGCAAGCCTCACCGGCACAGTCGCCCAGGCCGCCGGTGTAGGCGAACGTGAAGACGACGGGAAACGGGCGGGCGTTCTGTGTGCCGAAGCGCTCGACGCGGTCGAGCCGCGAAAGGCCGGTGGCATCGTCGTAGTGCAGGCCCCAGGCGCGCATCTGGCGCCCGTCGTTGAGCACCGTCACACGCGACACGCGCCGGTCGCAGCGGAGATCGAAGCCGGGCTTGGCATCCGAAATCTCGTCGCGCCGGCCTTCGTAGTCGACCCGGACGCCGTAGCGGAAGGTGCCGCCTGGACGTTCGACCCATTGGATCGTCCGCAGGCGGCTGTCCCCGTACAGGTTGCGCTCGTACTCGTAGACGATGCGGTGGTCGAGCGTGTCGACGAGCTCGACGAGCTGCCAGCGAAACGTCCCGACAGCGCCGGCGATGGTGGCGCTTTGCGCACGGGTACCGTCGCGGGTCGCGCCGAAGTAGCCCCGCTTGCCGTCCGGGTACTCGGCGAGCCAGTAGCCGCCGGCGCCGGGGTGGAACCACGTGTAGCGGACGAAGCCCCCCTCGAAGCGGGCGCGGTACACGATGCGGTCGGCGCCACGCTCGACGGGGACCAGCTCGTCAGACCCGCCGGCGGCCATCAGGTCTTCGGTGGTGTAGCGGGGCAGGCCGCGCACGGTCATCCGCTCGATGCTCGGCACGGCGAGCGACCACCCGATGCCGACGCTGGAGTTGCCGCTGCCAGAGCTGTACGCGAGCCGGAGGCTGGGGCTGTGGCCGTTGTGGCCGGCCGGCAGCTCGATGGGCACGCCGTAGCTCATCAGGCCCATGCTCAGGTTCGGCTCGACGTTCTCGCCGACGCCCTCGAGCGAGCCGGGGCCCTTGGGCAGCTTCAGGCGGTTGGGCGAGACGGCGGACTTCTCGTCGGCGCGGGCGGGGACCGCGGCCAGCGATGAACACGCAGCACCCACGACGAGCAGGCACAGCGCGAGTCGATCATTTCTCACATGACTGCGCATTCGCGACCGAACCCCCCGACACACGCCGGACACAAGGATGCGTACCGTTGGCGCTCCACGTCAGCGGACCCCCCCGTGCCTCCCCTGGAAATTTGGTTACCGTGATAGGGCGGGCAACGCATCGAAAAAAGGTCTGCACTTGCAGACTGAACACATGCATAGCAGCGACCTCCGACAAAGGGATGTCGGGCAACCGGCGCGCGGGTGGTCGGCTGTCGGTCGAATTCTCGGGGCTGTCTGGGCATGAGGTCAGTCGGAACAGCACATGCCATGCCAGCGTGTTTCGGTCGAAACGCCGTGCGCTGCGTTGCAGTGAACCGTTCTCGTGGTCAGATCGACCGCTCGAGAACCGTTCATTTGCACACACCCACCGCCGCGTGTAGCTTCCGCGCAACGTGTTCCTGGAGGGAGACGAATGTCCGCGACTCGTGCGCTCTATCGATGTTTGCTTGTGGTCATTGCAGGTTGTGGGGGTGGTACGGCCGGTACGCCGGAAGACGCGGACGACGCCCTCGTCGAGGTCGATGATGCCGAGGCCGCGGGCGCCGAGGCGGACGCTGAAGTCGATCCGGGCGCACCAGACGCGACGACGGCGCCCGTGGAACCGGCCGTACGCTGCGGGCCGGGAATGATGGTCGGCGCGGGTAGGGCATGCACGGTCGTCGGCCCGCGCGACTGTGCCGCTCCGCATCTGGACGCGGACGGCGTCTGCCGGCCGTCGTTGGACCGCTGCCCGCCCGACCAGATGCCCGACCTGCGGGCAGGCTGCGTGCCCGTGGGTCTTTCGGATTGCGCGCCGGAGTTTCGCAATGCCGAGACGCATGTGTGCGAGCCCCGGGCGGATCTCTGCCCCGCCGGCACCCTGCCGCTCGGCGTCATGGCCTGCACCGCGGCCGAGGCAACGCCAGAGGACTGCGGTGAGCCGCCCTTCGGTCCCTATCCCGACGATGGTTTCCCGACCTTCTTCGTGGATCCGGCGGCGCCCGATGGCGGTGACGGCTCGCTGGGGGCCCCCTTCAAGACGATCGCGGCCGGCCAGGCGGCTGCGCACGACTCTTCCCGGTTGGTGCTCGCGGCGGGCGACTACGACGAGCCCATCATGTTCACCGAGGGGCAATCGAGTCGCCACATCTGGGGACGCTGCACAGCGCTCGTACACATTCGGAGTTGGGGCAGCGCGCGCGCCGCGGTCGACGGCGACCCCGCGGTCCATGCCGGGGTGGTGATTCAGAGCGCAAAAGGCATCGAAGTTCGCCGACTGACGGTCGACTACGAGGAGCTTGGCATCCGCGTCGATGACAGTCGCTGGACCAAGCTGGAGGACATCTCATTCCTGCGGTTGAAGGGCAGCGGCGTGCGCGTCACGGGAGAGTCGACCGCCTACATCAGTCGCATGCGCTATGTCTCGCCGGGCAACGAAGACACGATGGGTGGGGAGTTCGTCGCCCCCCTCATGGTGGGCCTCGGTGGTTTCGCCGACATCGAGGACTCGACCTTCATCGGTTCGACGCTGGCGATGGGGGCGGCGACGGACGCCAGCCGAATCCGGGCGCGCCGCATCTTCATTCAGGACGCGCGTGTGGCGCATCCAGACTCGCCCGCGATTGGGACGTCGGGCGTCGTCGACCTCGAAGAGTCTGCGATCATCGGCGCGACCATCGGTGTGGCCGTGGGGCCAGGCGCGAGGGTACTCGTCCGCAACAGCTACATCGCCGACAACGTGCCCGAGGAGCGCGACGTGAACTCGACCGCTGCGTACGGTCTCAAGGTTGACCGGGGGGAGCTGCTGGCCGAGGGCAACCGGATCGTCCGCGCGGGCGGTGCGGCAGTGTACGTGAGCGGTGAGCCTGCCAAGGCGCTCCTGCGCGGCAACCTGTTCCAGGACACCGCGCCGACGGACGGGCGGGACGGCGCCGGGCTCGTGGTCCGGAACAAGGCTTCTGCGGTATCGGTTGGCGATGTGTATGTCGGAAACACGCATGCGGCCCTCGTTCTCGAGAACGAGCACGCGGAGGTGCTGAGCCATGTCTTCCTGGAACGCGGGATCGTGCTCGACACTCAGCCCGATGCAGACGGCCGTTGGGGCCTCGGTGCGTTCGTGAACGAATACAGCGAGCTGACCGTCCTGGACACCGTGCTTTCCGGAAACCACGAGTTCGGTGTCCTCGGCATACTCCCGTCCGCGCGCGTGAGCCTGCGACACACGCTGGTCACGAACACGCGTCCCGCGCCCGCGGCCGGTCACGGCATCGGCGTGGGCCTGCTCGTGGGGGCCGTCGGGGTGCTGGATCGCGTCGATCTTCGAGAGAACACCGTCGCGGGACTCCTGGTCTCGGATCCCGGCGCGGAGCCTTCGCGGCTGGCGAATTCGCGCGTCGCCTCCACGCGACCGGGGCGCGTCTCCGCCGGGGATGGTGCGATGGCCGGCGATGCGGCAGATGGCGTGATCGTGTTGCCGGATGCGTCGCTGGACGTCGATGGCGCTGTTCTCGAGCACTTGCCCCGGGCCGCGCTCGCCTTTCTCGGCGCCTACGGAAGCGTGCGCGGGACGCGGGTCGAGGACGTCGCCCAGGGACTGGTGCTCCAGGACGCCATCGAGGGGGCCGTCGACTACTCGGATCCATCAAATCAGGTGACGCCCATCGTCGAGCCCGGGGCGCTGACCCTGCCCACGGCGGCGAGCCTTCTGCCCCCCTGATCGACCTTCACGGGGCGAGCACCAGCGACTCGCGGGACAGGGCCACGAGCCTGAACCCGAGCGCGGCGCTGATCGCGGGTCCGGCAGGTTCGCTCAGGTCGGCCGTCACGCGACGAATGATGATGTTGCAGTCGTCGCCGAAGCGTTGACACACATACTCGTCAGGCCGCCCGCCAAAGTCGTCGCCGTTGCAGGACTCGGTCTCGCGGGTCGGCAGGCAGGCGTCGGCGGTGCCGTCGGGGCGCGCGGAGATGAGAGGTCGGTCGCCAAGGCCAAGGCAACCGCAGAGCGTCGCTGCCAGCGCGTTCAGGTCGTTGACGAAGTCGGTCACGCGGACACGGCCGCTCAGCGTCGCCACACCGGCGCCGGGGTCAAATTCGAGATGCGCATCCGTGAAGTGCAGCGTCAGCGCCGCGTCTCCCACGGCGAGCCGCAAGGCCAGCCAGGATGAGTCTCCCGCCGCATCCAGAACGGAGACGGGCTCGGCCGTGCCGGCGTGGAAAGCGTCCGGGTGGATCTGCAATCGCCCCGTCTCGGGTTCGATTCCGGCGCTCAGGAACGCCCACCGAGCGTCGGGCAGCCGCGCCACCAACAGACGGACGGCCCCGCGCGTCAGCGGACCGGAGAGATAGGTCGCGACGATGTCTTCGCGCAGGTCCGCGGAGAAGCGTGCGAGGACCTCGGCGGCGCGGTTGTCCGGGGCTGCGTCGCCATCGAGATCGCGGGCCGCGACGGACGTGTCGATCGTCAGGTCCGCGACGGCATAGGTCTCGGCGCCCAGCGTCGTGGGGTCGGGGGCGCCCGGCAGGACACACTCGCCACCGCGGCAGAGTCTGCCTTGGGCCGCGCAGTCTCGCCGATCGGGCGCGGGCCAGGTGCACTCGAGCGTGCCTGCCGTGACTTGGCAGTGAGTGGCCGCCGACGGCGTGAGCGCCACGGCGCCGTCACAGTCCGGATGACCCCGCAGACCGCACTCGGCGAGATCACAGACCGCCGCGTCGGCTTCGTCGAAGGTGATGTCCGGAAAGTCGAAGCGCCCGGCATCCTGCGCCATGCCCGCGTCCATCTCCGCCGGCGACGCATCTGGCTCCGAGGCCGAATCGCATCCCATGAGTCCGAGCAGGACGATGGTCCGCCGCGCGCGGTGGGTGATGTGTGGACGGTGCATGGTGTCGCTGGATGGGACACGGTGCGAATGGCGCAGTCAACCCCCCCGCCACCCCCGCTTCACCATCTCCGTCCGGCTGTGCACCCCCAACCGCTTGAACACCCGCTGCACGGCCGTCCGCGTCGTCGCCAGGTTCTTGCCGATGGCCTCGGCGATCTCTTTGTCGCTCTTGCCGTCGGCGAGCATGTCGGCGACCTGCTTCAACCAGGGCGGCAGGTCGGCGAAGGGGTCGGGCGGGGGCGTCGGGGCGGGCTCGCCGAGGGTCGCGGCGTCCACGTGGACCTCGACGCCGCTGGCGCCGAAGGTGAAGATCCGGGCCGGGGGCACGGCGGGGTCGGGCGTGTCGCCGCGGCGGGCGCGCAGGCGGGCGGCCAGGTTGTGGAAGACGACCTCGCCGTGGTGGCGCAGCGTCGCGGGCGCGGCGAGGGTGTCCAGGAACTCGGCGAGCATTCGGGGCGTCAGCGGGGCTTCGGCCACGGCGCAGGCGGCGTCGAGCGCCCGCTTCAGGGTGGGCGCCAGCGACTCGGCCAGGGCGCGCTCGGCGTCGCCGAAGGTGTCGTCGGCGCGGTCGCGGCATACTAGGGCCAGGTCGTGCTCGCCCAAGCGCAGCAGCAGCGCGGGTCTGCCGGCGTCGTGGAAGAGGAGCGCGCCGCCGACGGGCACGCGCGCGGCGGCCCAGGCCTTGAGGGCCTCGGGCTCGGTGCCGAGGCGGAGGCCCATGTCCGGGGCGACGCCGAGCCGCCCGGGCGGGGGGCCGTGGACCAGCCACGCGGTGTCGGCCCGCAGGGCATCGACGAGCAGGCGCGCGGCGGCGTCGCAGGGGTAGTCCGCCCGCCAGAGCTCGGAGACGGCCTGGGCCGTCCGGGTCGAGGGCGTCGGGTGGCCACGGGCCGGGGGCGCGGGCGTGTCGGGGTCGAGATCCATGGGCCAGGGCAGAGCACGGACCGTGCCATGTGTCGTGCCACGGTGTCATGCGGTCGCGCGGCGCGGTGACATCTCGATGACAGTGCATGAACGGTTCACGGACGGCACGGCAAAAACCTGAACAGTTCAGCGCGTTTGTCGCGCGCTGGTCTGCATTTGCAGACTCGCTCTCGAATTGACTCGGCGACGTGCTCGGCGGCAGGATGCCCCGCATGAACCTACGTGATTGTCCCAGGGGGATGCGCCTGCTCGCGGGCCTCGCCGCGCTGCTCGCCGGCTGCGACGCCGCGTCCGACACGGCGGACACGTCGGCGGATGCTGGCGCCGCCTGCGCGGTCTTCGAGGGCTCGGGGGATTTGTACGTGGCGGCGACTTGTCCGGCGGCGTCGGCCGACGGCAGCCGCGCGCGCCCCTTCGCCACGCTGGCGGACGCCCTGCGGGCCGCGGCGAGCGGGGACACCGTGCTGGTGGCGGCGGGGGACTACGCCGGCGATGTCGAGGTCACGTTGGCCGAGCTCACCCTCGTGGGCGCCGGGGCGGACGCGACGCGGCTCTCGGGCACGCTCCGCTTTCAGGGGGACGTCCGCGGCCGGGTCGGCAACCTGTCGCTCGTCGGCGCCGTCGGCGTCGGCCTGCAGGCCCGCGGGGGCGCGCAGGTCACGGCCGAGGCCGTGCGTGTCAGCGGCGTCGCGCTGGATGCGGCGGGCCACTTCGGCTACGGCGTCGCCGCCTTCGAGGGCGGCGGCATCATCCTCCAGAACATGGAGATCGATGGCTGCGCGGGCCCCGGCGTGGTGGTGTCCGGCGGGCAGTTGCGCCTCGAGGGCAGCCGCGTGCACGACAACGCCGGCGGCGGCGTGCGCGTCGAGGCCGCCACGGGCCCGAGCCGCGTCGTCGGCAACACCCTGGAGAACAACGCGGTGCTCGGCCTCGGTGTGTTCAGCAGCCGCGTCGAGGCCCTGGGCAATCGCATCGTCGGCACGCGCGCCGTCGAGGGCGGCTTCGGTGATGGCGTCGTGGGCGCGCGCCTGGTGGGCGGCGCCTCGGACGCGCCCGCCGAGCTGCGCCTGGGCGAGGCCTGCGACGCCGACTGCGACTCCGTGTCGAACACGATCTCGGGCAGCGCGCGCGCCGGCATCGTCGTGGACGACAGCACGGCCATCATCCTGCAGAACCATGTGATCGAGAACCCGCGGGCGGGCATCTGGGTGCAGGCCGGGGCGCAGCGGGTCCGCGTCGAGGCCAACGAGATCGCGCGCAACGGCGTCGTCGGCGTGGGCCTGACGGGCGGCTCGAGCGGCATCATCCTTCAGAACCACGTGGTCGACACGCGGTCGGGCGAGATTTCATCGGGTGGGCAGACGGCCGAAGTGGGGGACGGCGTGGCCGTTCTGGACGGGTCGAGCGGCGAGCTCGGGGGCGGCGAGATCACCGGGAGCTTCCGGGCGGGCATCGTCCTGGACGCTCCGGGCAGGGTGGAGATCTCGCCGCTCGACCTGGACGACGGCCCGCAGGGAATCATCCTGCAGAACGCCCCGGCGCCGGAGGTCGTGGAGTTGCCCGAGGCCCTGGCGGCGCGGCTGGAGATGCCGGCGGTCGCGCTGCCCGTGGATTCCGCGGCGCTGGGGCTTTCGCTGGGGGAGTGAGGCGGGGCGGCCGCGAAATTTTTCCCGCGCCCGAAAAAGATTCTCCACCCCCGCCGCGTAATGCCTGTCGAACCGGTCAGAAGAGGCGCACGACCACGGTGGTCGAGGCCCTGGCCGGGAAAGGCAGCGTCACCATGTCGCGTTTCATTCGCTCTCTGCTCCGTCCGCTCACCGTCCTCGGTCTCGCCGTCGCCGGCCTTTCCAGCCTCGCCGGTGTGGCCCACGCCGATCCCAGCGTGCTGCGCGCCAACGAGTACCTTTTCCCCGGTCAGGGCTTGTTCGGGAGCTGCTTCTACGGCACCACCATGCAGTCGGACGGCAATCTGGCGACCTACTCCCGTCAGGCCGCAGCCCTCTGGGCCACGAACACCGTCGGACGCGGCGGTTACCTGGTGATGCAGGCGGACGGCAACCTGGTCATGTACAACTGGGCGGACATGGCGGTCTGGTCGACCCGAACGAGCGGCAACGCCGGCGCCACTACGGTTCAGCAGGATGACGGCAACCTCGTCGTCTACAAGGGGGGTCGGGCCGTCTGGGCCTCGGGTGTCGTGGGCGAGCCTTTGGGCGACACGAATGGGTGCAGTGGGAGCCCCACAAAGACCGCCGTTGCTGTGGGCCAGAACCGCCCCGGCTCGGACATCCGCTCCATCGAGCTGTCGCAGGCCCGCGCGAGCTGGTGCGGTTACTACTGCGCCCAGGACGCTCGCTGCCGCGCCTGGACCTACGTGCCCCCGGGCGTCCAGGCCGCCGGCGCGATGTGTTGGCTCAAGGGCGCGGTGCCGGCCGCGGTGCCGGCCCCGGGGATGACCTCGGGTGTGATTCAGTGACGCACCGAGTTCGGTGCAGTCCCGGCGCGAATGCCCGCCGACCTACACTTCGAGCATCGGGAACTCGACGGGATCGCCGACGTCGTAGCCGTCCCGATGTCGGATGCCCCGCGTGGGCGTGATCACCGTCCGTGACAGCACGCGGGCCTCGCCGATGTGTTTGACGACGTCGTCGAAGGCCTTGGGCCGGGCCGGCATCTCCGCCCACTTGCACTCGATCAGGTGCAACGCCTCGCCCACGGGCACCACGAAGTCGACCTCGCCGCCGTGCTGGTCGCGGACGAAGTACAAGTTGGCGCGGCGGCCGGCGTGGTGGAAGTAGCGCACCAGTTGGCCGAGCACCTGCGTCTCGAACAGCGCGCCGAGCATGGCGCTCTTGACCACGGCCGCCGAGGACTCGAAGCCGGCCAGGAAACAGGCGAGGCCCGTGTCCAGGAAGTAGAGCTTGGGCGCCTTGACGAGGCGTTTGCCCAGGTTCCCGAAGTAGGGCGGCAACAGATGCACGATGTTCGAGGCCTCGAGCACGCTCAGCCACTCTTTGAGTGTCGGCGCGCTCACGCCGACCTCAGACGCCAGGGCGTTCAGGTTGAGCAGTTGGCCGGTCCGCAGCGCGGCGAGGCGCAGGAATCGATCGAAATCGCGCAGGTTCCGCACGTTGATGGCCTGGCGAACATCCCGTTCCAGATACGTCGCCACGAGGTCGGCGTAGTAGCGCGACGGCGCGAGCGACTTGGCGACCAGCTCCGGGTACCCGCCGGTGAAGAGCCGCTCCACGATGTCTTCGTGGGTCATCGGACGGCGCATAAAGCGCTCGATCTCGCGCAGTGAGAGCGAGTGCAGCTCGAAGATCGCCACGCGCCCGGCCAGGCTTTCCGAGACGGCCTCCATGAGCGCGAACTTCTGGGAGCCGGTCAGTAGATACCGCGCGTTCTTCTCCCGGTCGGCGTCGATGGTGTGTTTGAGCGGGCGGAAGAGTCCCGGCGCGTACTGGACCTCGTCGAGCACGAGCGGCGGCGGGTGTTTGCGCAGGAACTGCTCGCCGGCGGTCTCGGCCTCCTCGGCCAGGCTCGGCAAGTCCAGGTTCAGGTATTCCGCCTCGCGGAATGCGTCGCGCAGCAGCCAGGTCTTGCCGGCCTGCCGACTCCCGGTCAGCAGGATGGCGGGCCGCTCGGCGAAGTGCGCCCGCACCGTGCTCTCAAGATCGCGTGAGATCGACATGCAGCCATTGCAACGCAACGGGTTCGGGCGGTCAATGATTCAATTTCGGGCGGATCAAAGTTCAACTTTTGAATACCCGAAGTCGTCACATTCGCATTGAATCTCGGCGACTTACCGCCCGGGCGACTCCCCGCCCTTCAGCACCGCCCGCAGCCCCCGCACCAACCCGGCCAACGCCGCCACACCCTCCGGCGCGCCGTCGCCGATGTGGATGACCTCGCTGCGCTCCGGGCGGGGCAGGTGGCGCACGAGCTCGGGCAGCGCGCGCACGAGCAGCTCGTCCAGGTGGCCGGGGCTCACGTCGGCCTCGACGCGGCGGCGGGCGGCGTCCAGGTCCAGGGTCTTCTGGTCGCGGGCGACGGTGGCGTCGTGGGTCCGCTTGGCGCGCTCCAGCGTATGCCCCAGGGTGGCCAGGTCGGCCTCGGCGCGGGCGGCGTCCAGGCGGCGCTGGGCCTCGATCTGGGCCAGCTCGGCGTGCACGCGGGCCTCCTCGAGCTGGGCGCGGCTGGTGGCCAGCTCGACCTCCTGGGCGCGGCGCAGGCGCTCCGTCTCGGCGTCCGCGGAGATGCGCGCGCGCTCGGCGGCGTTGCGATCCTCGACCTCGCGCTGGTGCACGGCCCGCTCGCGGTCGAGCTCGGCCATGCGCGCCAGGCGGATCTTCTCCTCGCGGAAGGGCTTCTGGATGGCCTCCCACACCGTCGTGGACGACACCACGGCCTCTTTGATCTGCACCTGCACGATCTTCAGGCCCTGGCCCTCGGCCACGGAGCGCAGGCGCGCGGTCAGCTCCTCGATGATGGGCCGGCGGTCGGCCAGGACCTCGTCGATGGAGAGCGTGGCGACCTTGTCCTTGATGCTGGCCTCGGCCTGCTCGCGGAGCTGCACGTTGACGATGCGCATGGGATCGTCCGTGTCCGAGAAGTCGAGCGTGCGGTAGGCGGCGCTGAAGTCGTCGATCACCCACTGCACGTAGGCCTGCACCAGGATGCCCTGCCGCTCGGCGCAGATGCAGCGGGCGTTGATGGCCAGGGTCTGCATGGTGGCCGGCGCGACCAGGAACGAGTCGCGCGTGGGGTCGAACCGGAAGCTCACGCCCAGGCCCAGGTGCAGGGGCTCTGCCTGGCCGCGCCGCGTGTGCACGACCCAGGCGTTGGGGGGCACGAGCACCGACTTCCAGCGCCAGAAGCCGCTGATGCGCACGTCCACGCCGTTGCCGCCGCTTGCCCCGGCCTGACCGCCCCCGCTCCCGCTGGCGCTCATCCGCGCGCGCGACATGGACATCGGCGCGGCGACCTTTCGCAGCTCCATCTGCACGTTGGCCTGCTGCTGGATGACGTCGTCGAGGTACTGATTGCTGCCGCTCATGCGCATGTCTCCGGGTTCGCGGGGCGGTCATGGTAGCATAAGCATGACGAGCTCCCGCGCCCGACCCCGAGGAACCACCCCGCCATGGCCCTGACCGCGACCGTCCGCCGCTTCGAAATCGAGCTCTCCGACAGCGACCGCGGCGTCTACGAGACCCTGGAGCTCCGCGTGGCGCAGCACCCCTCGGAGACGCTCCGCTTCATGATGGCGCGCGTGATCGCCCGCTGCCTGGAGCACGTGGAGGGCATGGAGTTCTCGCGCGGCCTGTGCGCGGACGACGAGCCGGCCATCTGGCAGCGCAACCTGCAGGGCGACCTGCTCAACTGGATCGAGATCGGCCAGCCGGCGGTCGACCGCCTGCACCGGGCGTCCAAGGCGAGCGCGCGCGTGGCGGTGTACGGCTGGAAGGGCGGCGCCGAGCTGTTGCGCGAGGCCCGGGCCAAGCCGATCCACCGGGCGGACGCGCTGGAGATCCACGTCTTCGACGCGGCCTTCCTGGACACCCTGGCCGGGCTGGTCGACCGCCAGAACAAGTGGGGCGTGGCGCGCAGCGGCGGCACGCTCTACGTCACGGTCGGCAACGCGCTCCACGAGGGCGCCGTCGTGCATTTGGACGCCCCCGCGGCTTGACCGGGATCGCGTTCGCGAAATCGGCACATTTTCCTTTTCGGATTTCGCCCGGCTGCCGTGTCAACGTGCGTGCATGGTCCACCCGGAACTCGAAGCCCTCTATGCGCAGTACGGCTACGCGGTCTACCGCCGCTGCCGCTATCTGCTCGGCGGGGACGACGACGCCTGGGATGCCGTTCAGGAGGTCTTCTTGCGCGCCGACGCCGGCCTATCGCGATTCGAGGGACGTGCCAGCCACCGCACCTGGCTGGACACCATCGCCACGCGGCACTGCCTCAACGTGCTGCGTGCGCGCAAGGTCCGCACGGGGCGCGGCCTCTCGGGCCCCGAGGCGCTCGACGCCCCGGCCGCCGGCGACCTGGCGGACCTCTACCCCGAGGGCGATCCGGCCGTGGTGCAGGCCCTGACGGTGCGCAGCCTGCTCGCCCACTTCGATCCGCAGACCCAGGAGGCCGCGGTGTGTTACTTCGTCGACGAGATGTCCCAGGAGGACGTGGCCACCCGCGTCGGCCTGTCCGTGCCCACGCTCCGCAAGCGCCTGCGGGCCTTTCTGGACCGCGCGCGAGGCCACCTGACCCGGGGTGGGGGCTTGTCATGAGCGAGACCACGCCTCACACCGACCACCCCGGCTGGGACGCCCTCCTGCGCCACCACCAGGGCGACCTGCCCGCGGCCCAGGCCGAGAAGGTCAGCGCCCACGCGGCCGAGTGCGCCCTGTGCGCGTCGCGGCTGCGCACGCTCAACGAGGGCGCGCGCAAGTTCCACGGCGAGCGGCCCTTCGCGGTGCTCGAGTCGGCGCTGCGCAACCGGCGCGACGGCCTGGGCGGGTCCGAGTCGCTCGCCCGCCCGACCGGCGCGCCCCGGTGGCTCCTGCCCGTGGTGCTCGGCGGCTTCGCGGCGGCGGCGGGGGCCTTCGTGATCCTGCACGTGCCCTTCGCCGACTCGCCCAGCGCGCCGGCGGTGTCCGCCAAGGAGCGCCTCAAGTCCGGCGTGGGTCTGAGCTTCGACGTCGAGCGCGGCGGGCAGGTCGTCCCGGGCGACCCCGGGGCGATCTACAAGGCCGGCGACCGCATCCAGCTCAAGTACACGTCGCCCGCGAGGCTCAACGTGGTGGTGGTGTCGCTCGACGGTCGCGGCGAGGTCACCGTGTTCCACGACGACGCCGGCGCGGGCCTGCGGGTCGAGGCCGGCACGGGCCGCGCGATGCCGACGAGCATCGTGCTGGACGACGCCCCCGGCGCCGAGCGCATCGTGGCGTGTTTCTCCGAGAGCGCGCTCACCAGCGCCGCCGTCGTGGCCGCCGCTCGCCGTGCCCTGACGGCCGCCGAGGGTGACCCCCGCACGGTGGGCGCCCTGGACCTGCCCTGCGCGCAGGCGGATCTGCTGCTTCACAAGGAGTGAGGGAGACACAGTGGGAACACCGCGTCGCCGCCCCGCCGTCGTTCTGGCGCTGCTCTGCGCCACGGCGGGGGTGTGCGCGGCGCAGTCGGGCCCGCCCGAGCGGCGGTTCGCGCTGCTCGTGTCGCACACGGACGGCGGCGCCGGCACCGAGACGCTCCGCTTCGCCGAGCGCGACGCGCGCAAGGTCTCCGACGTGTTGACGCAGATGGGCGGCTTCGCCCCGGGCGACGTCGTCACGGTGCGGTCACCGGACGCACCGGCCGTGCGCGCGGCCCTGACGGCCCTGGAGGCGCGGGTCGAGGCGGCCCGGCGGTCGGGCGCGCCGACGCTGCTCTTGTTCTACTACTCCGGCCACGCGGGCGAGGGCACGCTGCGGCTGGGCGACACGCGCCTGCCCCTCGCCGAGCTGCAGACCACGCTGCGGGCCTCGCAGGCCGGCGTGCGGCTGGCTTTCCTCGACGCCTGCGCCTCCGGTGAGGTCACGCGCCTGAAGGGCGGGCGGGCCGCGCCGCCGCTGGTCGTCGACGCCACGCCGGACGCCACGGGGTACGTGGTCATCACCAGTTCGCGGCACGACGAGGCCTCCCAGGAGTCGGACGATCTGCGCGGCTCGTTCTTCACGCACGCCCTGGTCAGCGGCCTGCGCGGGGCCGGCGACCGCAACGGCGACGGCGCGGTGACGCTCAACGAGGCCTACGAACACGCCTATCACCGCACGGTCTCCCGCACGGCCGAGACGCGCGGCGGCACGCAGCACCCCACCTACAGCTTCGACCTGCGCGGCGACGGCGCCGTGGTGCTCACGCGCCTGAGCGGGCTGGGCACCCTGGAGTTCGGGCCCGCGGGGCCCGGCAGCTACCTCGTCTTCGACCCCAACCAGGACGTCGTGGTGGCCGAGGTCGAACAGACCGCCGAGGCGCCGCAGCGCGTGTCCCTGCGGCCCGGCGTGTACCTCGTGAAGAAGCGCGCCGAGGACGCCGTGCTGCTCGAGTCCGTGGTCATCCCGGCCGGCGGCGGGGGCACCGCGCTCGACCCGGCGCGATTCACCGCCGTGGACTTCGAGGACGACGTGACCAAGGGCCCCGAGGCCCGCGCCCGCCTGCGCGCCGAGCGGCGCTGGCTGTATCTCGGCGCCGGCGTGGGCTATCAGACCTTCTTCGTGCAGCCCGGCGACGACACGCTGTTCCCGGACACGCCGATGCTCGGGCTGCGCGCCGAGGGCCCGAATCTGCTGCGGCCGGGCATCGGCGCGCACCTGGACGTGTCGCTCGGCCGCGTCACGCACCGCTTCACGGCGGGCGGGTTCGACCACGAGGCTGAGTTCCGCGTGGCGCTCGGCGGCCTGGGCCTGGACTTCGACCTGCCCGCCGGGCCGCTGCTCTTCCAGCTCGGGCCGCGCCTGTCGGCCGTCTACGCCACCCGCGACTTCCAAGAGGCCGAGGCGCCCCCGGCCCAGGATCTGTTCACCTTCAGCCCGGGCGCCGAGGCGGCCCTGCGCCTGCCCATCGAGTCCATCGGCCTGCGCGTGGGGCTCGGCGGCACGGTGCACTACCTGCGCTACACGACCGCCACGGCCGACGCCTCGCTCGGTTTCGGTGAAGCCCATCTCACACTGGAGTACGCGCCATGAGCCGCGTTGCCCTACCGAACGCCTTGGCCATGTGTCTGCTCGCCGCCCCCCTGTGCGCCTGCGAGAGCGACCTGAGCAACGATGTGTTCCACGCGGACGAGGCCTTTCTGCAGGCCGTGCCGCGCCGCGCCGTGCTGCATCTGTCGGCCACGCCGGAGAGCGTCGAGGCGGCGCAGGGGCTGGAGGCGGCCGCGCGTGCGCTCGGGGCGGAGACGGCGGAGCTGTATCGGGTGACCCGGGACGTGACCTACAGCGTGGACCACCAGGTCTTCGGCACGCTCCGCGGCGTGGAGGACATCGTCGCCGCGCCGCCCACGGAGCGCACGGAGAACCGGCGCGTGTGGGGGCCGTACCGCGAGGCGCTGTCGCCCGTCGAGGTGCGGTTCGTGATGGACCGCGGTGGCGACGACCACTTCACCTACGCCTTCGAGCAGCGGCCCGTGGGCGGCACCTTCGCGCCCGTCGTGCACGGCGACTGGGCGCCCGCCGGCGCGGCCACGGGCGAGGCCGGTGAAGGGGCGTTCACGGTGGAGCTCGCGCAGCTCGGCGGCGCCGGGCGCGTCGAGGTCGAGTTCGTGCGGCACTCGGGCGGCGTGGACTTCGACCTGGCGCTTCTGGGCGTGGCCGACGCGCCGGGCCTCGCCCCCACGGACGCCCGCTACCTCGCCCGCCGCTCCCCGGACGGCGCCGGCGAGCTGATCGTGGCCTACCCCGCCGAGCAGACGGGCGTGTGGCACCTGAAGAGCCGCTGGCAGGCCGACGGCGCCGGCCGCGGCGACGCATTTCTGGAGACGGAGACGGGCGAGCGCGTCGAGGTCAGCGAGTGCTGGGACACAGACTTCGACCGCGTGTACGCCTCGGCGCCGGGCGAGGGCGGGGGCGTCGGCGACGAGGCCGCGTGCGTGTTCGCCGACCGTTCGCTGCCCGAGGACGATTTCGAAAAATCCCTTTTCGGTTTCGGTGAAGCCGGCGTGTCGGAGTGAGTGGACCGAATGAAAACACGAAACCGGACACTCGGAGACACACACCCATGAAACGGAACACTCAGCGCCCCCTCAAGCTCGCCGCTCTCCTGACCTCGCTCACGCTGCTCAACGCCTGCACGCAGGACGACACCGAGTCCGCCCCCGCCGAGACGGGCGTGGCCGCGCTGCGGGCGGCGCTGCCCAAGGGCGAACAGATGGTGATCCGCCTGCCGACGCAGGCCGCGCTCGCCCCGGAGCAGGCGACGTTCTACGGCTTCACCCGGGGCATCACGCTGCAGGTCAACGGCACCGTGCATGTGATCACCGAGGTCGTGCAGGACATCGTCGAGACCGAGCCCGCCGAGACGGACGGCGAGACCTACGCCGTGTGGGGGCCGTTCCAGGACGCCCTGTCGCCGGCGGCGTGGCGGGTGCGCGTCGAGCAGCAGGCCGATGGCAGCTATCACTACGTGGTGCAGGGCTGGGCGCGAAACGCCGACCCCGCGACGGCCGTGGACGTGCTGGTGGGCGATCACAGCCCCGGCGAGCTCTCCGGCCGCGGCGAGGGCCAGTGGCGTTATGATCTGACGGCCGCGAACGCGCTGGACCCCACCTCCCAGACCGGCACCGGTGTCATGGCGATCCAGTATGCCATCGCCGACACGCGGGCCCTCGAGGTCACCTTCACGGACTTCCAGGGCGAGGGCGACCCGGTCTCCAACGACGCGCTCTACCGTTACACCGAGGCCGCCGACGGCGCCGGCACGTTCGACTTCATCTCGAACCTGGACATCGACGCCGACTCGGACCCGCGCCGCGACCGCCGCGAGCTGCTGCAGGTGCGTTCGCGCTGGCTCGCCGACGGCCCCGGCCGGTCGGATGTCATCGCCACGCACGGTGATCTGCTCCGCGGCACGCGGGTCGACCTGAATGAGTGCTGGGACGCCGCCTTCATGCGGAGTTACATCCGCTTCGCGTTCCCCGGCGCCGAACAGACGGACGGCGACATCGGCGCGTGCCCCTACGCCGAGGCCGAGTACCCCACGTTCGAGGGCTTCGACGCCGAGTCCTTCGCCGACGACGATCTGGTCGAGGCGCTGCCCGAGCCCGGCGACCTGCCGGCGACGCCCGTGGCCGTGCAGGACCCCGCCGCGCAGCCCGCGATGTACTACGCGGTGACGCGGGATCTCATCGTGAACACCAACGCCCATGTGTCGCAGACGCTGACCGACATCCGGGCGCTCACCCGCCTGCCGCCCAGCGATTGCTCGCCCGAGGGCTGCCAGTGGGGCCCCTGGACGGACTGGACCACGCGGGTCACCACGCGCCTCGAGGTGCAGCGGGTCGGCGAGAACGCGTTCAGCTACCGCGCCGAGGCGAAACACTTCGGCGCCGACGAGGGCGCCTGGGTCAAACTCTTCGAGGGCGGCTTCACGGCCAACCCCGGCGACGCCGAGGCCGACCCCGACGCCGAGCGCGACGGGGAGGGCTGGTACGCCCTGGATCTGGGCGCCATCGCCAGCTTCCAGGCCGAGGGCGAGCGCGACCCGCTGGCCGCGGGCAGCATCCGCGTCGAGCTGAGCCGCCACGGCGGCGAGGGCAGCATCAACCTGCGCGCCGACGCCCTGGCCAGCACCGACAACCCCGAGCCCGCCGACACGCGTTACTCCCTGGTCGTCGCCGCCGACGGCAGCGGCCAGGTCAGCTTCGCCCTGCCCGGCGACATCGACGAAGGCGCCGAAGGCCGCACCGCCCGCGAAGACCTGGAAGCCATCACCCGCTGGGTCGCCACGGGAGAAGGCCAGTCCAACGTGCGCGTCGCCAACGGCGACCTCGGCGCCGACGAGGTCGTCCTCGGCCTCCAGTGCTGGGACAACCACGCCGCCCTGACCCACGAGGTCTACGCCAAGCAGCCCACCGCCGCCGAAGCCCGCCCCGAAGCCGACGCCGAAAAGTGCGCCTTCGCCGACTGGGCCGACCCCATCTTCCCCACGCTCGGCGACGAGTGATCCGCGCGGGCGCCCGCCGAAGTTCGCACGTCGCTGCTCCACCATGCGGCGACCAGCGAGTGAAGCGTGACACGCGACGGGCCTTCGCGAACGACTCTGCTGGATGCGAAGTCGAAGCGTGATGCTGGGGGGCATGGGGGGCAAAGCC
>CAINDO010000516.1 GCA_903847385.1 uncultured Myxococcales bacterium
AGCGTGCGCTCGTGGTCCTCGACGGCGGCCCGGGCGTCCTCGACGGCGCGCTCGGCCCGGTGCAGCGCCTCGGCGGCGGTGCGCGGCTCGTCCACCCCCCCTTTGGCCCGCCCCGGACGGTCGGGCTGCCGGGGCGCGGGCCCCTGCCCCGCCGCGCGGCGCGCCGTGATCTCGGCGTAGGCCACGTTGAAGCGGTTGGTGCGCTCCTCGGCGGCGAACAGGGCCTCGGGCGTCGCGCCGGCTCCCAGGAGGTCCGGGTGGCAGGCCTGCACCTTGGCCAGCCAGGCGGCCTTGATCTCGGCGTCCGGGGTGTCTGGGCGTACGCCCAGGATGGCGAAGGGCGACTCGGGAACGATCTTCACGCCCTGTGTGTACGGGGCCGCGACCCCGCACGCAAGCGCGGGGCGTTACGGCGACATGCGCCTGACTCAGGCCGTGGCCGACCAGTCGCCGGCGTGGTCGCCCTCGGCCTCGGGGGCCGGGGCCAGGGAGTACAGGTGGCCCATGCGGGCCGCCTTCGTGGCCAGGTAACCCCGGTTGACCGGGTTCAGGCCGACCAGGCAGGGCACGCGGCCGCGGACCACCACGCCCAGGGCCTCCAGGCCCTCGATCTTGAGCGGGTTGTTGGTCATCAGCACCACCGAGCGCACGCCGAGGCCGCGGAGCATGTCCACGGCGACGTCGTACTGGCGGTCGTCGTCGGGCAGGCCGAGCAGACGGTTGGCCTCGAGCGTGTCGGCGCCGGCCTCCTGCAGGGCGTACGCGCGGATCTTGTTGCCCAGGCCGATGCCGCGGCCCTCTTGGCGCAGATAGAGCACGCAGCCGCGACCGGCGCGGGCGACGTTCGTCAGCGCGGTGTCGAGCTGCGCGGCGCAGTCGCACTTGAGCGAGCCCAGGACCTCGCTGGTGAGGCACTCGGAGTGGACACGCACGAGCACGCTCTCGGCGCCCTCGAGGTCGCCCATGGAGATGGCCAGGTGCTCGGCGCCGGCGGCGTCCCGGAAGACGCGGACATCGAACGTGCCGTGGGCGGTGGGCAGGCGCGTATGGGCATAGAACGGCCCTTCGGCCGACGGAAGGGCGAACACGGTGGTCGGGCTCATGGGGCGGAGGTCCTTTTAGTGTGCTTTTCGATGCTGGGACTCGAGCTTGCGTCGCAGCGTGAGCGCGTCGTGGATGGTTTCTCCGCCCGCCGCGCGGATGAGATCGGCGTAGCGGAGCGCCGCGTTGCCACCGACGTACCAGGGCCGCCCGGCGACGGCGGCGGCGTAGTGGCGGAACAGACCGGGCGGGTCGATGTGTTCCGGCAGATCGACCGTCATGGACAGGCCGACGACGTGCGGATCGAGCCGGCTGACCGCCACCGCGATGGCCTCGGGCGGCGTGCGCTGACCGAGGATGACCGGGCGGTAGCCGGACTCCAGCACGGCCAGGGCGACGCCGTAGAGCGGCAGGTCGTGCTGGTCCTCGGCGACGCAGGCCAGCAGGACCGCCGGGCCGCTGGAGGCCCGGGTCAGCGTGCTGGTGAGATCGGCGAGCGTGGCCGACACGATGCGCGAGGCCAGGTGCTCCCCGGCGACGTCCAGCTCGCCGCGCTCCCAGCGCGCGCCCACCTCGTGCAGCACGGGGGCCACGACCTCGGCGTAGACCTGACCCGGGGGGCCCAGATAGAGCGAGGCGCGCACCTCGCGCTCGATGCCGCCCTGATCGTAGGCCATCACCGCCTCGAGGACCCGCGCGCGCGCCGTCTCGAACGCCTCGCGGCCGACGCCGGGGATCACCGGCGGGGTCGGGGCGATGTCCGCGGGCACGCTGCCACCGTCCAACAGCAGGCGCGCGGCCTCGCTCGGCGCCAGGCCTCGAGTCTGCAACACCAGGAGCTGCCGGACCTCGGCCACGTCCGCGTCCGAGTACAGCCGGTAGCTGCTCTCGGAGCGGCCGGGTCTCGGAATGCCGTAGCGCCGCTCCCAGGCTCGCAGGGTCGGGGCGGGCACGCCGGTCATCTCTGCCACCGCATGGATCCGGTAGCGCGGCTCGGTGTTCATGGCGTCGATACTCTCGGTTCGGTCGGGGAAACGGCGCCCCCGTCGGGGCGCAGGCACGCGCGCAACGCCCCGGAGAGCTCCGGGTACGCGAAGTCGAAGTGGCCGGCGCGCAGGCGGTCCGGTCGGACGCGCGCACCGGCGAGCAGCATCTCGTCGGCCATCTCGCCGAAGAGCAGCCGCAGGGCGACGGCGGGGGCCGGCAGGCGGGCGGGCCGGTGCAGGGCCTCGCCGAGCGCCCGCGCGAAGTCCGCCTGGGGCACGGCGCCGGGGGCCGTCAGGTTGAACACGCCGCGGGCGCCGGAGGTCGCCAGGTGGGCCAGCGCGGCCGTCGTGTCGTCCAGGTGGATCCAGCTCAGATACTGCCGACCGCTGCCCAGGGGGCCGCCGACGCCGGCGCGGAAGGGCGGGAGCATGCGGGCGAGCGCCCCGCCCGAGGGCGAGAGCACCACGCCGATGCGAGCGACCGCGAGGCGCACGCCGGCGCGCACGACGGGCGCCGCGGCCTCTTCCCAGGCACAGCAGACCTCGGCCAGGAACCCCTCGCCGGGGGGCGCGTCCTCGTCCACGGGGCGGTCGCCGGTGTCGCCGTAGAAGCCGATGGCCGAGGCCTGCACGAGCGCGCGGGGCCGCTCCGAGCCGGCGGCGAGCGCCGACAGGGCCTCGGCGAGCAGGCGGGTGCCCGCGACGCGGCTCTCGACGATCAGGCGCTTGCGCGGCTGCGTCCAGCGCCCGTCGCCGATGTTCTCGCCGGCCAGGTTGATCACGACGTCCAGCGGGGCGAGCGCGGCGACCTCGAGCTGCCCCTGGGCGGGCTGCCAGGCGATCTCGTGCGTGCCCGGGCGCGCGGCGCGGCGCACGAAGGGGTGCACGGTGTGGCCGGCGGCCGTCAGTCGGGCGGTCAGGGCGGTGCCCACGAGGCCCGAGGCCCCGGTGATGCCGATGTGGAGCGGCGCGCTCATGGTACGCCCCCCCGCCCTGCTCCGCAGGGTCGGCCCCCCAGAGGGGTGCTTCGCTCGCTGCGCTCACTCATCGGATCGTCGACCGCAGCGCCAGGGCGCGCGGATGGGGGTCCAGGTACAACTGGGCGTTGGCCCAGACCGTGCCGAGGTGGCGCAGGTGGTGGCGCAGGAGGGCCAGGGGCGTCTCCAGCGTGATCCAGCCCTGGCGGTACTCCTCGATCAGGCCGTGCAGCTCGCTCTTCTCCGAGGACTTGAGGTGGTCGGCCACGTGCCCCGCCAGGTGCTGCAGCGTGTCCACGTGCCGACCCCGCGTGGCGGGCCTGTTCAGGATGGCCATGAACTGCGCGCCGTACTGCGTCGCGTCGAAGTCCACGCTGGCGGCGTCGCTCTCCGGCCGGGCGACGAGGCGCCCCAGCGTGCGGGTGCCCGCGGGCCCGTGGGCGTGCAGCAGCATCTTGTGGGTGGCGTGGAACTCGCGGAGCGACCGGCGCGTGAGCCCGGCGGCCACCATGCTCTGCCAGCGGTGCCAGGCGAAGACGCGGATCAGGAAGGTCTCGCGCAGCGCGGCGTCGTTCAGGCGGCCCTCGTCCTCGATGGGCAGGTGCGGGAACCGCTCGCGCAGCGCCGTCACCAGGCGGCCCTCGCCCGAGCGCTCCACGCCGCCCTCGGCCTTCTGCACGCGGACGCGGAACGGCCCGCACGAGGGCGAGTCCTTCTTGAGCAGGAACCCGGCCAGGTTCGCGGGCGCCAGCTCGCCGAAGTGCTCCACGCGCTTCGAGATGGCCGCGTCCAGCGCCGGGGTCACGTCCACGTCCCGCTTGGCCGTCAGCAGCCGGATGAGGCCGTCGGCCCCGCGCTCCTGGTGGATGCTCGGGCGGGGCGAGCCCAGACCGGCCTCCATCTCGGGGCAGAACGCCACGAAGTCCAGATGCTCCGAAAGAACATCCGTGACGAAGCGATCCCGCGTATGACCTCCATCGAAGCGAACCTCTCGCCCGAGCAGGCAAGCGCTCACCCCGATGCGGGGCCGTTCGATTCCGGAGGGCACGTTTTCCATGCCCTCAGACTAGGCCGACGAATCGCCATTGTCAAACGATTGCACAGGCTTTGTATAACATCATTCGGGGGCGTCGGGGGCGGTGCTCTCGACGTTGGGCCCCTCGAAGGCGAGCACGGCCCGGCGGAACTCCTCGGGCAGCGCCATGGGCCTGAAGTCGGCGTCCAGCCAGACCAGCGTGAGCTCGCCGAGCGCGACGACGTCCCGCGTGCGCTTCTGCGTCATCAGGAAGTGGAACGTGTAGCTCGTGCGCCCCAGCCGCGCCAGACGGACGTGGATGAGCACGACGTCGTTGTAGCGGGCGGGGGCGCGGAAATCGAGGTGCGCCCGCACCACCGCGCCGGGGATGAGGTCGCGCACGCGGCCGTCGAGCCGCTGCAGGCCCAGGTTGTTCAGGTAGTCCATCCGCCCGGCGTCCATGTAGGCGGAGAAGCTGCCGAAGAACACGATGCCCACGGCGTCCGTCTCGCTGAGGCGCACGCGCACCTCGGTCTGGAAGGCGTAGGCGTTGCGGTCGAGGGTGGGGGGCCCGTTCGCTTCCGTCATGGCACCGCCCCCCCGCCCGCGTTGCGGATCTGCCCCCCCGCGGGGGGCTTCGCTGCGCCTTCGGCTCCGCTCATGGTGACACCGCGCTCTCTCCGGGCCCCGGCGGCGCCGTGCCCAACGTGAAGAAGAAGGTCGCGCCCTGGCCGGGGCTCGACTCGGCCCAGGCGTCGCCGCCGTGCCGTCGCACGACCCGCGAGACCGTGGCGAGACCGATGCCGGTGCCGGGGAACTCCTCGGCCCGGTGCAGGCGCTCGAAGGGCTCGAACAGCCGCGCCGCGTGGGTGGGGTCGAAGCCGGCGCCGTTGTCCCGCACGTAGAAGATGGTCCGCCCGGTGCCGTCCTGTCCGTGGCCGATCTCCAGGGTCGGGGCGGTGGTCCGGGAGGTGAACTTCCAGGCGTTCTCGACCAGGTTCATCAGCGCGATGCGCAGGAGCGCGGCGTCGGCGAAGGTGTGGATGCCGGGCTCGACGTGGATGTCGACCCTCCGCTCCGGGTCGCGCTCCTGGACCTCGGCGACGACCTCGAGGGCCAGCGCGGACAGGTCCACGGGGGCGACCTGGAGGCGCCAGCGGCTCACCCGCGACAGCGCCAGCAGCGCGTCGACGAGCTCCGTCAGGTGCACGGTGGCGCCGCGCAGCCGCCGCAACCAGTCGCGCGGCTCGTCGGGCAGCGTGGGCGCGAGCTCGTCCTCGATGAGCTGCGCCAGCCCCTCGATGCTCCGCAGGGGGGCGCGCACGTCGTGGGAGACCGAGTAGGCGAAGGCCTCGAGCTCGTCCACGGCCAGCTCCAGCTCGCGGGTCCGTCCCCGCAGGACCTCCTGCGTGTGGTACCCCTCGGCGTGCAGGCGGGCGTTGGCGACCGCGAGCGCCGCGTGGCTGGCCAGGCTGCGGACGAACCGGACCTCTTCGGGATCGTGCGCCACGGACCGGAACCGGATGCAGCTCAGGGCCCCGATGGGTCGACCCTGCACGATCATCGGCACGCAGACGATGCCGCGCACGGACTGGTCGATGGCCGCCGCCCGGTACCCCGGCGACAGCACGCCGACCATGTCCTCCGGGGCCTCGACGTCGATGGTGAAGACCTCGCCGGAGGCCACGACGCGGCCGGCGATCCCCTCGCCCACCCGCAGGGGGACGCGGTCGTAGATCTCCCGGCCGAACGCTCCGCGCGCCTCGTCCGGATCCCAGTGCGCGGCGACGACGAGGCGGTCGTCCTCGGGCACGCGCAAGGTGATGGTGACGGCGTCGTCGAGCAGGCGCCCCACGCCGCGCGCACAGGTTTCCAGCACGCGCCCCAGGGAGCGCGGCTCGGCGGCCAGATCGTGGGCCAGGGCGGCGAGCTGGATCGCCCGCAGCGCCTCGCGCCGACGCGCCTCGCGCGCCTCGACCTGGGCCGTGATGTCGCGGTTGACGCCCACGTAGCCGATGACCAGCGCCTGCGCGTCCCGCACGGCGTTGACCGAGCTGGCGACGGGCATCCGGTGGCCGTCCCGGTGACGCTGGGTGCACTCGCCCTCCCAGCGGCCGGAGGTCGTCAACTGCTGCGCGACGTCGTCGATGGGGCGGCCCTCGACCTGCGTGTCGAGCAGCGAGCGCAGCACGTGCCCCACGGCCTCAGCCTCGGTGTAGCCGTACATCCGCTCCGCCGCGGCGTTCCAGTAGCGGACGACGAAGTGCTCGTCGGTCAGGACGACCGCATCGGAGAGGCTGCGGGCGAGCTCGGCCTGGGGGCGCAGGTCGGCGACCTCGCGGCGCAGTCTCGCGTTCTCGATGCGCAGGCGCTCGAGCTCCTCTTCGGCTACGTGGGGCATGGGGCGCTCGTGCGGGTCATGGGGGTGTGCAGCTCACGAGAAGATGATGGCGCACCGGGCGCGACGACGCACGAAACTCGTTTGCCGCGCGAGATTGCTTCGCCCCGGCCCCCCGGTGAAGATAGGCGCCCCATGCAGGCGACCGACGAAGGGCATCTGGAGTTCGACCCGGACGGCATCGCGCCCGGCGGGTTCCCCGTGCGCTTCGGCCGCTACGAGCTCAACGGCCTGCTGGGCGACGGCGCGACCGCGCGCGTGTTCCGCGCCCACCTGCTCGGGCCCGCGAATTTCCGCAAGCCGGTGGCCCTGAAGATCGTCCTGGAGACGGCCCGAAAGCGCAGCGGCTCCCGCGAACTGCTCTTCGACGAGGCCCGCATCGGCGGCCGCCTGGTGCACCCGAACCTGGTCGAGACCTACGACGTGGGCGAGCACGGCGGGCGCCTGTACGTCGCGATGCAGCTCGTGGACGGCCTCACCGCCCGCCAGATGCAGCGGCAGGCCGAGCGCCTGACGCCCCGGGCCGTGCTGGAGCTGGTGCGGCAGATGGCCGACGGCCTGGCGCACGCCCACGCCCTGCAGGTGGACGGCCGCGCCGCGCAGTTGGTGCACCGCGACCTGAAGCCGGCCAACGTGCTCATCGGTCGCGACGGCATCGCCCGCATCGCCGACTTCGGCATCGCCCGCGCCCTGGGCCTGACGGACAGCGCGCCCGAGGGCGCCATCTGGGGCACGCTGGGCTACATGTCGCCGGAGCAGGCCTTCGGGCGGGGCGCCACCCAGTCGAGCGACGTCTTCGCGCTCGGCATCATGATGGCCGAGTTCGCCATGGGCCGCCGCTTCGCGCCCGTGAAGGACCTGCCCGCCTACGTGATGGCGCTGAAGGAGCTGGGCGGGAGCCAGGGCGCCCTCCCCCCGGTGATCGACGCCGTGGTGCCCGGCCTGGGCCGCATCGCCGCGCGCTGTCTGCGCCTGGTGCCCGCGGAGCGCTACCCGAACGGCCGCGAGGTCGCCGCCGAGATCGCCGAGCTGCCCGTGCCCGGCGGCCGCGGCCTCGCGACGCAGATGCAGCAGTTGCTGGGGGACGACGCCCCCGCGCCGCCCCCGCCGCCGCGCCCCGTGGACATCAGCGCCCCGCCCTCGGCGCTCTCTCCCGAGGTCTTCGCCGATCCGGCCCCCGCGGGGAGCGCCGGCCTCGACCCCTCGATCGACGAGTCGATCGCCACCATCGTCACCCAGGAGGGCATGCCCTCGGGCATCCGCCCGCGGGAGGTCGACCCCGACCGCCCCTTCGTGGGCCGCGACGCCGTGCGCCGCCGGCTCGTGCTGCGACTGAGCGAAGGCGACCGCCTGGTCTCGCTCGTGGGCCAGGGCGGCGTGGGCAAGACCCGCCTGGCGCAGGTGGTCGCCGACGCGCTCGCCGAGCAGTTCGTGGGCGGCGTGTGGCACTGCGAGCTGGCCGACGTCCGCACGCCGGAGGCCCTGCTCGCCACCGTGGCCGGGCTGCTCAACGTGCCGCTGTCGCAAGCCGAGTCCCGCGCCGGCTTCGCCGCCCGGCTGGGGCACGCGCTGGCCGACCGGGGCGCGCTGCTGCTCGTCCTGGACAGCTTCGAGCACCTGGTCGACTGCGCCGAGGAGATCCTGGGCACCTGGCTGCGCGTGGCGCCGGAGGCCCGCCTGCTGGTCACGGCGCGCGAGCGCCTGCGCCTCGACGCGGACGAGTTCGTCGAGCGTCTGGAGCCCCTGGCCCCCGCCGAGGCCCGCGCGCTGTTCGTGGCCCTCGCCTTTGCGCACCACCCGGACCTGCGCTTCGACGCGGCGGCCACGGCCGAGATCGACGCGCTCGTGGCGCGACTGGACGGCCTGCCGCTGGCCATCGAGCTGGCCGCCGCCCACGCCAACGAGCTGGACGGCACGGGCGCGCTCGCCGACCGCCTGGGGGTGCTGCTGGACGCGGCGCCGGCCCGGGGTGGGCGCCGCGGCACGCTGCGGGCCACGCTGGACTGGTCGTGGGGCCTGCTTCAGCCCTGGGAGCGCGACGCGCTGGCCCAGCTCACCGTGTTCCGCGGCGGCTTCACGCTCGAGGCCGTGCAGGCCGTGGTGGACCTCTCGGCCCACGCCGAGGCGCCGTTCCCGCTGTACGTGCTGGAGTCGCTGCTCGAGTACTCCTGGGTGCGCGTGGAGCCGCCGGTGCTCGCGCCGGGGGCCGGGGGCGGCAGCACCGTGGCCGAGGCCTCCGAGGCCCGCTTCGGCCTGTACCGCGCCGGGCACGCCTACGCCGCCGAGCGCCTCGCCGCCCACCCGGAAGAAGAAGCCGCCGCCCGGGCCCGGCACGCCGCCTGGTTCGCGCGCTTCGGCGAGCCGGCCTGGGTGCGCGCGCTGGACACGCGCGGCGGCATCGGGCGCCGCTGGGCGCTGGCCCGGGAGCACGAGAACCTGACCGTCGCGGCCGAGCACGCCCTCGCCGGGTTCGACGCCGAGTGCGCGGCCGGCGTGGTGCTGGCCCTGGGCGAGGCCGCGCCGCTCTGCGGCCGCCACGAGCCCGCGCGGCTGCTGGCCCAGCAGGTGCTCGCCATGGACGCCCCGCCCCGGCTGCGGGCCTGGCTGGCGCTGCGCCTGGGTTACCTGTGGTACGACGTCGCCCAGGCGGACATGGCGCTGGCCATCGCTCAATCGGCGCTGCGCATGGCCCAGGCCGAGGGCGACGAGCCCCTGGCCGTGCGCGCGCTCGACCTGGTGGCCGCCGGCGAGATGGAGGGCACGCGCCAGCGCCCGGACGCCGCGCTCGCCGCCTGCGACGAGGGCCTCTCGCGGGCCGAGCTCATCCCGGACCGCGTGGCGCGGGGCATCCTGCTCGGCCGCCGGGGCGCCATCGAGCTGGCCGTGGGCAACGCCGGCGCCGCCGCCGACTGGCTGCAGCAGGCCGTGCAGGTCCACCGCGAGGTGGGCAACGGCCGCGCCGAGATCGCCGATCTGCGCACGTTGGGCCGGGCGCTCCTGGCGCAGGGTCGGCTCGCCGAGGCCGCACGCACGCTGAAGGCCGGCGTGATCGCCGCGCGCGAGATCGGCGACCCGCAGGCCGAGGCGCAGAACCTGCACCCCCTGGCGGAGCTCTCGCTCCTGCTCGGCCGCGGGGACGACGCCCTGCGCCTCGCCGAGCGGGCCTTCCAGCTCTACCGGGACGCCGGCAACACCCGCCAGGCCTGCCTGACCGAGGGCCTGCTGGCCGAGGTCCACGCCGCCCGCGGCGACATGGCCCTGGCGCGGTCGCTGCTCGAGCAGGCCATCGAGGTCTGCGACGCGCTGCAGCACGGCGCGGGCATGGGCCTGCTGCGCGCGACGCTGGCCACGGTGACCGCGCGGGAGGGCGATCCCTCCACGGCGCGCTATCTTCTCAAGGCCGCGGAGTCTTTCCTCCGCGAGTCTGGAGATCGGGAGGGTCTGGCGCGCATGCTGTGCATCCGTGGACACATCGAGTGCGACGCCGTGAACCTCGTGGGGGCGTGGACCGCCTACAACGAGGCCCGCGGGCTCGCCACTCAGGTCGGCGCCGGCGCCGACGCCCCCCTGGGACGCGCCCTCGCGCGTCTGTCCGCCGAGCTGACGGAGTCCTGAGTTGGCCTTCTCGCGCCCCCCGCTGCGGATTCTGCTCGTCGAGGACAACCCCGCCGACGAGCGCCTGCTGCGCGCCCGCTTGCAGAGCGAGGCCTCGGGCGACGCCGGCCGCGCCTTCGTGCACTGGGCCAAGACGCTGGGCGAGGCCGTGGCCGCCACCGCCGCCGAGAACTTCGACGTGATCCTGCTCGACCTGGACCTGCCGGACGCCCGCGGCCTCTCCACCGTGCGCCGGATGCACGAGGCGGCGCCGAACGTGCCCGTGGTGGTGTTCTCCGGCCACGACGACCCGGACGAGAGCGCCGAGGCCGTGGCCGTGGGCGCCCAGGACGCCCTGATCAAGGGCCGGGTGGACGGCGCGCAGCTCTGGCGGGCCATCGGTCACGCCCTGGAGCGCCAACGCGCCGACGCGGAGATCCGCACGCTGAACGCCGAGCTGGAGCGCCGCGTGCAGTCCCGGACCCGCGAGCTGGCGCTGGCCAACGAGCAGCTCGAGGCGTTCGTGCGCTCCGCCTCGCACGACCTGAAGGCGCCGCTGCGCTCCGTGGCGGGCATGGTGCACCTGCTCTCCGAGGAGCACGGCCACCAGTTCGACCCGGACGCCCGCGTGCTGCTCGACCGCGTGGAGCGCGCCGTGGAGCGCATGGACACCCTGATCGGCGCGCTGTTGAAGCTGTCGCTGCTCGGCCGCGCCGCGCCACAGCTGCGCCCGTTCGACCTGGGGCGCCTCGCCCGCACGGTGTTCCAGGAGCTCCTCGCCCAGCACCCGCACCGGATCGTCTCGTTCGACTGCCCGGCGTCGCTGAGCGTCGTCGGGGACGAGAACCTGTGCGAGGTCCTGCTGCAGAACCTGCTGGGCAACGCGCTGAAGTTCACGGCCCGCACCGAGGACGCCCACGTGCAGTTCGGCGTGCTCGCCCACGAGGCGCCGCCCGTCTTCTTCGTGCGGGACAACGGCGCCGGCTTCGACATGCAGTTCGCCGACAAGCTCTTCCGCCCGTTCCAGCGCCTTCACGGCCCGGACGAGTTCCCCGGCACGGGGATCGGCCTAGCCACGGCCCACCGCGTGACGCACATGCACGGCGGCGAGATCTGGGCGGACGGCGAGCGCGGGGGGGGCGCGAGCTTCTTCTTCACGCTCGAGCCGGCCCGTGCCTGAGGGGACCCGACTCCGGGCGATGCTGCTCGGCGCGCTGCTCGCCGGCTGCGGCCCGGACGCCGAGGCCCTGAGCCGAAGCTGCCAGGCGGCGATGGACGCCAAGACCTACCCGGAGGCCGTGACCGCCTGCCGCGCCGCGCAGAAGGCCGCGCCGGACCCGGGCACCCGGCAGCGTCTGATGCGCGCGCTGTTCCAGGCGGGCGACCACGACGCGGCGCTCGCCGAGGCCACCGCGCTCTCCACGGGGCCCCATGCCGGCGGGGCGTGGCGCATCATCGGGCGGGTGCACGAGCGCGGCGGCCGCGCCGAGGAGGCCCGACAGGCCTTCGAGAAGGCCCTGGCCGCGCACGTGGCCGAGGGCGCCCCCCGCGAGGCCGCCTACGACGCCCACGCGCTGGCCGGGTCGTATTGGCGCGCCGGCGAGTACCGCAAGGCGCTCGTCGCGCTGCAGCGCACGCTCAGCGAGGCGGAGAAGGCCGGCGACGCCCGCATGAAGGGCTATGCGCTCCTGGGCATCGGAACTCTGTTGAACACCGTGGGCGACCCGGACGGCGCCGACCGCGCCTTCACGCTGGCGGCGGCGGATCTCGGCGCGCTCTCCGCCGTGGAGCGGGCCAACCTGACCATCGAACGCGGCATCGTCCAGCTCAAGTCGGGCCGCCCGGAGTCGGCGCGCGCGCTGTTCATGGAGGCCCTGGCGATGGCCACCGAGGCCAAGAGCGTGCGCTACCGGCGCGTCGCCCTGGAGAACCTGGGCCGCTACGCACAGATCGCCGGCCACATCGACGAGGCGCAGCAGCACACGGCCGCGGCCGCGGCGCTCATCGATCAGGATCCGGACGAACACGACACGGCGTTCATCCGCTGCCTGGAGGGGCAGATCGCGCGCCACCAGGGCCGCTGGGCGGACGCGCGCGCCGCGCTCGAGGCCGCCACCGCCGCCCACCCGGTGCCCGAGATGACCTGGCTCATCGACCTGGAGCGCGGCCGCGTCGCGCGGGCCGAGGGCCAGCTCGGCCTCGCCGAGGCCGCCTTCGACGCCTCGATCGCCGGCATCGAGGCCATGCGGAGCGCCATCGGGATCGAGGAGCTCAAGCGGGCGTTCATCGGCGCCAAGAGCGCGCCGTTCGAGGCCCTGTTCACGCTGCAGGCCGAGTCGGGCCGGCCCCGGGACGCCGCGGCGACCCTCGACCGCGCGCTGGCCCGCAACTTCCTGGACGCGTTCCTGATCCCGCCCACGGAGGTCAGCCTGCCGGCGGGCACCCTGCCCGCGCAGCCGATCGTCGGGCCGGCGGACGCGTGGAACGCCGCCGTCACCCGAGCCGACGAGATGAAGACGCTGATCTCCTCCGTCACGGCCTCGGGGGTGGCGATGCAGCGCCCGCTGGCCGACACGCTGGCCGCCCTGGGCGACCGCGTGGTGCTGGCCTGGTACACCGCCGAGGGGCGCGCGTGGTGGGTGCGCTACGGGGCCGGCGACGTCGCGCTCCACCGCGTCGCCGCCTCGCCCGACGACATCGCCTCGGCCGTGGACACGCTGCTGGCGAACGTGGACGACCCCGTGGCCGCCGGCCGGCTGGCCGAGGCGCTGGAGCTGACGGCCGTGCTGCCGCCGGCGGCGACGACCCGCGTGTACTTCGCGCCGACGGGGCCCCTGGTGCGGGTCCCCTTCGGCGTGCTCCCCGAGTCCGGCGGGCAACCCCTCGCCGCGCGGCGTGAGGTCCTCAACGTGCCCGGCCCCGCCGCCCTGGCCGCGATGCTGCGCGCGCCCAAAGTGCAGTACGGGCCGCCCGTGGTCGTGGGCGACGCCCGGGGCGACCTGCCCGGCGCCGCCGCCGAGGCCCGCAGCGTGGCGACGCAGCTGGGCGTCACGCCGCGGCTGGGCGCGGAGGCCGTCTCCGCGACGCTGCGCGCGGCCGGGCACCCGCGCGTGCTGCACGTGGCCACCCATGCCGGCAACGGCCCCACGGGCCCCTGGCTGGCCATGGCCGACACCCAGGTCGGCACGGGCAGCCTGCTGGAGATGCACATCGACGCCGAGCTCGTGGTGCTGGCCGGCTGCGCCTCCGTCGCGGGGCAATCGTGGGAGATCTGGGGCTCGCTCGCGGCCACGTCCCTGGCCGGCGGCGCGCGCAACGTGCTGGCCACGCTGCGCTCCGTGGACGACGGCGTCGCGCGCCGCTTCGTGCAGGCGTTCTACGCCGCCGGAGGTGACCGGCAGCCGGCCCGGGCCTTCGCCGCGGCGCAGCGCTCGATGGCGAGCGGTCCGCCCTCGAGCTGGGCGCACTTCGTGCTGCTGGGCACGGGCGATCCCGCGCCCTGAGCGCCCCGCCTCACCAGACGCGCACGACCTCGCCCAGCACGACCTGCAGCCCCGCCTCGCGGGCCCGGGCCATGTCCGTGTCCAGGCTGCCCGCCGGCGACGGCACCGCGGCGGCGCCGCCGATCAGGAGCGTGCGGTACGCCCCCGGGGCGTCCATCGTCACGCGGGTCACGACCTCGTCCGCGGTGCGGGGGCAGGCGTCGGCGTGGCCGCAGGCGAAGACGAGCGTGCGGTCGTCGCGGTAGACGCGCAGACCCACGTGCGCCACGCCGCCGACGGACGCCCGCAGGCTCAGGGCGTCACCGGGTTTGGGCGTCTCGCCGCGCACGACCTGGGCGGCGTCCACGATGGAGAGGCTCAGGCCGAACGGCGCGGCGTTCACGTCCGTACCGGCGCCCGGCGTGGCGGGGCGCGCCAGCCAGATGGCCAGGCCCGCGGCGGCCAGCACCGGGAACAGCACCTGCCACCAGGCGAAGCGGCGCGCAGGCTGCTCCCGGGCGATGCGGGCGAAGACCCGCGCCTCCCAATCGCCGGGGGGCTGCCAGCCGGCCGAGGCCTGCATGAGCCGCGCGACCACGGCCTCGCCCGCGCTCCGGGCGGCCAGGCAGTCCGGGCAGGTGTCGAAGTGGGGGTCGAGCGCCTCGCCGCGTTCGAGGGCGAGCAGACCGTCCGTCTCCCACCGCTCACAGCGCTGATTCGATTGGTCAGACATGGCACGCCCTCACAGTGTGATGCCCGCCGATTCCAGACACTTGCGCAACACCGGCATCGACCGCGCCACCCGCGCCTGCAGGGAGCCCGGCAGCTCGCCGACGAGCTTGCCCATCTCCTCGTACGACAGGGCGTCCTGGAAGCGCAGCAGCACCGCCGTCCGGCTGTCCGGCCGCAGCTCGCCCAGACACCGCTCCAGGGGCGGCAGCAGGGACCGATCCGAGAGCGAGTCCTCGGCGTTCGGCGCGGCGTCCGTCGGCTCCGGGGCGTCGTCGTCCGCCGTGAAGCGGGCCCGCCGGCGCTTGCCGATCTTCAGCGCGTCCAGACACCGGTGCCGCGCGATGGCGAACAGCCACGTCTTGAAGCTGGAGCGCCGCGAGAAGCGCGGCAGGTCGCGCCAGGCCTCGACGAAGACCGTCTGGTGCACGTCCGCGGCCTGGTCCGGATCCAGGACCATGCCCTGGCAGTAGCGGTAGATCGCGTCCCCGTACAGCCGCATCAGGAGCGTGAGCGCCCCGCGACGGTCGTCCCGGTCGAGCGCGGCGAGCACGGGCGTCTCCGCCGGGGCCGGATCGGCCGCGGGCGTCGGAGACGTCGATGCGCGAGGGGTCGCCGGGTTCACGGCCGCGGAACCTAATCGAACTCGGGGGGCCTTGCAATGTGCGGGGTTCGAGCACGTTTCCGCTCCGGTGTGTGGCGTCGTCATCGCGTCCGACTCTCAGGCGACACCGCCGCGGCGATCACGACACGACCGCGTGACCTTTCTTTCTTTTGTCGACCGGGGATGCCGGGGCATAGTTCGGCCCCTCATGGCCACGTGTCCCCGCTGTCAGACCCGCTACGACGACGCCCAAGGGCGTCGCGCCTGCCCGGCGGACGGCGCCACGCTCCTGCCGGACGCCGTGTTCGCCGAGTCCGAGGGTGTGATCCCCGCGGGCACGGCCGTGGGCGAGTACACGATCGAGTACCTGCTCGGCGTCGGCGGCTTCGGGGCGGTCTACCGGGCGGTGCAGCCGCTGATCGGCAAGGCCGTGGCCATCAAGGTGCTCAACCGCGCCTGCTCGGCCAACCCGCAGGTGGTCAGCCGGTTCATCGCCGAGGCGCGGGCGGTCAATCAGATCCAGCACCGCAACATCATCGACATCTTCGGCTTCGGTCAGCTCGGCGACGGCCGCCACTACTATGTGATGGAGCTGCTCAACGGGCAGCCCATGGACGCGTGGCTGGGCGAGCGCGGGCCCATCCCCCTGGCGCAGATGCTGCCCATCCTGCGGCCCCTGGCCCGCGCGCTGGACGCCGCCCACGCCAAGGGCATCGCCCACCGCGATCTCAAGCCCGAGAACGTGTTCCTGGTGCGCGATCCCAGCGCCGATCCGGACGACCCGGCCGACGCGCCGTTCCCCAAGCTGCTGGACTTCGGCATCGCCAAGCTGCTCGACCCCGAGGCGCGCGAGCACGCCGACCACCGCACGCACACGGGCACGCCCATCGGCACGCCGGCGTACATGTCGCCCGAGCAGTGCAAGGGGCGGGACGTCGACCACCGCACGGACATCTACTCCTTCGGCGTGATGGTCTTCCGCATGCTCACGGGGCAGCTGCCGTTCACCGGCGGCGGCTTCATGGAGATCGCCTTCAAACAGATGAGCGAGGCGCCGCCGCGGCCGTCGTCGATCGTGCCCGTGCCGGCGGGTCTGGACGAGCGGGTGCTCTGGTTCCTGGAGAAGGACGCCGCGCGCCGCCCGGCCACCCTCGCCGCCGGGGTCCGCGCGCTCGAGGATCTCCGAGCGCCCCTCGCCTCCGTGGACGCGGCCCCCCTCGGGGCCTCGCGCGAGATGCCGCCCCTGCGCGCCGCGACGCCCTCGTTCATCGGCGAGGCCGCCACGATCGGCGCGGAGCCCGCGCCCCCGCTCCAGCCGATGTCCGCGCCCGGCCCCCTCGCCCCCGCGATCACGCTCCCGGCGGCGCCGGCCCCCGCGCCGAGCCGCGCGCCCCTCGTGATCGGCGGCGTGCTGGTCGCGGCGGGCATCGCGGCGGGTGTGTTCTTCGCCGGCCGCGCGCCCGAGCCGACTCCGGTCCCCGCCGCCGCGCCCACGCAGGCCCCCACCGCGGCCCCGACGCTGGCCCCCACCG
>CAINDO010000517.1 GCA_903847385.1 uncultured Myxococcales bacterium
CCCACGTCCTCGGGCTGCGGCGCCACGTCCGCCGGCGTCGCATCGCCGAGCGCGGCGCCCGCGTCCGGGAGCACGCCGGCGTCCGGCTCGGGCGGGGCGAGCCGCGCCAGCATCGCCGCCGGGTCCACCATGCCGAAGCCGTAAACGTCGTGGTGCCCGTTCTCGTCCGGCGTGATGAGCGGCGACTGCACGGCGGTCTCGACCAGGAGCGCGCGCAGGTCCGCCGCGGACATCTCCGGGGCCACCGAGAGCGCCCACGCCGCCAGGCCCGACACCACCGGCGCCGCCGCCGAGGTGCCGCCGAAGGTCTGCGTCATGCCGCCGCCGGGGGCGAGCGTGACCGTCGCCGAGGGCGCCGCCACGTCCACGGAGGCCCCGCGGTTGGTGTAGGCCGTCGGGCGGCCGTAGCTGTCCGCCGCGGACACGCAGAGGACGTCCGGCAGGCCCGTGAGCTCGTCGTCCTCGAGCACGCGGTCGTCGTTGCCCGCGGCGAAGACCACCACGGCGCCGAGGCCCCCGCGCGTCTCCGTCGCCGCCCGGTGGATCACCGCCGCCAGCGCCCGCGGGGCCGGCGTCGCCTCGACGAACCCCCACGAGTTGTTGATGACCGCGGCGTCCTGCGCGATGGCGTGCTCGAAAGCGCGCACGTCCGCCGAAATCGGCGTCTCCCCATCGGAGATCAGCCGAATCGGCACGAGCGTGCACTGCGGGCAGAGGCCCACGATGCCGGTGCCGTTGTTCGCCCGCGCCGCGATGATGCCGGACACGGCGGTGCCGTGCTCGTCGCAGATGGCGTTCACGCCGTCGGGGCAGAAGTCGCCCCGGTTCGGGCTCGGATCGGCGTCCTCGTCCACCGTGTCCCAGGGCGCCGCGACCGCGTCGACGAGGTCCGGGTGGGTGATGTCCGTCGCCGAGTCGATGACGGCCACGTGGGTCTCGGGCGTGCCCAGGCTGACGGCGAAGAGCGCCTCGGCCTTCAGCTTCTCCAGGTACCACTGGCCGCCGTAACCCGGGTCGTCGAAGTCCGCGCGGCGCCGGGGGACGAGCATGTCCGGATCCGCCGCCTCGACGGCCGGGTGGGCGGCCCAGCGCGCGGCCTCGGCGACGGGCTCGGCGGCGGGCAGGCGCCACGAGCGACCGCCCAGGGGCTCGGCGCGGGCCTCGAGCTCCGCCGGAACGGGCGCGCCCTTCCGCAGCACGACGACCACCGCCGGCAACACGCGCAGCACGTGCGGGCGCGGCGTGGGGAACAGCACGACCCCGAGGCCGTCGCGCACGCCGAGCACGAGGGGCGTCGGGGCCGGCGCGGCCACGGCGGCCACGGGGCAGAGCGCGGCCAGGAGAGCGGCTCGGGACAAGGCGCGGCGGCGACTTGGGCCAGGGCAAGAAACGGTCGGGAACAGTGGTTTCGACATGGCGCTCGGCAGTATATGCCGCCGAGTCGGAAACCACCGGAGCCCTCGACATGAATCGCCCCATCGCCTCTCTCGTCGCCCTCGCAGCCCTCGGCACGGTCAGCCTCACTGCATGCTCGTCGGACGATACGTCCACGACGATGGACGCCGCCGTCGCCGCCGGTGGCCAGCCCGCGGGCGGCACCGGCGGACAGCCCTCGGGCGGCACGGGCGGCGCCCCGGCCGGCGGCACGGGCGGCAGCGGGGGCGAGGTCGTCGC
>CAINDO010000518.1 GCA_903847385.1 uncultured Myxococcales bacterium
ACGGCGTTTCGGGTGCTGGCCGGCGACCACGTGACGACCGACCAGCTCGCACACATGTTCGCGTCGTGCCGCGTCGGCGCCCCCGAGCTGCGCGCCTGCAGCGACGGTCAGGTGCCCGCGGCGCCGCCCAGCATGGCGCCCTGAGCGCCGAACACGGACTCGACGAACATCTGGCAGATGCGGTTCGACCAGACCTCGGGGTCCCGCGTGGACACGCGGTCCTGCAGGCGGCCGTCGTTCCACAGCGCCGCGAAGCCGTGCACGATCGACCAGGCGCCGATGGCCACCGTTTCGGGATCGCGGCCGCCGAGCACGCCCTCGACCGCCGCCTGCTGCACAGAGGCCATGAGCAAGCCGAAACAGGCGTCCGCGCAGGCCAGGTACGTGGCATCGGACTCGTCGAGCAGCTCGACCCGGAACATCACGGAGAAGTGCGCCGGGTTCTCGCGGGCGAAGCGGATGTAGCCCCGCCCCGTGGCCGCGAGCTGCTGCGCCGCCGTGGCCGCGCCCCGGGCGGTCATCTCGTCCAGGATGCACTGCCCCAGCCGCTCGTACCCCTGCGCCGCCAGCGCCGTCAGCAGGCCGCGTTTGTTGCCGAAGTGGTGCGCCGGCGCCGCGTGCGACACGTTCGCGCGCCGCGCCACCTCGCGCAGCGAGAGCGTCAGCGGCCCCTGCTCGCGAATCGCCTCGGCCACCCCGACGAGCAGGGCGTTCTTCAAATCGCCGTGATGGTAGTGACGGTGGTCGGGCATCTGGGCAAAGAGTGTGGCCCAGGGCGGCGCGCGGTGCAATGTGGCGGGCGCGGGTCACGGAGGCGGCGGAGCGAACCGCCGGCTCTCCGGAAAAGGCTGCGGGCCCGGCACGGCGTAAGCGTCGGGGGGAACGACACCCCGCCGCACCAGGCCCGCATGATCGTCGTAGTACACCGCGAGCACGGCGTCGGGGTCCGACGGGCGCGCACGCTGGAAGCTGACCTCGCTCACGGGGGCGTAGCGCCGCTCGCCGTACTGCGTGCCCAGGTTCGAGGGGGCGCTGGCCTTCTCACTGGCGCCGGCGCCCCGGCCCGACCCGGCCTCGTCGTCGTAGCCGCCTCGCGGCGCGGCGGGGGCGGCCCGTTCGTGTCCATGAACGGAGCGAGTGGCGGGCGCTGCTGTCGTGGCTTGTCGAACAGGCTCGAGCGCCGATACGCCGAACGGCAGTTCGCTCGGGAGGGGATTCGCGAACCCACACCCCGTGTCCCGGTTCGCGCACCCGCAGGAGGCCGTGCAGGCGGCGCGCTCCACACGCTCTCCGCACTCGTCCAACGCATCCCAGGCCCCCTCACCAAACGTGCCGGGGTGCTCACCCGGGGCGAGAGGCCGGGGGCCGCCTTGTGGGGTGTAGGTCCACCCGAGGGGCAGGCCCGCAGCCCCGGAGACGCATCGAAGCCGCACCGGCTCGCCCCGACCTCGGAGCGGTCGCTGGCCACGCGGCCGGAGCCACGGCGCTTCACCGTTCGCGGGGAACGCGCTCCACAGGAGCCCCGTGTCCGACACGAAGAGGAGGCTGCCGCTCTCGACGCTCGTCCCGTGCTCCACTTGACGCCCACCATCGGTCAGAAACAGAGGAGCAACGCTGGCGCGGGCGCTTTGGGACGATTCCTCAGCTTCAGGTGGCGCGTCGGGGCTGTACGTGTTGATTCGCGAATACACCCACGACTCCCGAATCTTGAAGAGATGTCCAAGGTCGCCGTCCCCCAGAGCGACCCAGATGTGATCGCCCTCGAGACGCATTCTTGCCGCGGGGAATTCGGCGATGGCTCGGCGGGCCTCGTTGTCGAGAATGCTCGCCGTCCAGCCGTTCCTTCCGTTTCGGTCGAAGATCCATGCCGTAGGGTTTCTATCCAGTTGCCCCGCGCTGTCTTTGCCTTGGTAGTGCCAGACAAAGCGTCCGCCACCCGCGGTCTCGGTGCCAGATAGGCTCATCGTGCGCGCCGCTGGCGTCGCCCAATGGGGCAACGTGAGCCCGCTCACCGGAAAGACGTGTCCGCCCTCACCGACGAACACCCGCCTGATGAGGCGGGAACCAGACGCATTGAACATCACGGCGATCACGGCCAAGCCGGACTCGGCGCGGTCGGGCGACGTCGACCACCACGCAGTGAGCGCCTCGATCCGCGACCTCGGATGGGCGGCAGCCTGGAATAGCCGGTGTTGGCTCCAACGCTCCGTCGTGGCGTTCCAGGCCAGCAACTCCACCCATCCACCCGCGGTCGAGATGATGACTCGAGGTTCGTAGACGGTGTTCCGCGAGTGTTCGGTGGCGCCGCGTCTGCTCACCGTGAACCTCTTTTCGATGGGCCGATAAGCCACCGCGCTCGGCGGCCGAAGATCAGCGCTCGACGTCACTCGCTCGGACTGCCAGCGTCCACCCTGTGGCTGCCATGCGTGCCACACCTCACCCCGCGCGTCTTGGAGGCCGTGTGGCGCGACGGAGAAGAGCACGTGGACCCCCGGCTTGCCGTTGCGCTCGTGCAATGAATACCAGGCGCCGAGAATCCCGGCGCGACCAACACTGCAAACGCCCGTGATCACCGAAACATCCTGATGAACGACCTCAGGAATCAGTTGAGCTTCGTCGCTGTAGGTACGAAGATTCATCAGGTGGCCGGATTGGGTCTCCACGTAGAAGATCGACCAACCGCTCCGAGGTGACGTCTCGCCCTCTTGCCACGGAATCGACGTCGCGACGACGCGCCCCCATTGTTGGTATGTCAGTTCCGGGGACCAGGCGTCGTCCCTCGGGTCGGTCGGGGCGACGAACTGCGCTGGAAACATGGAATACTGAACTGTTGGCGCCTGATCGCGGACAGCCTTGCGAACCTCGGGCGATTCACGCGCGATGGCGTCGATGCGCTGGACGTGGACGCTGGAGCCGACCGCCCGCTTGAGGATTCCGCGAACCGCGCCATCCCTGTCGAGCAGTGGGCCGCCTGATGCGCCGCGCCAGCCGCCGTCACTTGCGGGATTCCCCGCATCGCCGTCGTCCGAGTAGTGGAGACAGTTCTTCAGCAGGGCGTGGCTCTGACCGTTGCAATACACCTCAGGATCTTGGACATCACGGATGAACACGCGAAGCGCGTCACCACCAACGTGTCCGAGCAATATGCCAGTCTGGCCCCGGTTCATGCTCCAAAGGCGAAGGTAGAGGACACCAAACGCGTTGCCGACCGTGCGGTAGGGACTGGAGCAACTCACAAGAACAGTCGCAAAATCGAGGCCGCGACGACGACTGTAGATTCGTTGAATGAAGCCGGTCGTATCGCCCGCCCAATCCACAGGGGCCCATTTCTTGAAGCAACCGGGACGAATGTGAAACTCGACGGCGCGACTCCCAAACCCGTCGTACTCGTGCACGGCTGTGAGAATCAGCCTTGGCCCGATCAGTGTACCGGTTGAGCTTCGCTCCAACCGAACCCGACAAATCGCGGCTGCAAAACGTATCACGAACTGGTCATCGCGCGCGTTCGCGAGAGGAAGCTCCCTTCCCGCAAGATTGGGAAAATCGTACTGAACAACATTCGCAGACAGTGGTCCCGTCCCATCCCTTTCCATGCCTCGATCTGAACATCCGAACCGACGCGTGGCCGGACATGATGTGAAGGCTCGCCCTTCCACTCGATTCTCCTTTATGGGTTCGCTCAGTTCGACGCGTCAATGTCCCCGGTTCCGCATCGCCCGATAACGTATACTGTTCGCGATTGACACCCTCCGCACGCATCCGGGTTTGCGGGCGACGCGACCTGCCACCCTTCGGTGTGCCAATTTCCGCCGATTGCAGCAGCCCGAACGCGGACTGACGATGGGTCGAACCTGATGAACAACCCAAACGTCCCCATCCCGTCGCAGTCCACGATTCGGTCGTAATCCACAGGAGTCACATTCGGTACGTCCAGTCCACCGCACACGAGTTGGTAGAGTTCGCCTTCGATCTCGATCTCCCACTGGTAGCCGGCTGCCCCTCCAGGGCATTCATCCAAAGGTGTGACAACCGTCCCCGGACACAGGTTGCACGGTTCATCCTCGTCCTCCGAGCAAGCGACGACTGCGAAGCCCACGGCAAGGCAAGCCAAGCGGACAGCACACGCAGCCGTCGCCGCCCAGAGGTACGAAAACCTCACGTCTCGATCACCGTCAGCCGCGCGCTGAACAAGAACTTGGTGGTGGTTCCCATCGGCGTGTACTTGAGGCGAAGGTACGGCTGAAGGACGAGGTTGGGGCTCGTTGGGGACGGCGATTCGGTGCGCTTGTACTCGATGGCCGTATTCGTTGTATGTGTGCTCGCCATCGACACCGCGCTCCAGTTGACGAGGTCCGAACTCTGCTCAACGGTCACCGTCAATGACGGCGTCGTCCCGGAGAGTGCGATCATCGTCGTCTCGAGCACGACATACGACGCTTTGCCCTCGGAGACTCGGTAGGTCTCCGAATGATCGATCGCCGTACCGATGATGATGTTGTTGCCCACTTCGATGACCTGCATGCCTACCCTCCGTTGGTTGAACGGGTTCGAGCCCGAACCCGACATGCACCGTATCAGGTGTAGGACTGGGGGGGGCAAGGCCGTGGGAACAAATTCTTGAAGATTCTCTGGCAGACTCTCGACCCGGCTCACAAGAACGTTCCGACAAGCCCCAGAGACCTCGCCATTCGCCACCGCTGCAGATCGACCGCCTGGCCACGAACGCCGCGGTGCGAACCACCCGCTCTCCGGGAAGGGCCGCGCCCGGGCACGGGGGAGGCGTCCGGGCGGGAACGACAGTGCGCCGCACCAGGCCTGCATGGTCGTCGGAGTAGACCGCGAGCACGGCGTCGGGGTCCGACGGGCGCGCAGCGAGAGCGTCAGCGGACCCTGCTCGCGAATGGCCTCGGCCACCCCGACGAGCAGGGCGTTCCTCAAATCGCCGTGATGGTAGTGACGTGATTCGGGCATCTGGGCAAAGGAGTGTGGCCCAGGGCGGCGCGCGGCGCAATCCGGCGCGCGGGGGTCAGGGTCGGCACCCGCCGCCCCAGGTGGCGGGCGGCAGGCCGTCTCGGTCGTTGCTGCCGGTTTCGAGGCAGCCGCCGCTGATCTCGCAGGCCGACAAGACCCCGAAGCGTTCGCCGCAGTCGCACCGAATCTCGGCGCACGGCGCCTCCTCGTGCAGCGCGAACTCGACCCGGTCGTAAACACCGCGTTCGACGAGGAAGAGGTCCGTCTCGGACTCCATGTAGTCGCAGGCGCAGAGGTCCGACCACGTCCATCGATGGACGACCAGCGCATCACCACAGGCCTCGACGCCGAGCAACTCGGTGCCGAACGGGCACTCGATGTCGGCGCGGTAGCCGACGATCTCCTGGGACGACCAATCCACTTCGGGGAGCACGTTCGAGTCTCCCCAGACGCACGTTCGCACGACCTCGGCCCAGGTGTCCGGATCCGAGACCCGCAACGCCGTGGCGCCATCGGGGACATGGAACGGGTCGCACATCGGTTCGATCCGAAGCTTCAGACGCTCGATCGCGAGCCGCGAGCACGCCGCGGCGGCGCCGCAGCCGGCGTCCGGCCCGGCGAGCGCGAGGTCCGGAAGCGGCGGTGGCGGGACTGCGCCCTGGTCCGCCGGCGTGGCGTCCGGGTGCCCAGGCGGTGAGTTGCGGTCAGTCGGGAGCGGGGCGACGTCGGCGGGCCCGACGTCACTGGGGCGGCGGTCCGTGGCGTCCGGGTCCGCCACGCAGGCATACGCGAGCGTGAGCGTGAGTGTCGCGGCGCACGCGGCGCGTTTCATCCTGGTCCGTCTCCTCTGCATCACCGCATTCTGCGTCGCGGTCAGGACCAACGTCGAGGTGAACTGCCACCTTCAACGTATGCGGTTCGGGTTGGGGTCAGCGGCCGGCGTCTGCGGTGTCGCCCGGGTCGCATGTCCCGGGGGCCCGCATGACCCGCGATTGGCATCCGCCGCAGCCAAACGGCCGTTTCGGCGCTGCAGTTGTCCACCCATGCGTTGACCAATCCCCATCAATTGCGGCGGCCCTGACTCGAATTTCGTCCAGGTCTATCCCGATGTAGAGGCCAGAGTGGGCACAATTGACGATTCGGTCGTAGTCGACGGGCGTCTCACCCACGAGGTTGATGCCACAGGCGAGTTCGTAAACACGCCCTTTGATTTCGACTTCCCACCGATAGCCGGTCGTGTCGGTTGCGCACTCGTCGTCCGCGTAGAGTTCGGTCCCAGGACACAGGTTGCAAGGCTCGTCCTCGTCCTCGGAGCAAGCGACGACCGCGAATGCGAGCCACAGACAGGCGAGCGCAGCGGCACGCGTGGCCTCTTTGCGATGGGGGTGACGTGGGTGGGGCATCTGCCAGAAGAGTGTGGCGCGGCGCGGCTCACCGTGCAACGCGGCCGGGGTCACGGAGGCGGCGGAGCGAACCGCCGGCTCTCCGGAAAAGGCTGCGGGCCCGGCACGGCGTAAGCATCGGGGGGAACGA
>CAINDO010000519.1 GCA_903847385.1 uncultured Myxococcales bacterium
CCGCCGCCGCGCCGCGCAGCTTGCGGCCCTGGCGCTGGCCGTGGTCGCGCTCGTGGCCGCCCCGCCGCCGGACTTCGGCGCCGGCATGACGGACTCGCCCACCCTGGGCGTGCTCCTCTCCGTGCTGGCCGCCGTGGGCCTGCCGTTCCTGGTCCTGGCCACCACCGGGCCCAATGTCGCCCGCATCCTGGGCGGCGCGCCGTATCGACTCTACGCCCTCTCCAACGCCGCCAGCCTGGGCGCCCTGCTGGTGTACCCGACGCTCCTCGAGCCGGCCTTCACGCTCTCCACGCAGGCGACCCTGTTCGCGGGCGGCTTCGGCCTCTACGCGCTGCTGGGCGCCGCGCTCGTCGTCGGTGACCGGGCGGCCGTCGTCACGCCCGAGGCCCTGATCGACCCGCCGCCGCCGCGCCCCTGGCTGCGCTGGCTCGCGCTCTCGGCGGTGCCCTCGGGTCTGTTCATGGCGGTGACCAACCACCTGGGCACGAACATCGCGCCCATGCCGCTGCTGTGGGTGCTGCCGCTCGCGCTGTATCTGATCACGTTGATTCTCTGTTTCGACCACCCGCGCTGGTACCGGCGCGCCTGGTTCGTGGGTCTGTTGCCGGTGTGTCTGGTGTTCCTGGGTCTGCTGCGCACCAACATGTTCGTGCACGGGTCGCTGATCGTGCAGGTGGCCGGCGTGTGCGGCGCGCTGTTCATGGCCTGCATGGCGCTGCACGGCGAGCTCGCGCGCCTGCGGCCAGGGCCCGAGGGCGTCACGGCGTTCTATCTCACGCTGGCCGTGGGCGGCGCGCTCGGCGGTGTGTTCGTCGCCGTGCTCGCGCCGGCGCTCTTCGTCACCCCCCTGGAGTTCCCCCTGCTGCTCCTGGCTACGGCCGCGGCCGTCGGTGTGTCCTGGCGCCTCGACCCGCCCGAGGACTGGCGCGTGGCCAAGGTGGCCGGCGCGTTCCTGTGGCTCTTCGTCGGTCTGTTCGTGGTGCTCACGGCGGGGCTGGAGTTCCACCAGGCCCGCATCGCCCTGACGCAGGTGCGCGGCCCCTACGGTGCGCTGCGCGTGAGCGACCTGGGCACCGGCGACAACGCCATCCGCAGCCTGATCAACGGCACCATTCGCCACGGCGCCCACTGGACGGACCCGGCCCGCCGCCACGCCCCCTCGACCTACTACTCGGCGACGAGCGGCGTGGGCCGCGCGGTGACGGCCCTGCGCGCCCGGGGCCCCATTCACATGGGGGTGGTGGGCCTGGGCGCCGGCTCCCTGGCCGACTGGCTGCGCGCCGAGGATCGCGGTGTGTTCTACGAGCTCAACCCGCAGGTCGAAGACATCGCGCGCCAGTGGTTCTTCGCCCTGCCCGAGGCCAAGGCGCCCATCGAGGTGGTGATCGGCGACGCCCGCCGCCGCCTGAGCGAGGAGCGCCCCCGCGGCTACGACCTGCTCGTGGTCGATGCCTTCAACAGCGACGCCGTGCCGACCCACCTGCTCACGCGGGAGTGTTTCGAGCTCTATCGACAGCACCTGGCGCCCGGCGGCCTGCTCGCCGTGCACATCTCCAACCGCTTCGTGTCGCTGGAGCCCGTGCTGGGCGCCGAGGCCCGCGCCGGCGGCTGGGCCGGCCGCGTGATCTTCGACCACGTCGACGACGCGGACGTGATGCACTTCGCCTCGAAGTGGGTGCTCATGGCCTCGAACGCCGAGACGCTCGCCGGACACCCCGCGCTGACCGAGGGCAGGGCCCTGGGCGACGACGCCCTGCCCGCGCCCTGGACGGACGACTACGCGCCGTTGTGGGGTCTGTTCGAGTGGCGGTGAGGCGGGCGGCTCAGTGCCCGTTCAGCATGGACTCTTTGAGGCCCGAGTCGGCCGGATCGCCGCCGAGCCAGTTGCGGAACAGGGCGTCCGCGAAGGTCTTGCCGGCGACCGTGACGGAGGGGCCACCCTGGATGGCCACCGTGGTGCCCTTGCCGGGCACGTAGGCCACCGTCATCACGCTGCCCTCTTTCACGTCCGCGAGGCCCGCGCTGAGCTGGTCGAGGCCGGCCTGCAGCTCGGTGAGCTTGCTGGCGGAGTTGTTCTCGAAGCCCTCTTTGTAGGCGCCGAGGATCTTCTCCTTCTCCACGTCCCGCAGGAAGTGCATCTCGACCATCTTCACCTTGTCGGCGTTGATCAGGGCCGAGGCGTCCGACGAGGTCTCCTCGACGTACAGCGCGCCGACGTAGACCTTGATGATCATCTTCTTGCGGATGCCGGCGCCGTTGAGCTTCAGCGTCTTGCCCGCGACGTTCGTGGTCGAGGCGATCTGGAGGTCGGCGACCTCGACGGCGGCCGCGGTGTCGGGGACGACGGCGAAGGCGCAGAGGGCGAGAGCGGTCCGGAGCAGCAGGGGCTTGAGCATGGCGGGGTTCTCCTGGGGAAACGGCGTCGGGCGGAACGGAGCGCAACGGGCGACGCGACACCCGGGTGACGTCCGCCGGGCGCGCGCAATTCACCCCGGTCGCATATCCCCTTCCGGGGCGGCGCGCAACGCGACTCGACGCCGCATGAGTCAGAGCAAGTTCAGCAGCGCCGCGAAGCCCCGCCAGGTGTTCGGGCCGGGGTCGCCGTCGATGGGGCCGGCGTAGCCGTGCTGCGCGGCGGCCCGCTGCAGCGCCATGAAGGTCCGGGGGCCGGGCAGGCCGTCGTCGGGGCCGTCGTAGCCAAAGGCGCGCAGGCCGCGCTGCACGCCCGCCCAGGCGGCGCCGGTCATCAGACCGTCGATGGGACCGGGGTAGGCGTTGGCGCGGGCGAACAGCTGCATCCGCATCCAGAACGACAGATCGGGCACGCCGGTCTGCTCGGTGGCGGTGGCGGGCACGGCGCAGCCCTCGGGCACGGCCGGCGGGGGCGCGCAGGCCTCGCCGCCGCCCCCGGCGATGCGCGCGCCCACGTAGTCCGGCGACCAGCCCAGGTAGGTCGCGCCCGTCTCCGCCGAGTAGGCCGATACGCCGTTGATGCCGATGGCGTCGCCCCAGGTCTCGCGCAGGTGGCGCGTGGCCATGAACAGGGTGTGTCCGCCGCCGAGCAGGTCCATGCCCACGTGGCCGTCCGCGCCGATGTCCCACCAGTGCAAGGCGCCCTGCGGCGCGAGCATCGGGTCGTCGCCGCGGATGTCCGACTCGGCGGCGGCGTCGATGGCCGAGGGCCGTGCCGAGGCCTCGGGGAACTCGCCGAACCGCCACATGAGCGAGGCGCACCACAGGTGCCAGGTGGCGCCGTCGCGCAGGGGGTAGGCCGTGGCGTAGTCGCGGGCGCGGTCATAGAGCGCGCGGTCGCAGGGCGGGGCCTCGGGCGCGCAGTTCGGGCCGGCGTCGGGGGTGACCGCCGAGTCGAGCTCGGGGGTCCGCGCGTCGGGCGGCACCGCGGCATCGGGCGCGGGCGTGGGCGCGGCGTCCGTCTCGGGGGCCCGCGCGTCGGGCGCAACGGCGGCG
>CAINDO010000520.1 GCA_903847385.1 uncultured Myxococcales bacterium
CGGGCGGGCAGGCCACCGGTGGCGCCGGCGGCGCGGGCCCGGTGGCGGACGCGGGCCCCACGGGCTGCACCGCGGCCTACCGCTACGACCCGGTGAACGACACCGAGCTGACCACGTTCCCGGACGACTTCTACACCGTCGCGGACCCCTCGACGGGCACGGGCCTGCGTGTCACCACGCTGGAGGCCCCCTGGCGCCCCAGCGTCGTCCGCGCGCTGACCCACGTTTTCGAGGACCTCGACACGCTGGACGGCTTCGGCGTGAGCGCGGGCATCGTGATCCGCTTCACGGCCCCCGTGGCCGAGGTCGCCGGCGGCCCGCAGACCGCCACGGACGGCCCCGTCGCCCTGTGGACGCTGGGCGACAGCCCGCGTCGCATCGCGTTCGAGGTCAAGACGGCGGACGCCGGCGCGACGCTCATCCTGTACCCGATGGAGCCGCTGCCGGCGCACACGGCCGCCGGCGTGGTCGTCGAGCGCGGCCTGCTCGCCGCGGACGGCGGGTGCGTGGAGCCCTCGCCCACGCTCGCGAGCCTGCTCGCCGGGGACGCCCCGGACCCGAAGTTCGCGGCCCTGCCCGAGCGCTACGCGCAACTGCTCGCCGCCACGGGGGTCTCGGCGGACGCCGTCGCCGCGGCCGTCGTGTTCACCACGCAGAGCACCACGGCGCTGTCCGAGGCCGTCGCCGCGCGCATCCAGGCCAGCGAGCCCGACTGGTCGGCGCCGCCGACCTGCCGCGCGAGCGGGGAGACCCTCGACTGCGAGGGCCAGGCCACGCTGGACGACTACCGGACCGGGGACGTCATCGACGACGCCGAGCCCGACGGCACGTACGACGTGAAGTTCAGCGTCTGGCTGCCCAAGGAGCGCCCGGCGCCCGTGCCGGTCATCGTCTTCGGGCACGGCCTGGGCGGCGCCCGGGACAACGCCTCGGGCCTGGCGGACTTCATCTGCCCCGAGGGGTTCGCCGTGTTCGCGGTGGACGCCCTGGGCCACGGTGAGCACCCCACGGCGCCGCCGGGCAACGACCCGTTCGGCTTGATCAAGTTCCTCGGGCTGGACGTCGCCACGCAGCAGGTCTACGCGCGCCGGATCCGGGACAACTTCCGCCAGAGCGCCTTCGACAAGCAGCAGTTGCTCCGCATCCTGGACCGCCACGCGGACCTGGACGGCGACGGCGTGGACGACCTGGACATGAGCCGCGTGATCTACTGGGGCATCAGCCTCGGCGGCATCATGGGCGCCGAGCCGCTCGCGCTCGACCCGCACTACAGCGCGGGCATTCTCACGGTGGCCGGCGCGCGCCTGATCGACATCGTGGCCGAGGCCCCGGCGTTCGGGCAGTTCCAGCCGTTCCTGACGAGCTTCGCCGGTGGCGCGGACGCGCTGGCCCGCGCGGTGCCCGTCATCCAGACGGTCGTGGACGGCGGCGACCCGGTGGCCTACGCGCCGCACGTGCTCGGCGACCGCCTGGCGCCCGGGGGCGAGCGCGTGCCCCACGTCCTGCAGACGATGGCCATCGGGGACGAGATCGTCTACAACCCGGCCAACCGCATGCTCGCGCGGGCCCTGAGCGTGCCCCACGTGCCGCCGGTCTTCCAGGAGGTCGGCCTGATCCCGGTCGAAGACGCGGCGCCCGTATCCGGCAACGTGGACGGCGCCACGGCGGGGCTCTTCCAGTACGACCGCGTGCGCGAGTCGCCCAACGGGCGGCCCGTGGCGGCTTCGCACAACAACGCCTTCGCCTACGAGCCCATCAACCAGATGTTCGCGTTCCTCGCCTCGTGGCGGGACGCCACGGCGCCCACGATCATCGACCCCTACACGGAGTTGATGACCCCCGCGCTGCCGTAAAGCCAGCGCGCCGGGCGCTCAGCCCAGCACCGCGGGCACGATCACGCTGCACCAGGCGGCCGCCATCACGGCCCCGGCCAGGTCGAGGACCACGCCGACCTTGACCATCTGCGCCACGCTCACGCGCCCCGTGCCGAACACGATGGCGTTGGGCGGGGTGCCTGCGGGCAGCGCGAAGTCCAGCGACGCCGAGATCGTCGAGGCGAACAGCACGGTGACCAGGTTCGAGCGCGGCACGGCGTCTTTGAGCACGTTGAGCATCACGCCGATCGTCGCGGTGTTCGAGGCCACGGCGGTCAGCGTCACGGTGGCGAGGCAGGCGAGCAGCACCTGCGCCGTGGGGCCCATCGAGGCGAGCGACTGAAGCTGCGCGCCGAGCCACTCCGAGAGGCCGCTCTGCTGCACGCCCTGGGCCATGGAGAACGCGCCGCCGAGCAGAAGCAGGGTGTCCCAGGGCACGAACCGCAGCGAGCGCCACGCGAGGGCGAACTGCCCCTCGACGCGCGCGATCATCAGCAGCAGCGCGGCCGCGACGGCGATGCCGCCCTCGACGTGGGCCGGCAGGAGCTTCACGCCCAGACCCGCGAAGGTCGGCACGAGCGCCGTGTGCAGCGGCTTGCCGACGATCCAGAGCGCGGCGGTCGCCGCGAAGACGACGAGCACCACGCGCTCGCCCCGGCGCACGGGGCCGAGTTTGCCGGCGGCCTCGGCCACCACGGCGGCGCCGATCTCGGCGGCGGGGGCGTCCGCGCGGCCGGCGCGCCACAGGACCCACCAGGTGACCGGCGTGAACAGCAGCACGAAGGGCAGGCCGACCATCATGAACTCGAGAAACGAGATCGAAAGGCCGAGCGACTGGTCGGCGAACTGCGCAAACTGGGCGTTCGGGGCGGTGCCGATCTTGGTGCCGATGCCGCCGATGTTGGCCCCGTAGGCCACCGCGAGCATGAGCGCCGCCCCGTAGGCCTGCATGCGGCCGATGCCCGTGCGCCGCTCGAGCTCACCGACGATGGCCAGCGCGATGGGCACCATCATGGCCGCCGTGGCCGTGTTGGAGATCCACAGCGAGATGAACCCCGTGCCGCACAACACGCCGAGCAGCAGGCGGCGCGGGTCCGTGCCGATCAGCGCCATGATGCGCACGGCCACGCGCCGGTGCAGATCCCACTGCTGCATGGCGGCGGCGATGCACATGCCGCCCAGGAACAGGAAGATGTACGGGTCGACGTAGGGCCCGACGGCGCCGCGGAGCTCGTCCCCCAAACCTCCGCCGAACACGCCCAGCAGCGGGAACAACAGCAGCGGCACGCAGGCGGTGACCTGGATGGGCAGGGCCTCCGTGAGCCACCAGAAGGCCATCAGCGCAGTGACGGCGGCGGCCCGGGCCGGGCGCGCACCGAAGCGACCGAAGTCCTGCAGCGGCGAGTCGATCAGCAACAGCGCCGCGAAGATGGCCAGGCCGGCCAGGGCGGGGACCGGCCGCACGCGCTCCCGGAAATGCGCCCAGCGCCCGGCCATCTCAGCCCGGCTCCAGGCACAGCCGCACGCCCTTCGGCGTCACGGTCGCGGGCACGACGATCAGGCCCTCGGGGCGCGCCTGCACGGGCTGCGTCTGGGGCGCACCGCCCCCCACGGGCGTGTTCACGGCGCGCCACTTCGAGCCCGGCGCGGCCTTGAACCGCTGTGCGCGGCGCGGCGTGACCTCCACGGTCACGGTCCGCTCGTCCGTGGTGCGCAGGCTCATGCACCAGCGCGCGGGCTCGTCCACGGGCGGGGTGTCCCAGGGGTCCCAGCTCGAGGCCCAGCGCAGGTTCGTGTTGTAGGTGGGCGCGGGCGCAGGGGCGTCCGGCGGGGGCAGGGGGCCGTTGCCGCTGCTGGCGGAGAGCCCGGGTACCGTCTCGCTCCGGCGCACCTTGAACCCCTGGAACGGCGCCAGCGACCGGTCGCCCTCCAGCGAGGGCGGCAGCCCGGCGAACGCGGCCCACGTGTGTTCGGCGTCCGTGACCTGCCCGCCCCAGGCGCGGCGCCCGGCGTCGAAGTCGGCGTAGGCCGGGCGGCCCTGCGTGGCCCAGGCCAGCACGGTGTCGCTGCGCCCGTGCGAGAGGCCGAAGGGCGCCATCTCGTCTGCCAGCCGCGCCTTGATCTGCGCCGGGTGGTGCTGCCACTCGAAGATCGGCGTGCCGTCGTAGCGAGCGAGCGCCGCGGGGCGCCCGTCCGGCGTCTCCAGGCGGATCGGCAGGCGCTGCGCGGCCGTGCCCCACTTCGGGGCCACGTCCTGCACCCACCGCCCGTTCTCGGCGGGGTGCGTGACGGGCTGGCTGGCGTAGGCCGCGGCGAAGACCTCGGGGTAGCGCGTGGCCAGCGCCAGCGCGCCCGTGCCGCCCATGGAGTGTCCCCACACGTACACGCGGTCGAGGTCCACCCGCGCGCCCAGCGCCGGGTCGCGCGACAGATCGCCGAGCATCCGCAGCAGGCGCTGCTCCGTGTAGTTCACGATCACGTCGTCGTCCGCCAGGGGCCCCGGCGCGCGGTAGTCGTGTTTCGCCGCGAAGCCGAAGTACCAGGTCTCGCCGAAGTCCGTGGGGGTGATCTGCAGCGCGCAGTAGTAAGGCGTGGCGCCCACGGGGTCCTTGTAGGCGCCCGCGCCCCAGCCGTGCAGCGTGAAGAACACCGGCAGTTTGTCCGGCAAGGTACCGCCACAGCTCGCCGGGTCCGGCTCGCTCACCACGTAGGTGTAGGCGTAGGCGAGGCTCCCCTGGAGCGCGGGCGACCTGGCGTCCAGGCCCAGGAAGTCGTTGCCCGGCCGCGGCGCGTGGAAGCTCGGGTTCCAGCGGCGCAGGTCCATGTACTGGACGTACACGTGGCCCCGGGTGTCGGCGCTGGACAGCGCGCGCACGGCCTCCGTGGGGGCCAAGCGCTCCGTGACCGCGCCGGAGGCGGCGATCAGCACCTCGCCCTCGCCGGGCAGCGCGCGGGTCACGGCGTAGAACGCCGGCGCCTCCGGTTTGCCGCCCAGGTCCTCGGCGTGCAGCGTGAACACGAACAGGCCCTGGTCCGCGGGCAGGGGGCCCCGGCCCGACTCGGCGACCCAGCGCTCCAGGTAGCGCGTGTCCCAGCGGCCTTCGCGGTTGATCCAGCGGTCCGTCAGCGCGCGGCCGCTCCCGGCGGGCAGCGTGACCAGGCGCGTGGCCTCGGTGAGATCCGCGGGCTTGGGCGATTGGAGCGTCCGGTACACGCGGTAGTGCGCGCCGGGGGCGTCCGCGGCCTCGGTGAAGGTCACGAAAGTCTGGCCGGCGCGGTGGCGCGCCTCGACCTTGCCCGTGGCGCCCGCGGGGGCCGGCGCGACACCCGTCGAACGGGCCTCTGCGGCGGCGACGCCGACCTTCGACTCGTCGACCCGGCAGCCGAAGGCCAGCAGCGGGACGAGCGCGAGCCGCAGGAGGTCAGCGCGGATCGGCGAAGGCGACCGGCGCGCAAAGGCCGGCGGCGAGATCGCGGCGGTCGAGCGTCGCCCGGGCCACGCTGCGAACGAGGGGGTGCTGGTCGGAGAGCATCGCATGGAGGCGGAGTGTACTCGCCCGGTCGTCGTGGCGCCCGAGCAGACGCGCGGCCGCGAGGCGCACCTTGAAATAATCGCTCGTGGACAGCGTGAGCGGGTCGCTCGTGCGCTGCGGACGTGCCGTGGCCCCGAGCAGCGTGCCGGCCACCAGGGCCGCGCCGAGCCAGAGGCTCCAGCTTCGCAGGGGGGTGTTCATGGCGCGTCTCCTGAGTAGGGCATCTGGGGTCGGTGAACGTCTAGGTGGCTTCTACACCTACATGGTAGGCGAGGGAATGCTTTTCGCCAAGAAATGTGCTTATGCTCGTTCACCGTGCTGGAAAACCTTCCCCTTCGAGTGCTCGCCGTCGCCGTCGCGTTCGCCGCGCCCGGCTGCGTGATCGACATGCCGTCGCGTGCGCTCGGCGGCGTGGACGCCGACGTCGACGCGCTCTCCGATCTCGCGGCCCTGCCAGGGGATCGCGCCCTGCCCGCGGACTTCGCGCCGTGGCCGGACGCCGCGCCGCCTCCGGCGGACATGGCGGCGCGCCCGGACGCCGCGCCGCCTCGGCCCGATGTCACGCAGGGGGACACCGGCCCGGCCACCGAGATCTGCGACGGGCTGGACAACGACGCCGACGGCGTGGTCGACGAGGACGGCGACGCGGAGTGTGCGTCGCGCCGCACTCCGGCCCGGTTCTGCGTCGCGGGCGCCTGCAAGACCTGCGATCCCGAGACGAACGCGGGCTGCGGCCAGAACTTCCGCTGCGTCACGGCGCGGGGCGACAACGTGTGCGCGCAGTGCACGCCCAACGCCAATACCTGCCCGGGCGAGGCGCCCTATTGCAGCCCGACGGAGCTCATCTGCCTGGCCTGCCCCGAGCTGGTCACCTACGGTCAGGGGCAGGTCGGCAACCGGTGCCGCGGCGGGCCGTTCCAGGGGCACTGCGTCTACCTCTTCCCCTCGCCCCCGGAGGTCCCCGTGAGCTGCACCGGCCTTTGCCAGGCGATCGGCATGGGCTGCGCCGGCGGCTGGTTCTCCGAGACCGCCGCGCCCGGCGACCCCGCCGCCGTCTGTCACACCGGTGAAGCCGTGTCCTGCGAGGGTGACCGCCTGGGAGATCTGATCTGTGATTGCATCCAGTGAGGCGAGCCGCGAGGTCTGGGACTTCGTCATCATCGGCTCGGGGTTCGGCGGGAGCGTCAGCGCGCTGCGTCTCGTCGAGAAGGGCTACCGGGTCCTGGTGCTGGAGAAGGGCCGCCGCCTGGGGGCGGACGACTTTCCCAAGACCAACTGGGAGCTGAAGCGCTGGCTGTGGCTGCCCAACCTGGGCTTCCGCGGTCTGTTCAAGATGACCTTCCTGCCGCACCTCACGGCGCTCTCGGGGGTGGGTGTGGGCGGCGGCTCGCTCGTGTACGCCAACACACTGCCCGTGCCCAAGCGGCCGTTTTTCGAGTCGGGCACCTGGGCGGGTCTGCGCGACTGGGAGGCGGAGCTCGCGCCCCACTATCAGACCGCCCTGCGCATGCTCGGCGCCGCGCCCAACCCCAAGATGACCTACCCGGACGAGGTCATCCGCGCGATCGGCGCGGACATGGGCCGCCCCGAGGCCTTCGAGACGACGAACGTCGCCGTGCACTTCGGCGAGCCGGGCAAGACCGTGCCGGATCCGTACTTCGGCGGCCGCGGGCCGGCGCGCACGGGCTGCACGTTCTGCGGCGGCTGCATGCTGGGCTGCCGCCACGGCGCCAAGAACACCCTCGACAAGAACTATCTGTACCTGGCCGAGCAGGGGGGCGCCCGCGTCGAGCCGGACACCGAGGTCACGGATGTCCGACCGGTGGCCGGCGGCGGGTACAGCGTATCGGCACTGTACGGGACGTCGGCGATCCGGGCCGAGCTCGAGCCCCGAACCTTCCGGGCCCGCCAGGTCGTCTTCTCCGGCGGCGTGCTCGGCTCGGTCGAGCTGCTCCTCAAACTCCGGGCGTCCGGCGCGCTGCCGAATCTCAGCGCGCGGCTCGGCGACTTCGTGCGCACCAACTCCGAGGTCCTGATGGGTGTGGTCCGCCTGCCCAAGGACCGCGACCTGTCGCACGGCGTGGCCATCGGCTCGATCCTGCACACGGACGACAAGTCGCATCTCGAGCCCGTCCGCTACCCGGCGGGCGCGGGGTTCTTTCGTCTGTTGGCGCTGCCCCACGCGCCGGGGGAAACGCTCGTGCGGCGCCTGGCACAGGCGGCCGGGGCGTTCCTGAAGAGCCCCCTGCGCGCGCTGCGGGCCTTCACCGTGCGTGACTGGGCGAAACAGACGATGATCCTGCTCTACATGCGCGCCGAGGAGGGCCACCTGCGCCTGCGCCTCGGCCGCGGCGTACACACGGGCTTCACGCGGGGTCTGTTGTCCGATGCGGACGCCGGCGTCGCGCCCAAGGCCTCGCTGCCCGAGGCCACCGCCCTCGGCGAGCAGGTCGCGCAGAAGATCGATGGCTTCACCCAGAGCATCCTGACGGAGACTCTGTTCGGCGTGCCGACGACGGCCCACATCCTGGGCGGCGCGTGCATCGGCGCCACGGCGGACGACGGTGTCATCGACCATCGCCATCGCGTACACGGCCACGAGGGTCTGTTCGTGATCGATGGCTCGGCCATCTCGGCCAACCCCGGCGTGAACCCCTCACTCAGCATCACGGCCATGGCCGAGCGGGCCATGACCTTCATCCCGGCGAAGACACAGGCGACTCCATGAACAGACTGAACCTCTCCTGGGCCGGCCCGCTCGCGCTGGGCCTGGCCTTATCCGGTTGTTTGACGAGCGAGAGCAACCCGACGGTCGATGGGGACGCGGGGAGCGGGAGCGGCGGTGCGGCGGCGGGGGGCAACGGCTCCGGCGGCGCCAGCGGCGGTTCGACGGGCGGTACGGCGCCCCAGGGCGGCCAGGGCGGCGCGGCCACGGGCGGCACCCACACGAACGGCGGCCACGGCGGCGACGCGCCCAAGGGCGGCGCGGGCGCCGGCGGCGACCCCGTCACCCCGGACATGGGCGCGGGCCCCCCCGGCGATGCGGACGACGACGGCGTGCCCGACGCCGAGGACAACTGCCCGCGGGCGGCCAACTTCAATCAGGCGGACGCGGACGCCGACGCCCTCGGCGATGTCTGCGACAACTGCCCGGAGATCGCCAACCGCGACCAGGCGGACGCGGACGCCGACGGCAAGGGCGACCTGTGTGATGTCGACGACGAGGACGGCGACGGCGCGCCGGATGCCACGGACCTGTGTCCCGCCGTGTTCGACGACCAGAGCGACACGGACCTGGACGGCATCGGCGACGCCTGTGACAACTGCCCCGCGGCGGCGAACTTCAGCCAGGCGGACGCGGACGCGGACGGCATCGGCGACGCCTGCGAGCTCGCCGGGGACGACGACGCCGACGGCGTACCCGACGCGGGCGACAACTGCCCCGGCGTGGCCAACCGCGACCAGATGGACGCGGACAACGACGGTCGCGGCGACACCTGCGACAACTGTCCGGCGGTGAGCAACTTCAGCCAGATGGACGCCGACAACGACGGCATCGGCGACGCCTGCGAGAACCTGGACTCCGACGACGACGGCGTGCCCGACGGCGAGGACAACTGCCCGCAGGTGGCCAACCGCGACCAGGCGGACGCCGACGGTGACGGCCTGGGTGACGCCTGCGACGCGCCCGTCGGCCCCGTGGCGGATCTGGAGATCGACCTCGGCTGGACGGTCGCCAACACCGACCTGGACCTGCATCTGTTGAACGCCGCGGGCCGTTGGTACGCGGATGTCGGCGATCTCTACTATGCCAACCAGACGCCGGACTGGGCGTCCCCGGGCTTCGTTCTCGACGCCTTGATGCCGCCGGGTCCGGAGAGCATTCGCATCGATCACCTGGCCGACGGCGAGTACGTGCTCGGCGTGGTGTATTACAACCGCAACGGCAGCATGGTGCCGGCGGATCCCAGCGTGACGATCACCTGCAAGGGTGAGGTCACCCGGTTCGGGCCGCAGCCGCTCTCTCACGACCAGGCCGACGACAACGCGCCAGATTTGTGGCAGGTGGCGCGGATTCGCCTGCCCGACTGCCAGGTCACGCCCTTCGCCGCCAACGATCGCGTGCATCGCATGGGCTGCCCGAACTTCGGCGGGTGCGACGAGTGCGTCGGCTGCGCGCAGGGCATCTGCGCCGACTGCGCCGGCCCGTGCGACCCGACCACGGGGGCGTGCGTCGATCTCTGCGCGGGCGTGAACTGCGGCGAGGGACAGGCCTGCGACGCCGCCACCGGCCGGTGCCTGGCCTCGCTCCTGCCCGACTGCCGGGCCTGCGAGCAGAACGCCGACTGCCCGGCCGGGGCGCCCGTGTGTCACAGCAACCCGCTGGACGCGGGCGAGACCTACTGCTCGAAGCCCTGCGCGGGCGGTTGCCCCGACGGCTTCACCTGTGTCGGCGCGCTGGGGGACGACTACTGCGAGCCCGTCCGCGGCACCTGCCAGGACCGCTGCGCGGACGTGGCTTGTCCTGCCGGTCAGAGCTGCAACGCCTACAACGGGCAGTGCCAGGTCGGTCGCTTCTGCGCCAACACCGCGGGGTGCATCGCCGCCGGCTACACCTACTGCGACATGGTCGACCTGCGTTGCATCAACGTGGGGAACAACGGGGCGGGCATCGAAGAGACGGCCTGCAACGGGGACGCCGAGTGCGCCGGCGGCCTGATCTGCGAGGACGACGTCGGCTTCACCTGTCATGCGCCGTGCGACAGCGACGCGGACTGCTCCGGACAGTCGTGTTACTACAACAACAGCGGCCGGCGCTGGTACTGCGCGAGCTTCGGGCCCTGAGACTCAGGGGCGCGACGGTCCGCACTGGTTCGTCGCCGTGACCGTCCCGGAGGGCCAGTCGATCTGGCCGAGGGTGCAGAAGTCGTCTTCGGCGACCATGAGCGCCGGCGGTGACGTGTACGCGATCTCGCCGTTCACACGAATCGTCACGGTGAAGGGCACGCTGACCCCCTGCGGCACGTCGTAACCGTGCACGCCGACGGTGTAGGGCATGCCGAGGTCCTCGGTGTTCTCGGGGCGCGCGAGCAGGATGCGCTCCGGTGCGCCGGGTGCGTCCGTGAGGAGAATGGGATCGTCCCCCGGGTCCATCAGAACGGCCCAGTCCGGCGACGGGTTGCCGTAGTAACAGTCGCCGGGCGCAACGAACCAATCGCCGACCGGGTGGCGCAGATGCAGATCCAGGTCGACCTCGGGCGGCTCCGCGGGCTCGCCGGCTCCATTGCGACCGTACTCGAGCAGCACCTCGATCACCGGCCTCGGCCGCGAGTCGATGACCACGACGCGATCATCCGCCACATCGCAGCCATCGTTCGACAGCCCCTGCTCGTCCGTCACGCGGAGCTCCAGCGTGTACCGCCCCTCCATGTCCACGAAGAACACGGCGCCGGGCGTGCGGGTGTCGTCCAGGGTGCCGCTGGTCGGATCGGTCGGATCCAGGACCTCGTGGGGCCCCGCGACCGAGCCCTCGGGCCGCGACGTGACCACCCACTCGTAGGTCACCGGGCGGCCGTCGGGCCCGTCCGGGTCGACGGACGCGGCGCCGTCCAGCTCGATGACCGTGCCCCAGGGCACCTGGAACGAGGTCTGCGCCGGCCACGCCTGCGGGCACTGATTCTCGCGAGCGATGCCGCGCAGCGCGATGGACTGCACCTCGTCCACGGGGTCGTCGGCGGCGAAGCCCAGGTCGAGCGACGCCTCCGCGGGCCCTGCGGCGACGGGCAGGAACTCCACGCGCACCTCCGTCGGGGCGTCGATGGTCCAGGGAGCCGGCGGCGAGTCCGGCGCCAGGCGGAACACGTCCGCGTTCGGCCCCGAGAACTTCACCTCGTTCACCGTCACCGTCGCGCCGGGCAGGCACGGCGTCAGCGTGAGCGACTGCGCCTCCCGCGCGCCGATGCGCGTCTGCCAGTCCAGCGCGCCGGGCTCGGCGGCGAGGCACGTCTGCGGGTCGAAGTCCGTGACGGTGACCTCGAGCGGCGCCTCGTCCGCGGACATGAATCGCAGCACGGCGACGTCGCGCTCGGCGTCCGGCGTGGGGATGCGGACCTCCAGGTCCACGTGCGCGCCCGGGGACAGACCCGGCGTCCCGTCCGCGTCCGGATCGGCCAGGGCCTCGCCGGCCCGCCGCGGGTCGAGCCCCTGCAGCAGCACGGCGATGGACGCCGAGCCCGTCTGCACGAACTGCGTGAGCGTGGCCGTCGCGTCGCCGGTGTTGGTGATCGTCAGCGTCTGCGGGTTGCCCGGCGTGACCGTGATCAGCGCGGCCGAGGCCTCCAGGTGCGGCCCGCGGGTCGCCGCGCCGCC
>CAINDO010000521.1 GCA_903847385.1 uncultured Myxococcales bacterium
CGCGCCACCGGACCCGCCGGGCACCGCCCCGCCCGCACCACCGGACCCGCCCGGGCCGATCTGACCGCCGGCCGCGGCGTCCGTCGTGGGCCCGGCGTCCCGGCGTTCGCCCCCGTTCCCGCCGGCGCCGCCACCCCCGCCCGTGTCACCACCGCCGGATTCGCAGGCGGGCAGGCAGAGGAGGGCCGCGGCGGCCAGACCGAGTTTTCGGCAAAGACTGCGATCGAGTTCGAGGGTCATGTCGGGCTCCGTGTCCGGGTGTGTCCAATTCACTGGTGCCCGCACAGTAACGGAGGCCCGCCGATGGCTGCCAGCGCGCGCTGCCGCCGACCGCCGACCCTCAACCGCCGCGAAAGACGGCGAGCCAGATGGTGTCGACGCCCGGTTCGGTGAACGCGACGCGATGGCGGACACCCCGCGGCAGGTCCACCCATTGGCCCGGGCGCAAGGCGAGCTCGCCTTGCCCTTCGATCTCGAGCCGCGCGCCGCCGGAGATCAGGAGCACGAGCTCGTCCTCGTCCTGGCAGTACCAGAACCCCGGGGGCGAGGCGTGACCGCGCGAGACGATGCGCTCCACGCGGACGTTCGCGCCGAAGCACAGGGGCGTGAAGAGCTCGTCGGTCAGGGACTCGGGCACGCCGCCGAGCAGGTCGCCCCCGGTCACGGCGGGGAGTCGGATCGGCGACCGGACGGGCCGCGCGTAGACGACCGTCCGTTCCTGCTCGACGAAACCCACCGCGAGATGCAGCGCCTGGCTCTCGACGTTGTGGAGTTCGGCGTCGGAGCCCAGCGCGCTCGACCCATGGTCGCCCGCCCAGGCGTCCGCGGCGTCGAGCAGGCGGCGGGCGAGTCCGTGGCGCCGGGCCTCCGGCAAGACGAACAAACCCTCGACGAAGGCCGCCGGCCGCGAGTCGACCCCCTCGGCCCACGGGCGCAACGCGAGCTCGACGAACGCGGCGATCACACCGCCGGGCGTCACGGCGACGAAGGCCCCGCGTCCGGGCAGCGGCGTCAGGTAGGCAACCGCCTCGGAGGCGTGGTCCTCGGCCGGGCAGTCGGGCCAGAGCGCCGCGCGCAGGGCGACGTACACGTCGAGGTCGTCCGGTCGGGCGGCACGGACGGAGACAGACGATGCAAGCCCGCGGGCGGTCATTCGCGGTCCAGGAGCGCCACCTGCCGGGTGAAACACGTGGGGCAGATCCCATGGCTGAACAGCGCGTCGGAGTGCGCGGAGATGTACGCCTCCAGCTGCTGCCAGCTCTGGTCGTCGTTCCGGATCTTCTTGCAGTAGCTGCAGATCGGGATGATCCCCCGCAGCTGCTTGAGCTGGCTCTCCAGGCTGATCCGGAGGTCGTCCTGCGCCTTGGCCAGCTTGTCCGCCGCCTGGCGCCGCTCCGTGATGTCCGTCACGAACACCGTCAGGCCCGCGATCACACCGGCGTCGTCGTACAGAGGCGAATAGCGGTTCTCCCAGAAGGTGCGCTGCAGGCTCGCGTCGCCGTACTCCTCCTCTTTGAGGAGGTTCTCGCCGGACAGCGCGGCGTCGAAGTTCGCCTTGGCCTTCCGCCGGTCGGCGTCGTCGCGGATGACGTCGAGCATGCAGGTGCCGATCTCGATGGTCGCGCCCCAGATGGCCTTCATGGTCTGCGCGTGCGCCCGCGCGAAGGACGTGTAGCGATACGCCGTGTCCAGCGAGAAGAAGATCACGCCGTGCGGGCTCTCGAGGATGTTTTGCAGGAGCAGCAGCCGCTGGCGGTTGCGGTCGAGCTCTCGAAGGGCTTCTTCGTACGAAAGGGGCGCGGGGCTGATCCGGGTCGTCGATGACATGACGCCACTTCTACGACACGGGCCCGGCCGCTGCAAACGGTCACCCGCGAGCAGTGACGGGCGGCGGCGCGGCCCGCGGTCACGACGCCCCCCGGCGCGTATGCCGTGTCGTCATGGCAGGTCTGGTCGGCGCCGGACATGCGGCGCCGCTGACCCCCGCCACCCCGAGCCCGCGGCCTGGGTCGGATCGACCGAAAACATCGCGAACTGCACGAGCCCGCAGACGCACGACGGAGAGAAGAAGACGACCGCGCGGCCGTTGGAAAGGCGCGTGGGGAGCATGGGTTCTCGAAGCAGAGTGCGAGTGGTCAGGCTCGGGCGGGCGCAACGTTCTTGCGCTACGTCAACTGCGTCGGAAAGGACTCTCCGCACGATTGCGTAGTCCCAGTCGCCGGCGCAACGTGCGCCGTCGCTCGACGAATCGACCTGTGGAGAAACAAATGCGCACGAAGCGCTCGAATCGAAATCTCATCGCCTTTTGGATGGCGCTCGGCGCCGTGGCTTGTGGTGAAAGCGGCGGGGGCGCCGCTTCCGACGCGGCGGCCGCTGGCGGAACGACGCCGGATGCGTCGCCGAACACGGACGCAGCCTCCGGCGGCGCGGCCACCGCGGACGCGACCTCGGCCCCGGAGGCCGATGTCGGCGCGGCCCCCGAGGCCGACGCCAGCTTGCCGCCGGACGCGGCGCCGCAGGCGTCGGCGGAGTGCCTCGACGCGTGCAGTCGCGTGGTGGGGTGTTTCACGCAGACCGAGCCCCAGGTCTGCGCCTGCGCGGGGTCCTCCGACCCCAGCGCAATCCAGGATGCCTGCCTGTCCCAGTGCAACGCGCTCCTGGTGAGCACGGTCGGGCGCACCGCGACCTGCCCGGACCTGGCGGCGACCATGTCCACCGCCTACCCGGCCCTGCGCCCTTACTGCGGACTCGATGGCGAGTGTCAGCCGCACTTCGGAGGCCCGCCGCCAGCGGACGTCGACCCGGCCTGCGTGGCGTTCGCCGACCGCGTGGTGCAGTGCACCACGGAGGCCTGCCCGGGCCTCGCCGACTACACGGCCGGCTTCGCACGCCTGATGTGGGGGTACTGCGGCAATGCCCTGACGGATCCCTTCTTCCAGGACAATACGGCCGAGCCCACGACGCCAGAGGCGATGCGGGCCGTGTCGCAGTTGCCGTGTGAGGCGCCCGAGGTCCAGGCGCTCGTCGCGCGGCGCATCACGGCCGACCGGCAATTCGCGGTCTCGCCGCACCTCGCCGAGTTCTGCGCCCATGGCCCGCTGGCCACCGTCGAAACCTGCCGGGCCGGCTGTGAGCGCTGGAACGAATGCGGCGCGGCGCTCGACCCCGAGTGGTGCGAGTTCGAATGCATGGTCGACGCGAGGAGCAGCCAGTCGATGACCTGCGCCGCAAAGGTCGCCAGCTGCGACGAGCTCGCCCAATGCAACTGGCAGACCTCGCTGGACCGCCAGTCGCCGACCCTGTTGGCGAACTACCCGGTGGACGACTGCCGCCAAAGCAACATCATGCCCGCCCCGGGTGAGGAGGGTCATCAGGTCGCCACGCGGCTGACGCCGCCGAGCTACCCCTGGCGCGTCGACGCGATCCAGTACGCCAACGTGGCGAACGTGAACTCTGAAACCACGTGCAGCACGGCGTTCGACGAGCGCGTCGAGGTCTCGGTCATGGACGCCGACGTGCCCGCCGCCGAGCCGATGCCCGTCGCGGTCATCCCCGTGGAGGGCGTGGACCTGCCGCTGGACACGGTGCGCATGGTCGAGGTTCAGCTCCCCGAGCCCATCGTCCTGCAGGCCGGGCAGCACTTGCTCGTGGGCGTGAGCCTGTCCGGCACCTTCCCGGATGTCTCCTGCGTGCTCGGCTGCCGGTGGCGCGCCGCGCAACCCAATCGGTTCTTCTGGAGCAACGCCGTGAGCGCGCCCTACGACTGGGCCGAGCTGAGCCGCTTCGGCATCACGAACGAATACTGGATGTTCGCGGTCGGCGCGCCCGTGGAGTGACCGCCGGCGGGTGATCGTCCGCGGTCCGGGTCGTCGCGGATCACCCGCGAGCGGTGACGGGCGTCGACCGCGTGCGTCCCCATCGACGCGCCGCCACCGGGCAGGGCACAGTGCGTCGATGAAGACACACCTCGCCCTGCTCTCGCTGACCTGCGGCCTCCTGGCCTGCTCCGGAGACCCCGACGACGCGGGCGGTGGCGGTTCCGCCGCCGACGTGGGCGCCGCGGACGCCCGACCCGAGGCGCTCGACCTGAACCTGCCACCGGACGCCGCCCCCGGGAGCGCGCCGGCCGACGCCGCGCCGAGCCCCGACGCGCCGCCGCCCGCGCCGC
>CAINDO010000522.1 GCA_903847385.1 uncultured Myxococcales bacterium
GGCAGCGTCGACGGCTCGAGCTTCCAGGTCGGCCTGGTGATCGAGTCCCAGGCGAACCTGAAGGCCGGTCAGCACAGCTGGCTCAACGAGCTCCAGATCCATCACCAGCAGACCAAGACACCCGCCATCGAGACCTGGCAGAAGTCCATGGACGACCTGAAGTTCATGACGACCTATCTGTACCACCTGACGGCGGTGCCCTGGGTGGGTCCCTTCGCCCGTCTCAAGCTGGACACGGTGATCTTCCCGACCACCACGACCAAACCCGAGGACTACGACGTCATCAACACCGAGGACGGCCCGGAGATCCCGCGGTACAGCCACCACTCGGCCAGCGCGTCGACCCGCCTCGCCGGCGCCTTCGAGCCGCTCACGCTGCGTCAGTCGCTGGGTTTCTTCGCCGATCCGGTGAAGTCCGAGCCGGCGAACCTGGGCTTCAAGCTCGGCGCCGGTGTCCAGGAGCTGATCGTGCGCGACGGCTTCGCGCTGACCAAGTCGGACGAGGTCGGCCGCATCGAGATCACGCCGCTGCACGACTCCCTCGAAGCCGGCGCCGAGTTCGAGACGGCGTTCACCGGCGCGATGGACAAGCGCCTGAGCTACGAGCTGCTGGCCAACTTCCTGTACCCGTTCTTGCTCTCGGACGACCAGGGCATCACGGGCATCGAGCGCATGAACGCGGACATCCACGGCAAGCTGTCGTTCAAGCTGACCGACTGGGGCTCCGTGGACGTGATGGCCGGGGCCAAGCGCCAGCCCCTGGTGGCCAACCAGTGGCAGCTCAGCAGCGGCATCCTGCTCAACGCCGGCATCGACCTGCTCTGACGCCGGGCCGAACGCTCAGCGCGGTCCGACGCCCGGGATGGGGTCCTGGCGGTACATGCCCGAGCCCTGGAACTGCGCCGGGTTGCCCGAGCTGATGTCCGGCGGGCCGCCATCGTAGTAGTTGTCCGTCACGTTCGCCTGGATGTTGCCGCCGATGTCGTCGAAGTCGGCGGCGGTGCCGCTCAGGTGGTTCATATGGAACTCGGCCTGGGCGTTGGCGATCATCACCGGGAACGAGGCGCCGTCGAGGATGCTGTTCGTCACGGTGATGGGCAGATCGGCCTGGTTGATGTGCAGCGGGCAGTGACACCCGGTCACGCGGCTGTGTTCGATGGTGGCGCCGCCGCGACCGAAGACGAGACAGTCCGCCCCGTTCACGGGCCGCTGCAGGTCGATCACGGAGTCCGTGAGGCGCAGGAGTCCGCCGGTGATGCGCACGCTGGAGCCGCCGACGGCCTGCAGGTGGTCGAAGGTGGCGCCGTTGGCGACGCTCAACGCGGCGCCGCAGTCGCGGATCTCGGTGTAGGCCAGCGTGATCTGGCTGTCGCGCAGGCCGGCGAGGCCGGTCTCGGCGCCATCGATGCTCAGGTGGGCGCCCTGCATCGTGCCGCCGACCTGGAGCCCGGCCCAGCCCTGACCGGTGATGGCCACGGGCGCTTCGGCGGTGCCCTCGATGGTCAGCGTGCCGGCGACCCGAACCGTGGCGTTGGCCCCGCCCTGCACGATGATTCGCGAGCCCGCGCAGACGGTCAGCGTCTCGCCCTGGGCGATCGTGACCTGACCATCGACGGTGACCTCGCCGCACCACGCCCCGGACACGGGCCCGGAGACGGTGATGGGCGGGTTGTGGGGGGGCGGCGCCGCGCCGCCGGCCACCGGTTGGCCGCCGACGCCGGGGTCACCGCCGGGCGCGGGCTGACCGCCAGGCGACGGCTGACCGCCGGGAGACGGCTGACCGCCGGGAGACGGCTGACCGCCGGGAGACGGCTGACCGCCGGCGCTCGGCTGGCCGCCCGCGCTCGGCTGGCCGCCCGCGCTCGGCTGGCCGCCCGCGCTCGGCTGACCACCGGAAGCGGGCTGTCCACCCGACGAGGGCTGCCCGCCGGACGACAACTGCCCCCCTGCGGCCGCAACGCCGCCCGCCGAGGCGTCCTCGTCGTTGAAGTCGGCGATCTCACTCGACCCGCAGGCCGGCAGGAGCGCGCACGTCAGCAAAGCAAGGGGAATCGGGAGCAGGTTGAGCTTGGTCATGCGCGACAGCATACCAGCGATGCGGCGCATGCACGAGGCCGCCGCGCGTCGCGAACCACCACTCGCCGTCGGGTGTCTCCAGGGCCGCCGTGACATCGTCGAGCGCGGCCGGCAACAGACTCGCCCGCGCCGGGGACCGCAGCGTCGCCGCGCCGCCGCCGAGCGTGGCCACCACGACCTCCCGGCCCAGGCGCGCGAGGCCCATGGGGTTGACCCACGCGCCGGGCAGCGCCGGCGTGGCCCGCCACCCCGAGGCGCTGACACGGTCGGGGCTCAGCCGCACCACACCGGCGTCGTAGGTGCCCACGAGCAGGTCGTCGCCCTCGGGCAGGACGGCCGTGACCCAGTCGTGGGGCAGGTGTCCGCTCGCCTGCGTGAAGACCTCCACGGGCGCGCCCTCGGCGAAGCGGGCGAGGCCGTCCACCGTGCCCACCCAGAGCGCGCCGTCGGCCCCGAAGGCCACGCCCCAGACCTGGCGACCGGGCAGGCCCTCGGCCTCGCCCAGGCGCCGGACGTGGCCACGCTCGAGCACGTAGGCCCCCTGCGCGGTGCCCACCGCCAGCGCCCCGCCCGGGCCGGCCGCCAGGGCGTTCACATGCACCGAGATGCCGGGCACGGCGCGGGCGGCCTCTCCGTCGGCGCCGGCGTCGAGGACGAACAGACCCCGCGCCGTGCCCACGAAGACCGCGCCCCCGACCTCGGCGAGCGCGTTCACGAAGGGCGGTAAGCCGGGCACGGCCGCGAAGCGGACACCGTCGTCCGAGGCGAACAGACCCTGGTCGAAGGTGCCGGCGAACAGACGCCCGCCCCGCCGCGCGAGCGACGTGAAGTGGGCCGTAGGCAGGCCCGCGCCCGCGGCGCCCGTGGCCGAGCGGCCCGACACGGGCGCGCAATACACCGCCGGTCGCGCGTCCGCCTCCAGGCAGCCCACGAACCCCGAGGTCGTTCGCTTCACGCCGCCGTGGGCGTCCACGAGCCAGGCGCCATAGGGCCCCACCGCCACCGCGACGCCCCCGCCCGGCGCCGCCCGCAGCGCGAACGCCGCCTGACTGCCCAGGACCTTGTGCGTCGAGGGTCGGAACACACCGCCCGCCACGGGCCCCTGCCACAGCCCCGCCGAGCCGGTGGCGACCCACAGCGTGTCACCGTCGACGGCGAGCGCGCGCACGCCGCCGAAGCGGCCCGCGTCCGTCAGGCCCGGCACCGCCGTGAAGCCGCCCGCGTCCCAGCGCCACACACCTTCGCGGCGGAACCCCACGAACCGCGAGGCTCCATCGGCCGTGGCGGCCAGCGCCGTGGGGTGCGCGCCGGGCAGCCCGTCACACACCGTGAGGCGGCGCCCGTCGACGCTCAAACCGCCGTCCCGGGCCACGATCGCGTGCCCGTCGGGTGTGTCGAGCGCGGCGACCACGGGGCCGTCCGCCGGCACGCAGGTCAGATGGGCGGGCGCGGCGAGGAGCGTCGCCGCCAGCGTCAGGAGCGTCGGCAGGGACATCACGGCACCTCGAGTTCGAGGGTGGTCTCGGTGCTGTTCAGCGCGTAGTCGACGGCCACCAGGCGGGCCGTGTGGCGGCCCGAGGGCAGATCGTCCGGCAGGTACGCCTCCCAGCGCTCGCCGGCCCCCACGCGCTCCAGCGGCAGCTCCAGCTCGCCGAGCCGGACCACGATGCGCTTGAGATCCAGCCGGTCGCGCACGATGCCATCGCCGTCCGCGGCGTTCACGGTGCCTTCGTCGTCGAACACATGGTCGGCCGGGCGGGCCACGAACCGCAGGGGCGCGTCCGTCTCGCCGGGGCCGGAGACGGGCAGGCCGTCCGGCGTCTCGACCGTGAGCTCGAAGGTCGGCGGGGCGCTGTCCACGCGGAAGAACAGCGTGCCGCGCGAGGTCCAGCCCGACTGCGTGCGGACCAGGATGCGGGCGCGGTACAGGCCGTCCGCCGCGCCGCGGGGCACCAGGAACCGGCCCAGCCAGAGCGCCTCGGTCTCGTCCCAGGTGCAGGGCACGACCTCGCCCCAGGGCAAGACACCGATGACACTCATCGCGTTGCGGGGCGCGCGGACGCGGATCTCCGGGTCGCCCGGCTTGATGCGATCGGGGCCCAGGCTGTCCCCCGTCGGCGCGGTGACGAAGCTGGTCATGCGCGTCGCGATGCCATAGGTCAGGCCCAGCCCGCGGATCTCCTCGCCGATCATGTCCCGGGTGGGGCCATCGGCGCCGCCCAGCGTCGCCTCGAGCTCGGCGACCCGCATCCGCGCCCACTCCACGGCCAGCAGCTCACCGGAGGGCGTGGCTTTGGCCTCGGGCCGGACCTCGGCGGTCAGCCCCACGGGGATGCCGTGCAACAGACCCTCGACGCGAATCCGGACGGGGCCGTCGGCGCGGGCCAACAGACGCACGGACTCGCCCTGGCTCAGCCGGGTGGGCAAGGGACCCGAGACGTCGTGCACGCCCTGGCCCTCGAGCTCGAAGGACAGCGACTCGATGACCGGCGCCGTGACCAGGCGCACGAGCTCGTCCGTGGCGCCGTCGCCGGCGGGGCCGTCGGGCAGGTAGCGCACGGTCGCGTTGGGGAACAGCCGCGCCAGCTCGGCGCCGCGGCGGGGCCACACGAGCTGCGCGAGCACCACCCGCGCCTCGCCGAACAGACCCGCGTCCACGTCCAGCCCGAAGGGATCCCGCGTGTCCGTCGCGTCCGCGGTGGGCTGGCCGTCCGAGGCGAGCAGCACCACGGCGTCCTCGCTGTGCACGATGAGCTCGCCGGCGGCCTGCAGCGCGGCGCCCAGGTCCGTGCGGCCCCCGGCCCGCAGCCGGGCGAGGGCCTCGCTCGCGGCCCGGACCGTGGACCCTTGGGCGGGCATCAGCGCGGGAATCCAGGCCTCGACCTCGTCGCGCACCACCAGCAGCGCCACGCGGTCCTGCTCGCCGAGCCCCTCGAGCGTCCGCTGCGCCAGCGTGCGGGCCCGGGCGAGCGGCTCGCCGGCCATGGAGAGCGAGGCGTCCACCACGATCACCACGTCGCGGGGAGCGCGATCGGCGGCGAAGGGGTCGCGGTCGAAGGCGAAGCGCGCCTCGACGTAGCCGGCCTCGCCGAGGCGCCGGCGGCCGGCCCGCGCGGCCAGGTCCAGGGGCGCCGAGGGTGACTGCCACCGCAGCACGAAGTCGCGCTCCAGGCCGCGCCCCGTGCGGTTGAGCGACACATGGCGCTCCCGCGCGTCGCCGGTGAGGCGGGCGTCCGGGTGGTTCGGCGTGGAGAGCGCCGTGGACCCGTGGTCGGCGTCGGGGGCGCGCAGGTCGAACTCCAGGTCGAGCACGCTCGGCCGCGCCTCGCGCTCGCCGGGGAACACATAGGAGCGCGCGCCACCGAGCGCGTCGAGGGACTGCACGTAGCTCAGGCTCACCCGGCGGCTGCCCCGGGCGGGCACGGCGTCCAGGTGCATGCGGAAACGCTCGGGCTCGACCTCACCCAGGGCCACGCGTTTTCCGGCGGCCAGGGCGTCGTCGTAGGCGCGGGCGGCGGCCTCGCGGCCCGCCACGGCGGCCTCGACGCGCCGACCGCCCCGCCAGTCGGCGAAGCCGGTCACCGTGGCGTCACCGGGCAGCGGGAAGCTGAAGCTGGCCTCCACGGCCGTCGGCAGGTCGTTGACGAAGACCTGGTCGACCTCGGTGCGGGCGGTCTGCCCTTCGACCGTGACGCGAACATGGGTGTAGGCCGTGCGCAGCGGCCCGGCGGGGCTGCGGAGCGAGCCCGAGGCGTGCGCCGACCGGGCATGCCAACACAGGAAGAGCGCGGCGACGAGAACAGTCAGGCGAAACATGGCATCACTCCCCCCGACCCGAGCGGGCCGGGCCGGTTTCAGTGTTCGAGAGACCAGACGAGACGGCCGCCACGACGGGCGACCCCGCCGGGACGAGATAGAAACGCACGCCGGGCGCCGCAGGGGCCACGCTGGCCACGCGCAGGCCGCGGCGGGTGTCCGCCTGCACCGCGGTCACGCCCAGGCCCGCGTCCGCGCCGCCGGCCACGAGCACCTGCATGCGGCTGAAGTCGACGCTCGGCGGCTTGGGCGCCGCGGCGTCGCCACCGGCGGCGCCGTCGTCGAACGACAGGCCCACGTGGGCCCGCCACAGGTCCGAGAAGGTCACGGCGTCGGTCACGGGCCGCAGGAGCGCCCCGGACAGACCGCTCCGGGCGACGCTCGCCGTGGCCAGGGGCGTCAGGGTCACGGGCGCGCCACCGGCCGCGGCGAAGTCCACGGCCAGCATGTCGGCGGCGTAGGTCTGCGTGGTGCCCGAGATGGTGCCGCCCACCGTCGGCGCCGGCGCATGACCGCCCGAGGGGCCGCCCTCGGCGCGGCGGCCGGCGTCGGCGAGGGACACCGCCCGGCCCTCGCTGTGGGCCGCCACGCGCTCGAAGAAGCCGCGACCGTCGGCGCCGGGCTCGCCGCAGATGATGCTCTGCACGGTGATGCCCTTGCGGAGCGCGAGCTTGGCCAGCGCGTCTTCACTCGGCGAGTCGGCGTAGTGTTGCGGCGCCGCGTCGCCGATCAGATACACGAGGCGGAGCACGGGGGCCTCGGGGGCGGCGGCGTTCGGCGTCTTGGCCGCGACGGGGCTCCACTTCAGCTTCTCCAGCGCGTCGCGCAGGGCCTCGAGCACGGCTTCGGGTGTGTCGCCCCCGCCCTCGGCGCCGAGCTGCGTCAGCGCCGAATGCATGACCGACACATCGCCGGTGAAGGGTGTGATGCGCGTGACGAAGTCATCGCCCTTGTCCCGGTAGGCCACCAGGGCGTAGCGCACGTCCGGCCGGGGCTCGCCCTGCGACAGATCCGCCGCCACGGTGCGGATGCGCGAGCGCGCGTCGTCGATGTAGGGCCCCATGGAGCCCGTGGCGTCGAGCACGAACGCGACCTCGATGCGGGGGCGCGCCGGGGCCGGGGGGGCGGCGACCGCGGCGGGGACCGAAGAACACAGACCGAGTGTGATCAGCGCGCCGAGGGCGCGTGAGAGACGACGAGATCCCATGATCCCGGACCTTTCCGCCGGTGCAGCCCGGCCTTGCGATGTGCCGAGTGGCCAGAGCAAGGGCCGTGCCGCGGCACCGTTTCAGGCCGCCCCGCGTGGGCCCGCCGCGCGGGGCTCGTGCGATGCTGCAAGTCACAGCATGTCGCTACGAATTGCGGTACCGTCCCCGGCGCCGAGTCGAGTCGGCGGATCCGGAACGAGGCGAAAGATGGCCAACTACTTCAAGGACAACGACGACCTGCGGTTCTACGTGGAGCGGGGCATCGACTGGGCCCCCCTCGTGGACGAGATCGAATCAGGCTGGCGCGGTGATCCCGAGGGGCACGCCACGCTGGACGACGCCCTGGGGTTCTACCGCGAGATCCTGGACACGGTGGGCAGCTTCGCCGCCGAGGAGCTCGCGCCGCTGGCCGCGCAGATCGACCGCGAGGGCGTGCGCTGGGAGGCCGGCGAGGTCCACTTCCCGCCGACCCTGGAGAAAGTGTTTCAGAAGATCAACCGCCTGGAGCTGCACGGGATGTCGCTGCCGCGCGAGCTCGGCGGCCTCAACTGTCCCATGTTGCTGTATTTCCTGAACTCCGAGGTCTTCGCCCGCGCCGAGGTCTCCGTGATGTCCCACCACGGCTTCCACGGGGGCATCGCCATGGCGCTTCTGTTCTTCTCGCTGATGGAGGGCAGCACGCAGGTCGACACGAAGGCGCGCCGGCTGGTGTCGACGCGCTGGCAAAACGAGATCGCCGAGATCGCCCGGGGCAAGGCCTGGGGCTGCATGGACATCACCGAGCCCAACGCCGGCAGCGACATGGCCGCCCTGCGCACCCGCGGCGAGCTCGGCGCCGACGGCGTGTGGCGCGTGACCGGCGAGAAGATCTTCATCACCTCCGGCCATGGCAAGTATCACTTCGTCATCGCCCGAACAGAAGAGACCAGCGCCAGCGCCGGCGACGACCCGATGGCCGGGCTCAAGGGCCTGAGCATGTTCATGGTGCCCATGTGGGAAGACACCCCGCAGGGCCGCAAGCGCCTGGCATTCTGTGATCGCATCGAGGAGAAGCTGGGCCACCACGGCTCGGCGACGGCCTCGCTGCGCTTCGAGAACACACCGGCGCAGCTCGTGGGCAAACGCGGCGATGGCTTCCAGCAGATGCTGCTGCTGATGAACAACGCCCGCATCGGCGTGGCCTTCGAGGCCCTGGGGCTGTGCGAGGCCGCCTGGCGGCTGGCCCGCGAGTACGCCGCCGGCCGCCCGAGCATGGGCAAGACCATTGACCGCCACGAGATGATCGCCGACGCCCTGGACGAGATGGAGACGGACATCCAGGGCATCCGCGCCCTGGCCGTGACCGGCGGCTATTGCGAGGAGCTCGGGCAGCGGCTGCGCACGACCCTGCTGCTGCTCGGAGACACCGTGGACGCCGCCACGCGCGCGGACCTGGAGAAGCGCATGAACCGCGCCCGCCGCAAGGCCCGGCGCCTGACGCCCCTGGCCAAGTACCTGGCCTCGGAGAAGGCCGTGGAGATCGCCCGCCGCGGCGTTCAGATCCACGGCGGCGTGGGGTACACCCGCGAATCCGGCGCCGAGAAACTGCTGCGCGACGCCCTCGTGATGCCCATCTACGAGGGCACCAGCCAGATCCAGTCGCTGATGGCGATGAAGGACACGCTCACGGGCATCCTGAAGAACCCGACGCGGTTCGTGCGCCGCATCGCGCAGGCCAACTGGAAGGCCGTGTCCTCGCGGGATCCGCTGGAGAAGCGCGTCGCGCGCCTGCAGGCGCTCACGCTGTCGGCGCAGCAGTTCATGCTCACCCGCACCGCCGCGGACAAGCTCAAGCACCTGCCCGTGACGGAGTGGCCCGGCGCCTTCAAGTCCGACTGGGACCCCAAGCGCGACTTCTCGCTGGCCATGCTGCACGCCGAGCGCCTGACGCGCCTGCTGTGTGACGAGGCCATCGCCGAGATCCTGCTGGCGCAGGCGCAGGAACACCCCGAGCGGACGTCCGTGCTGGAGCGCCACCTGGAGCGCGCGGAGCCGCGGGCGCGGCACCTGCACGACGAGATCACGACCACGGGCGAGCGTCTGTTGAAGATGCTCGCCTGAGGTCGCGCGGGCCTACTTCCGGCGGGCGGGTGCGTCCGGCCGGAGGGGCATGGGGACCTCGACGTCCTCGCTGATCGTCAGGCCCTTGGGCAGGTTCACGGCGTTCAGTTTCACCTGCAGATCCGCCCACTTCCACTCGTAGAGGAAGTTCTGCATCCCGGGCAGGGTCACCGGTGCGTCGGCCTTCGCCGGCGCCGGCGGGATCTCCCCGCGCGAGGTCGTGGGCGGGCCCCACTTCTTCGTCAGCTCGGCCAGGGTGTCGCGCAGGTCCGCGACGGCCTCCGCCGTGCGATCCTTCGGCCAGGACCGCTGCAGCGACGCCATCCGCGCCGGGAGTGCGTCGCTGTCGAAAATGTAGAGCAACCGGGCCTGCGAGAAAGTCGGCCGCGGGCGGTCCTTCACGGCCGCCAGGTCGATGTCCTCGCAGCTCCAGCGAACCTGCGGGTTCGTCTCCCGCGGGCTGCGCCACATCAGGATCGACGCGCCGGTGACGGCGTCCGGTCCCTTGCCCGCCGCCTTCGCCGCGTCCACCTCGCGCGACTTGGCCTCGCGCGCGGCCTGCATGGCCACGCGGACGGACTTGTTCATGCAGGCCTTGCCGAAGCCGGCCGTGAGGGCCTTGGCCTCGTCCAGCTTCGTCTCGCCCACCCGCACCAGGAGGCCGGCGTTGTCCGGGGCCCGCGGGCCCGCCGGCGGGTCCTTGAACTCCGGCAGGATGTCCGGGGGGGCCTCCCAGACGGGCATGAGCTTGCGCGCGGGTTTGCCCGCGGGCGGCGTGCTGCCCGCCACCGTCGCCGAGGCGGCGGCCGAGGCCGGCGCCGGCGCGGACGCAGGGGTCTCGTCACGGCAAGCCGGGGCGAGCAGGGCGAGGACGAGGGGCAGGAGGCGTCGGACCGCAGGACGCGGCGGAGGTGTGCGCGGCATGGTGGGAGGCGCAGGGCGCCTTACGGGCAGTTGGCGCGCTCGGCCGGCGCGACGATGTCGGCGCAGGTGCCGCCGATGGCGCCGAGGACGGCGTCGTGCTCGGCCTGACCGACACCGAGGGTGACCATCGCGTTGCTGAGCTCGAGGGCGAGGGCGTTGAAGTCGTCCACCGTGATGATGTCGCCGTCCGGGTTCGTCATGTTCTCGTGGAGCGAGCGCATGTCGGTGATGCAGGGCGTCTCGAGGGACACGCCGGGCTCGATGCTCTGGCCGTCGACCTCGGGGGCCGTGACCTCCATGCCGAAGCCGCAGGGGCCGCCGGCCACCGCGCAGATCTGGCGGACGAGGCAGGTCTGGACGCGGGGGATGCGCGTCAGGTCCGTGAAGAACGAGAGCAGCTTGGCGTTCTCGGCCACGGCGCCGACGAGGCCGCCGACGATCTGCTGGATGGCGGGCTTGCCGTAGGCGTCGCCCACGTGGATGCGCTGGTACAGCGAGGCGTCGCTGGTCGGATCCTCGACGATCTGGGCCTCGAGGGGGGCGAGCAGGCCGCCCGCGGCGGCGATCAGATCGCCGTTGACGCCGAGCTCGGTGAGCGTGGCGACGAGGTCGCCGATGAGGATGTCGTTGTCCGCCTTGGACACGCCCATGCCGGCGTGCGCGGTGACCATGTCGCGGCAGCCGTCCGCGTCGATCATCTCGACGTTGCCGTTGAGGCCGGGGTAGGTGTCCGGGCCGCCGACGGCCGTGACCATGAACTTGGTGAGGCAGAGGCTGAAGTGCCCGCCATCGACGTTGCTGTTCAGGAAGTAGCCGTTGATGCGGTTGTCCGTCAGGACCTTGCCGATGAAGGCGTTGACCGCGCCGGCGATGCCTTCGCGGCAGCCGAGCGAACGGTAGGGGCCCTCGGGCTCGGCCTCGCAGCCGGCCGGCTGCTCGCCGCCCGCGCCACCGCCGCCACCCGCGCAGA
>CAINDO010000523.1 GCA_903847385.1 uncultured Myxococcales bacterium
CACCGCCGCTCGAGGCGCCGCCGGCGCCGCCGCTCCCGCCCGCGCCCTGATCCCCCGCCGGCGGGTCGGCGTCCGGGTCGGCGCTCGAGCCGACCTGGTTCGTGGGGTCGCAGGCGAGCAGCGCCCACACGCCGGTCAGCATCGCCGCTCGGGTGCCCGAGCCGATCTTCGTTCGTCGAATCGTCATTTCGTCGCCCCTCCGGGTGGTCGGACCCCGCGCGCTTCGCCTGTGTCTCGCCGGACTGCTCTTCGCCAGCATGCCACCGCCGACCGCCGACGTGTATCGGGATTCCCCTTGACCGAACCCACGCCTTGCACGGAAGTTGTCGGTCGGTGTGCGCATGAACCCACCGACCAACATCGATCGTAAAGGGGAGTAGCGGAATTGCAGAAGTGTCACGAATCACTGAAGAAGAAACGCGCCGGCTTGTGGCTCCTGGCCACGGCGGGCGCGCTGCTCGCCGCGTGCGGTGAGACCGGCGGCGGCGGCAACACCGGCGGCGGCGGCGCCGGCGGCAACAGCGGCGAGGGCCAGGACGCCGAGATCAGCCTCACGGACGTGGGCACGGGCGGCAACGTCACGCCCCGCCCGGACGCGGCCGTCGGCGGGCAGCCCGTGCCCGGCGGCACCGTGACGGACGCCGCGATCACGACGGACGCCACGGCCCCGGTCGGCGGCGCCGTGGCGGACGCCCAGGCGCCCACGCCCGACGTGGCCGTCGTCGCGAACACCTGCGGCGGCCACGAGGTCATCGACCTCAACGCCCACCTGGCGGCCAACGAGGCCTACGAAGGCACGACCGCCGGTGTCGAGGGCGCCCTGGCCGCGAGCTGCGGCGGCGCCGCCGGCGGCGAGGTCGTCTTCAGCTACCGGGTCGACCGGCCCCTCAACCACCTGACCGTGCGCACGGACTTCCCCGAGACGCAGGCGCCCACCGTGGTCTACGTCCGCGTGGACTGCGAGGACCCCGTCGATCTGGTGTGCAACCGCGGCACCGTGGAGGCCCCCGGGACGCGCGCCGTGCTCGATGGCGTGAACCCCGGCCTGTACTACATCACGGTAGACACCGGCTCCCGCGACGGCGGCGGCGCGTTCCGTCTGTCCGTCGAGGAGGACGGCGCCTCGGCCTGCCGCGACCTCGAGGACAACGACGGCGACGGCCTCGTCGACCTCACGGATCCGGGCTGCGAGACGCCGGACGACGACATCGAGCTCGATCCGCCCACGCCGCCGGCCTGCGCCGATGGCCTGGACAACGACAACAACGGCCTCACGGACTACCCGAACGACGCGCAGTGCGACGCCGCCGGCGACCCCCGCGAGGGCCCGGTCTGCGCGCTCGACGTGCCCACCACGGACGTCGGCGTCGACGGCGGCCTGTTCTCGGTCCCGCTCCCGCTGGCCGGCAACGATCTCGCGCAGGGCCGGTGCTACTTCGAGCCCGTGCCCGAGCACCTGTTCATCCTCACGCTGGACCGCCCCTCCACGGTCACCGTCACGAACCGCAGCCTGAACCAGCTCGGCATCCCCGTGACGCTGTTCGCCCGGACGGACTGCGCGGACGCCAACGCCGAGATCGCCTGCGTGGCGCCCTGGCAGGGCAGCCTCCCCATGGGTGAGCTCCAGGCGGGCACCTACTTCGTGTTCGCCGAGATCTCCCAGCAGGGCGGCTTCGATGGCGGGCCCGTGCCCTTCGGCGGCGTGCAGAACGTCGACATCGAGTTCGTCGTGCGGCCGGCCAACCCGGTCTGCAGCGACGGCGTGGACAACGACCGCGACGGCATCATCGACCTCGCCGATCCCGGGTGCCGCAACGCCCGCGACCAGGACGAGGCGGACGAGGCCGGCGTGCCCTACTGCGCCAACGGCGTGGACGACGACGGCGACGGCGCCATCGACTTCCCCGGCGACGAGGGCTGCACCGGCGCCGGCGACGCCTGCGAGGAGGTCGGCTTCGACCTCTGCGGCGGCGTCTGCCAGGACGTCCTGTCCAACGGCCGCAACTGCGGCACCTGCGGCAACGTCTGCGCGGACGGCGTCGAGTGCATCGACGGCTTCTGCGGCGGCGTCTACCTGTTCTCCGGCTACCAGGTGAACCTGCCCGTGGATGCGCTGGCGGGTTGGGAGCAGTGTTTCATCGACACCTACGGCGACAACACCCCGACCGCCGGCATGCGGGCGGCCTGTGACGGCGACCTCGTGCTGATGGGCTGCCGCCAGGCCGGCAGCGACGTCATCCAGCTCGCGGCCATGGGCGAGTCGGGCGAGGTCTTCGCCGACACCGGCGACGGCCCGGACGCCACGCACGAGCACAACGGCGTCAACTGGTACTACTCCGAGAACTCCAGCATCGGCTTCGTGCCCGCCGGCGCCGTCGCCTCGCGCAACTCGTGCGACACCAACGCGATGGACGGCAACGACGACGGCACCGGCGAAGGCCGGATGTGCTGGCACACGAGCGGCGCCTCCCTGAACACCGGCTACCGCTGCGGCCTGAACGTGACGTTCGGGCCCGAGTACGAGCGCGTCATCTTCACCTCGCGGGTCGGCGTTCCGGTCCGGGCGTGCGGCGACGGCCTCGACAACGACATGGACGGCCGCATCGACGGCGACGATCCGGAGTGCTCCGGCCCGCTCGACGACCAGGAGGCGGCGACGCCGACGGCCTGCACGGACGGCATCGACAACGACCTGAACGGCGCGCTGGATCTCGACGATCCGGGCTGCCGTTCGCCCTGGGACTCGGCCGAGGACGCCGGCGACGCCATCGCCGTGTGCAGCAACGGCGGCGACGACGACGAGGACGGCAACACCGACTTCGGCAGCGATCCCGACTGCCGCGGCGCCGGTGGCGGCTCCGAGGAGCCCCGCTGCGGCGCGGACGTGGACGTGATCGAGGTCGGCCAGAACGGCGGCGCTTGGGAAATCCAGCCCGCCGACGGCATCGACGGTCAGGCCGGCTCCTGCGGCGACGGCAGCCGCCGCGCGCAGGTCTTCGCGCTGACGCTGACCGACCCCTCGGCGGTGCAGATCCGGATCGAGGCCAACGGGCTGCCGGTCGGCACGCCGATCTACATCCGCCGCGCCTGCGACGACGCCGAGAGCGAGATCGCCTGCCGCTTCGAGCAGCAGCGGCCCGGCGTCTGGCGCGCCGGCGACTTCGACCGCGGCCTGTACTACGTGTTCGTCGAGCAGGGCCCGCACCGCACCCCGTGGACGGTGGCCATCGACGTGGCGAGCAACATCCGGCAGTGCAACGACGAGGTCGACAACGACCGCGACAATCTGATCGACGCTGCCGATCCCGGCTGCCGCCGCGCCTTCGACGACACCGAGGCCGACGAGCCGGGCCCGCGCCCCGAGTGCATCGACGGCATCGACAACGACGAGGACGGCCTGACCGACTGGCCCGACGACGCCGACTGCGTCGCCGCCGGCGACACCTACGAGCGCCTGCTCTGCCAGGGGCCCTACGACGTGATCGATCTCCCGGCCCAGAACGGCATCTACCCCATCGCGTTCGCGCCGAACCCGGGCCCGAACCGGGCGTCGTGCGGCGATGGCCCGCGCGGTGAGGTCGTCTACCTGCTGCACCTGGACGATCCCTCCTTCGTCCAGATCGGCGCCCGCACGGGCGAGATCTTCGGCAACGGCACCTACGGCACGACCTCGATCCGGTCGGTCTGCGACGACGTGAACACCGAGCTCGCCTGCGCCGGCGACCAGAGCAACGGCCAGGACGCCCGCGTCGCCCGCCTCGAGGCCGGCGACTACTTCGTGTTCGTCGAGGACAGCTTCAACTGGGACCCGGCCGACCCGAACCTCCAGCCCGAGCTGCAGGTGGTCGTGCGCAGCCTGCTGCAGGCCTGCGAGAACCGCCGCGACGACGACGGCGACGGCCTCGTCGACGCCGACGACCTCGGCTGCGCGGCGCCCTCGGACAACGACGAGACGGACGACCCGAATCAGCGCAACTACTGCGCGGACGAGGCGGACAACGACGGCGACGGCAACGTGGACTTCCCCGCCGACGACGGCTGCCTGGCGGCCGGCGACCCCTGCGAGGAGGTCGACTTCATCCAGTGCGACGGCGTCTGCCTCGACGGCAACACCGATGCGAACAACTGCGGCAGCTGCGGCACGGTCTGCGACGCCGGCGTCGAGTGCATCGATGGTTACTGCGGCGGCGCGGTGCCCATCTTCCCCAACGACGCCTTCGGTCACCACGGCGGCTGCGAGAACTGGAACCAGTGCAACGACGCCCAGGGCTGCGCCAACGCCGCCTGCGCCTCCCAGGGCCTCGGCCCGGCCGTGGAGTGGGAAGAGGGCAGCTGCCAGCAGCTCCCCGACCAGGGCATCCTCTGCAACCTGTTCTTCGACCTGGGGTCCGGCTTCGACTACGACCCCGACTACCGCGGTTGCGAGCTCCCGGTCGCCTACCACATCGTCTGCTCGCCCGGCCCGAACTGACGCCCCGGCGGTGAACTGAGCCGCCCTTCGGGCTCAGCCCTTCTTCACCAGCCCCAACACCCGCCCGACCATCTCCGACACGCCGCGGCGCACCTCGCTGATCCGCGGCGTGCTGTACATGTAGGCCGGCGTCGACACGACGCGGTGCGCCGCGTCCACCCGCGCCTCCGTGGCCGGACACGACAGGTGCACCGCGCCCAGCGCCTCGAGGGCCCGCGCGGCGCCCTTGTCCTCGTCGCCCAGGGTGAGCTGCACGCCCTTCACGCCCGCCTCGCGGAAGATGGCCGCGGCCAGCGCCGGCGCGATGCACGCGAAGCCCAGCGGCTTGCCCGCCGCGTACATCTCGCGCACGAGCCGCGACACCTCGGGGTTCACGGTGCAGTCGGCGCCCTTCACGGCGAAGTCGCACAGGTTCTTGGCCACGCCGAAACCGCCGGGGAAGATCAGCGCGTCGAGCTCGTCGGCCTGCACGGAGGCCAGGTCCCGGATGTCCCCGCGGGCCACCCGGGCCGACTCGGTCAGCACGTTGCGCGCGCCGCCGGTCTGCCCCGTGATGTGGTCGACCACGTGCATCTGCTCGATGTTGGGCGCCATGCACACCGCGTGGGCGTGGTGCTCGTCGAGCGCCAGCAGCGCGAAGATGGCCTCGCGGATCTCCGCGCCATCGAAGTGGCCGCAGCCGGCCAGGACCACGCCGACTCTCTCGTTCGCCATGGGGGACTCCGGGTCAGGGGGGGAACGCCATGCCCCACAGTTGCTGGCCGCCGTCGACGCAGAGCGTCTCGCCGGTCACGAAGTCGCCGGCGGGGCTGGCCAGGTACACCACCGCGTGGGCCACGTCGTCGACGGTGCCCAGGCGTTTGATCGGCACGTGTTTCGGCATCTCGGCGAGCACCATGGCCTTCATCTCCGGGCCGTAGTTGTCCAGACCCGAGGACTCGATGATGCCCGGGGCCACGGCGTTCACGAGCACGCCGTGCCGCGCCCACTCCAGCGAGAGCGTCTTGGTCAGGTTGACCACGGCGGCCCGCGCGGCGCCGGTGTGGGCCATGCCCGGGAACCCGCGCCACATGTTGGCGACGATGTTGATCACCCGCCCGCTCTGCCGGGCGATCATGTGCCGCCCGACGGCCTGCGTGACCCACCAGGTGCCGTTCAGGTTCGTGTCGATCACGGCCCGCCAGCCCTTCGGCTTGATGTCGATGGCGTGGGACATGAACTGGCCGCCGGCGTTGTTCACCAGGATATCGACCTGCCCGTGCTCGGCGAGCACGGCCGCGACGAAGGCGTCCACGCTCTCGGGCTCGCGGATGTCCACGCCGTGGGAGAAACACCGGCCGCCGTCGGCGTCGATGAGCGCCTGGGTGGCGGCGAGCTTCTCGGGTTTGCGGCCCCCGATGGCCACGCGGGCGCCGAGGCGCGCGCACTCGGCGGCGATGGCCTGCCCGATGCCGGTTCCGCCGCCGGTGACGACGACGACCTTGTCTTTGAGGAGATCGGAACGGTAGATCGCGCTTGCTCTCATGTGGCCCCAATACCCCCGCGCACGGCGGGGGGTCAAGCGGCCACCGCGGCGGAGGACTCCATGCGAAATCCCGGCCTCTTCCTGGCGCTCGCCCTGGCGCTCGCCGGCCTGCTGTGGTTCGGGTTCGGCGTGTTCAGCGGCGCCCGGGACGCCACGGGTGGTCCCCCCGCCGGTCCCGCCGAGCCCATCCGCGCGGGGGCCGGCGAGCGCGCGAGCGCGCCGCGCGCTCAGGGCACGCTCCCGCCCCTGGAGGCCACGGCGTCGGCGCCGGTTTCGAACGGGATTCCGGCCCTCGCGCTGCCCTCCCTGCCGCCGGGGGCACCCACGCTCTCGCCCGAGCAGCTCGAGGACATCGTGCGCCACCAGCCCGCGCCCGTCCCGGGGGCCACGCCCGGCGCCCGCCCGGCCCGCACCCACGCGCCCGGTCAGCTCTCGCCCCAGGCCGTGCGCCACGGCATCGACGCCGCCCGCCCGGCCGTGTCGAAGTGCTACGATGAGGCCCTGCAGCGCAGCCCGGCGCTCGCCGGAAAGCTGCTGGTCAAGTTCGTGGTCGCCCAGGACGACGGCAAGGGCCGCATCCTCGAGGCGGACATCGAAGAAGAAGGCTCCGATGCCCCCATGCTGAATCCGTTCCTGGGCATGTGCGTCCTGAAGGCATTGGGGGAGATCGAGTACCCCGTGCCCGAAGGCGTGGACGGCGGCGAGGGCGAGATCGTGGTGCGGTTCCCGTTCCAGTTCTCGGCGGACCCCGCAGGGGTGTCGAAGCCCAAGCCGTGAAGTCGCCGTGAAGTCGCGAAAGTCGAGAGGACCCATGCGTTTCCCCAAGCTCAGTGCAGTTCTCGTGGCGGCCCTGCTGGCGCTGCCGGGCCTCGCCGCGGCCCAGGACTCGGCGCAGTTCGCCTACCGCACGCAGGAGGTCGTCGGCAAAGGCGAGCCCGGCGTGCTCGTGCTCCTGCCCCAGAAGGAGGTCCGCGACGTCGTGATCAACCTCACGGCGGGCAAGCTGCGGCAGACCATCAAGCGCGGCGGCATGGCCGTGGGGGCCGAGCAGCGCATCACCTTCAAGACGCCCCCGGGCGTGACCGAGTGGCACGCCGAGGTCACGGCCCGCACGCCGGAGGGCCCGGCGCGCATGGAGTTCGACTTCAAGGTCGCCGCGCTCGACGACCTGAAGATCCAGCTCTCCCGGGAGACCAACCTGCCCGCGGGGCGGCTGGTGCTGCAGTCCAACCGTCCGCTGAAGACGGCCGAGGTCGTGGTCTTCGACAAGGGCGGGCAGGAGGTCGTCAACACGATCATCGACCTCGACGCCCAGCCCGGCCAGCCGACGGTCGTCGCCTGGAAGGAGACGGGCCCGGACATCCGGCGCGTGGACCTGAAGCTCACGGACGACTACGGCCTGTGGTCGCAACTGCGCGCCGTGAGCTGGTACGCCGAGGTCGCCCACGAGGACGTGATCTTCGAGTCGGGCAAGTGGGACGTCCGCCCCGGCGAGACCGAGAAGCTCGAGCGCGCCATCACGGCGGTGAACGAGGAGCTCATCCGGTTCCGCGAGGAGCTCGGGCAGGACGCCGCCACGGACGCCGCCCTGTTCGTGGCCGGCCACACGGACACCGTGGGCAGCGACGGCGACAACGCCGTGCTCAGCGAGAAGCGCGCCCGCGCCATCGCCGAGTACTTCCGCAGCCATGGCCTGAAGGTGCCGGTCTACTACCACGGCGCCGGCGAGCACGGCCTGGCCGTGGAGACGGGCGACAACGTGGACGAGGCCCGCAACCGCCGCGCCGTGTACGTGCTCTCCAACGCCCCGCCGGGCACCGGGGCCTACGCCGCGGGCGGCTGGCGTCGTCTGTGACGCGGCGGGGTCGCGCGCTCGCATGGCTCCCGGCGGCGCTGCTGGCGCTCGTCGCGGCCTGTGAGCCGCTGGCCCCGGCCGAGGGCGACCAGCCCCGCTGCACGGCGCCCGAGCGGCGTGACTGCCACTGCCTTGACGGCGCCTCGGGCACCCAGCCCTGCGGCGCCGAGGGCCTGTTCCTGCCCTGCGAGTGCAGCGGTGACGCGGACGTCGCCGGTGGCGGCGGCGGATCCGGCGTCGCCGGCGGACCTTCGGGGCTCCCTGCGGGCGGCGCGAGCGGCGGCGCGGGCGGTGGCGCC
>CAINDO010000524.1 GCA_903847385.1 uncultured Myxococcales bacterium
GCCCGCAGCGCGTACTCGTGCGCGCGGTCCCCGGCGAAGACCAGGTGGGTATGCGGGTCCACGAGGCCCGGCGTGACGAGGCCGCCCGCGGCATCCACGCGACGCGTTCCCGGACCCGGCGTCCAGCCGGCTCCGGCCAGACCCGTTTCGGGCCCGAGGTACACGACTCGACCGGCCTGGACCCCGACGACGCCGTGGCTGATTGGCGCCGCGTCGCCGCTGGGAAACACCTCCGCGGCGCCGGAGACGAGCAGGTCGAGGGGCGTCACCGCGTGATGCCGGGCAGGTCCACGCCGCGAGCCTGCGCGCAGGCGACGGCCTCTTCGTAGCCGGCGTCCGCGTGACGCATCACGCCCGTGCCGGGGTCGGCGGTGAGCACGCGCTCGATGCGCTTCGCCGCGGCCTCGGTGCCGTCGGCCACGGTGACCTGGCCGGCGTGGAGCGAGTAGCCGATGCCGACGCCGCCGCCGTGGTGCACGCTCACCCAGGTCGCGCCCGCGGCGGTGTTCAGGAGCGCGTTGAGGACCGGCCAGTCGCCGATGGCGTCGCTGCCGTCCTTCATGGCCTCCGTCTCGCGGTTGGGGCTGGCGACGGAGCCGCAGTCCAGGTGGTCGCGGCCGATCACGATGGGCGCCGAGACCTGCCCCGTCCGCACGAGCTCGTTGAAGATGAGCCCGGCCTTGTGGCGCTCCCCGTAGCCGAGCCAGCAGATGCGGGCCGGCAGACCCTGGAACTGCACGCGCTCGCGGGCGAGCGTGAGCCAGCGCTGAAGCGCCGCGTCCTCCGGGAACGCCGCGGCGATGGCCCGGTCCGTCGTGTAGATGTCCTCGGGATCGCCGCTCAGCGCCACCCACCGGAACGGCCCCTTGCCCTCGCAGAACAGGGGCCGGATGTAGGCCGGCACGAAGCCGGGGAAGTCGAACGCGTTCCCGCAGCCGCCGCGGACGGCGCCCGCGCGCAGATTGTTGCCGTAGTCGAACACGTGGCTGCCGCTGGCCTGGAACGCCAGCATGCCGCGCACGTGCTCGGCCATGCTCTCGTAGGCGCGGCGCACGTAAGTCTCGGGCTCGGCGGTGCGCAGGGCGGCGGCCGCCTCGACCGTCAGACCCGTCGGCACGTAGCCGCCGAGCGGATCGTGTGCCGAGGTCTGGTCCGTCACCAGGTCGGGCCGGAAACCCATCCGGTGCAGGGCGCCGAAGTCGTCGGCGGCGTTGCCCACGACCGCGATGGAGACGGACTCTCCGCGGGCCGCGGCCTCCCGGGCCCGGGCGACGCCAGCCTCGAGGTTGGGCGCGACCTCGTCGAGGTAGCGCGTCTCCAGGCGCCGCTGGACGCGGTGCGGGTCGATCTCGATGCCCAGGAACACGCCGCCGGCCATCGTGACCGCGAGGGGCTGCGCGCCGCCCATGCCGCCGAGGCCGGCGCTGAGCACCACGCGCCCGCGGAGATCGTCGGCGGCGAAGTGTTTGCGCGCGGCGGCGATGAAGGTCTCGTAGGTGCCCTGCAGGATGCCCTGCGTGCCGATGTAGATCCACGAGCCGGCGGTCATCTGGCCGAACATCGTCAGGCCGGCGCGCTCCAGGGCCCAGAAGTTCTCCCAGGTCGCCCAGGCGGGGACCAGCAGGGAGTTGGCGATGAGCACGCGCGGCGCGTCCGGGTGCGTGCGGAACACACCGACGGCGCGGCCGGACTGGACCAGCATGCTCTCGTCGTCCCCCAGTCGGCGGAGCGTCTCGACGATCCGGTCGAAGTCCGCCCACGACCGCGCCGCGCGGCCGCTGCCGCCGTACACGACCAGGTCGTCCGGGCGCTCGGCGACGTCCGGATCCAGGTTGTTCATCAGCATGCGGAGCGCGGCTTCCTGCTGCCAGCCGCGGCAGGTCAGGTCGGTGCCGCGGGGGGCCCGAACCGGGCGGGGGGCCGAGGGCTGCATGGGCTCAGATCTCCGGGAGCGGGGAGAGGGCGTCGAGGGGGCCGATGGCGGCCTCGACGGCGTGTTGCAGGCGACCGTCGCGGACGAGCGCGGTCACGGCGGCGATGTCACGGTGCAGGATCCGGTCCTCTGCGAGGGGCGGCACGATGGAGCGAATCATCGCCCACGCGGCCTCGACTCCGGTGGAGGAGCGCAGCGGCCGCCGCAGATCGATGCCTTGGGCGCCACACAGCAGTTCGATGGCCAGGACGTACTCGACGTGCTCGGTGACCGTGCGGGCCTTGCGCGCGGCGATGGTGCCCATCGACACGTGGTCCTCGCGGTTGGCGCTCGACGGGATGCTGTCCACGCTGGCCGGGTGCGCGAGCACCTTGTTCTCGCTGACCAGCGCGGCGGCCGTGACCTGGGCGATCATGAAGCCGCTGTTCAGGCCGCTGTCCGGGGACAGGAACGGCGGCAGCCCGCTCGACAGCGCGGGGTTCACGAGCTGCTCGATGCGCCGCTCGGAGATGTTGGCCAGCTCGGCCAGCGAGATGGCCAGGAAGTCGCTGGCGAAGGCCACGGGCTGCCCGTGGAAGTTGCCACCGCTCAACAGCTCGACGTCGTCCCCGATCTCGAACGCGAGGGGATTGTCCGTCGCCGCGTTGCACTCCCGGGTGAGCACCTGCGCGCAGAAGTCGAGCACGTCCCGTGTCGCGCCGTGCACCTGGGGCATGCAGCGCAGGCTGTAGGGGTCCTGCACCTTGCCGCAGTCCTTGTGACTGACTGCGAGCGGGCTGTCCGCCAGCAGACGCCTCAGATTGCGGGCGCTGCGACCCTGGCCGGGGTGGGGCCGCGCCGCCTGGATGCGCTCATCGAAGGCCTTCACGGTGCCCTTGAGCGCCTCGAGCGACATGGCGCCGGCGATGTCGGCGACCACGGCCAGCTGCTGGGCCCGCTCGAGGACGAGCGCGGCGTCCGCCGTCATCGCCTGGGTGCCGTTGATGAGCGCCAGGCCCTCCTTCGCGGCGAGCCGGATGGGCGTGAGCCCGGCGCGGGCCAGCGCCTGGTCGCCGGGCAGGACGGTGCCCTCGTACGTGGCCTCGCCCTCGCCGATGAGCACCAGCGCCAGGTGGGCGAGGGGCGCCAGATCCCCCGACGCGCCGACGGAGCCCTTCTGCGGGATGACCGGGCACACGCCCCGGTTGAGCATGTCCACCAGCAGTTGTGGCACCTCGGGCCGCACCCCGCTCGTGCCGATGAGCAGCACGTTGGCGCGCAGGAGCATCATCGCCCGGGCCACCGGCGTCGGGAACGGCTCGCCCACCCCCGTCGCGTGGCTGCGCAGCAGGTTCACCTGCAGGCGCGCCAGGTCGGCGGCCGGGATGCGGACCTCGGCCAGCGCGCCGAAGCCCGTATTGACGCCGTAGGTGTTCGGCGCGTCCGCGGTCAGCAGCGACTCGATCCGCTCGCGGATGCGTCGCACGCGTTCCAGGGCGGCCGCGTCGATCTCGACGACCGCGCGGCCATGCGCCACGGCCCAGAGGCCGGAGAGCGCGAGACGTTCATTTCCGAGTGTGAGGCGTTGCACCGGCCTCTTTTAGGCTCGGGCAACCAGGGGTGTCAATCGCCAGCGGGGCGGGCCGCTCAGTGGCGGGCGCCGCACATCGACTGGCAGAGGAACACGTTGTCCTCGGGGCAGTGCAGGCACTCCTCGGGGCAGTTCGCGCCGTTGCGGGCCTGCTCGCGGGCTTCGCGGGCCAGCTCGGTCGGGGTGGCGTCCTCGGCGAGGTCGTTCACGTTGGTCAGGACGATCAGCGTGTTGTCGTCCGAGGTGAGCTCGGCGAGGTTGTGCGAGATGCGCACGCCGCGGAGCCACTCGCCCAGGCGAAGGTCGCCGCGGTGGCTGCGGACGGTGATGTCGCCGGCCACGCCGCCGTCGTCGCGGACGTCCACCGCGTAGGTGGTGCCGTCGGCGGTGAGGTCGACCGTCTTGGTCTCGGTGAGCAGGCCGTCGTTGCCGACGATGGCCGCGCCCTCATCGGACGTGTCGCCGCCGCCGCAGGCCCCCAGGAAAAGCACCGCACCGAGAATCCAGTTCGCCTTCATGCATTCCTCCAGGTTCCGGTCGCGCCGGAATTGCGCTGTTCGAGTCGGTCCGTGTGGGTGTATTGACCACACGGGCGGGACCGGGCACACCGGCCACGCGAAGTCGGTACGTACTGTACCCAGGTCGATGTCGCAAAACAAAAGGGGGAACCCACGGCGGTCGATTTTTTTCGCCGACGCCGGCAAGCTGCGCGCCATGAAGACCGCGTTTCTCTTCGATCTGGACGGCACGCTCCTCGACAGCAAGGGCGATCTGGCCGACGCCGCCAACGCCGCCCGCACCGCGCTGGGCCTCGCGCCGCTGCCCGACGCCGAGGTCGAGAAACATACGGGCTGGGGCATGGCGATGCTCCTGAAGGGCGTGCTGCCCGAGGCGGACGCCGCCGGGCTCGAGCGCGCTCGCGAGCTCTTCATCGCCTATTACAAGGCTCACCTCGCCGTGCGGTCGCGGCCCTATCCGAGCGTGCCGGCCATGTTCGATGTTCTGGCCGGGCACCCCCTCGGCCTCGTCACGAACAAACCGGCGATGTTCGGCGCGCCGCTGCTGGACCTCCTGGACTGGACGCGTCGGTTCGACGTCCGCGTGTTCGGCGACTCGCTCCCGGAGCGCAAGCCGGCGCCGGAGCCGCTGCTGCACGCCATCGACCGGCTGGGGTACACCAAGGCCGACTGCGTCTACGTGGGCGACACGCCCATCGACCGCGAGACCGCCGCCGCGGCCGGCGTGCGTTTCGTCTGCGTCGCGTGGGGACGAGCGGCCTCCGAGTCGACCGAGGTCCTGGACGACCTGACCGGTCTGGCGACGCTCCCGGGCATCTCGCGCGGCTGAGCCGCGATTCAGCTCGGCTCCGCCGCCAAGCGCCGCGCGACGCGGTCGGCGAGCCGAGGGTCGTGTCCGATGTCAGGCGCGGACTCGACCTGCAAGCCGTCGGGACCGCGCGGGGGGCCGGGCGTCGGCGGGCCCTTGTGGGCGTGCGCGGGGCCCCGTACAAAGCGCGCATGACTCGAATCATCGGACATCGGGGCAGTCATCGCTCCGGAGGGGCCGTCGAGAACACGCTCGCGGCGTTTCAGGCGGCGATCGACGACGGCGCGGACATGGTCGAGCTCGACGTCTGGCAGGCGGCGGACGGCGAGCTGGTCATCTACCACGACGACGTCCTGCCCGGCCACGACCGGCCCGTCGCCGACATGACCTGGGCGGAGCTGCAGCGCGCGGAGCTGCCGGGTGGCGGGCGCATCCCGCGTCTGCGCGACGCCCTCGCGCTCATGCGCGGGCACCTCGCGGTGAACGTCGAGATCAAACACGGGGCGGCGCTGGACCGCACGCTGCGCTCGATCCGCGACCTGCGGATGGACGACGACGTGCTGCTGTCGAGCTTCGACCTGCCGGCCATGTATGCCGCGGCCGACTGCGCGCCGGGCGTCGCGCGTGCGCTCATCATGGGCACGGAGTCGCTGAACCTGGGCGTGCGCCTGCGCGAGGCGTTCCCGTTCTGGCACCTCCGCCGCGCGGACGCCGTGGCCTGGCACCCCGGCGCTCCGCTGGTCGGCCCGGCAATCGTCGATGCCCTCCACGGTCTGGGCGTTGAGATCAACGTCTGGACCGTCAACGATCCGGCGCTGGCCCGGCGACTGTCCGGCTGGGGGGTCGACGGCCTGTTCACCGACCACCCGGGGGCGCTGCGGGCCGCGCTCGCCGGCTGAGATCGGTCGGGAGCGTCGCTTTTTCTGCGACACGCGCTCGCCGTGGCCGATGAACCCTTCGGGGCCCGCGCGTCGTGGGCTCGGGGAAGGTCCCGATGCATCGGTCCGCCGCGCTCTTCGCCGGCATCGCGCTCGCGTTCGTCGGGCTCTCGCCCTGGCGTTGGCGGATCGCGACCGCTTCGCCGGACGCAACGCCGGCCTTCGCGTGTGCCTCGGGCCTCATCGAGGTGGTTCGGGACACACGACCGCGCCTCGTCTGCCTGGATACTCCGGCTGCGCTGGCGCCAGGCTGCGCCGCGCTCGCGCCGAGGCCCGGCGCCCGCCTGATCGACGCGGGCGAGGCCGGGTGCTCGATGGACTCCGCGCCCATCGCGGCCGACCGGCGACTCGCCCTGGGCGGGCGGCTCGATCTCAACCGAGAGCCCCCGGAGGGCCTCGTGGCGCTGCCGGGCGTGGGCCCGCGCATGGCGGCCCGCATTGCCGCCGAACGGCCCTTCATGAGCCTCGCCGATCTGGAGCGGGTGCGCGGCATCGGCCCGAAGAAGCGTGCGGCGCTCGAGCCCCTGCTCGAACTCGCGCCGCCGTGAGCCCGCGACCGTTACTTCGGGGGCGGGGTGGAGCCGGCCGCGGCGGCCTCGGCGTCGCGCGCCTGCTTGATCTGGTCGAGGCGCGCGAGCTCGGCGACGACCTTGAGGTTCTCGTCGAGCGTCTGCTGGTGCAGCCGCGCGTGGTTGATGGCCGCCGAGACCTCACGCTCGAAGACGGTGGTCTTCCAGACGCCGTTCTCGTGCACGAACTCATGGGCCTCGCCGGCCTGGCTGGTCACGGAGGCGCGCTCGCCATCGACGGAGGGTTTGCCCTGGGCCGTCATGCCGAAGCCGAGCCCGGGCGACGCGTTGAGCTCCTTCAGGCCGTTCTCCAGCAGCGCGCCGAAGAGCGCCTCGGGGGACTTGGCCTCGAGCATGCCCGGCGGATAGCTCGCCCGCGCCGCCACGCGGTGCGCCTCGGGGTAGGTGGTATTGATGACGTTCGCCTGGGCCGACACGATGCCGAACAGCTCCTTCAGGAGCGTGGTCGTCTGGGCGGAGCAGCTGTCGAGGATCGCCGGGGCGTCCTTCTTCATGACCGCGTTTCGCAGGCGGTGCAGCGCACCGTCGGGGGTGGCGACGTCGAGGTTCTCCTCACACGCGGCGAGCGCGAGCAGGACGGCGAACACCGGTGCGAGCCGGGCCTGGGCGAATCGAGGGGCGATGCGTGACATGCGTCAGGCATTCAAGGGATGGGGGCGCGGGATGTCAACGTCAAAGCGGCCGGCCGTCGACGCCGCGCAGCGCCCTTGCGCGGGAATTTCCGGGTCGGCAGAATGCGGCGATTGCGAATACCCCGGCCGGCGGGTCGGGCATCGTTCGAGACGTTTGGTGCGGTGTCGATTGGCCCGGGCGCACGCTGCCCGGGGGGGGATGGTCCAACGTTGCTGACCGAGAACACGCCCGGAACTGACGGTGCGCCTGCCGCGATCGGGCCCCAACCGGACCTCGTCCGCCTGAAACAAGGCGACACGGTCGGCAGCCGCTTCGTCGTCGACGAGCGCCTGCGCGACGACGTCATCGGTCCGGTCTACCGCGCCGTGGACGAGAAGAGCGGTCGCAAGATCGTCATCGTCATGCTGGACGGCACCCTGGGCGTCGACAAGGTGTCCACGGAGGAGATGCGCGCGGCCATCAAGGTGGCCACGGGCCTCGCCCACAAGAACCTCGTCAGCGTCTTCGGCCTCGGCCGCGAGAACAAGCGCCGCTACGTCGCCCGGGAGTACGTCGACGGGCAGACCCTGTCGGAGCTCCTCGAGAAGAAGGCCGAGGCCGGCAAGAGCTTCACCCTCAAGGGCGCCTATAATCTGATCGCGCACGTGTGCAACGCGCTCCAGTTCGCCTTGCCGCACCTCACGCACGGCACGCTGCGACCGGGCAACGTCCTCATCAATCGCACGGGGCGCGTCAAGGTGGCCGACTTCGGCTTCGGCGGGCTCCGCAACGCGCTGACCGACCGCCGCGACAGCCTCAACCGCTGGGACGCCATGTGTTTCCCGCGGTCGGCCGGTGGCGGCGCGCCCGCCCCCGCGGCGCCGGTCGCGGACGACGGCCCCGACGCGGACGTGAGCATCGAAGGGGCGCTCGACGCCCTCGAGGCCTCGCCGACCGCCTCCGTCGCCGGCACGGGCGGCCTCCAGCGGCACGCCACGGACGATCTCCAGGCGCTCGGCGCGATGCTCTTCGCGCTGCTCGTGGGCCGGCCCTTCGCACCGGAGACGACCACGCTCCCGCCGGACGTCGCCAAGCGCCTGCCCGAGGGCCTCGAGCGCATCTTGCAGCGCTGCTGGGGCGGTGAGGGCGTCGTCCGTTTCCGCGACCCGAACGAACTCAAGACCGAGCTGCTCCACATCATCGAGGCCAACCGCGGCTCGGACCGGGAAGGGGACGCCGACGGCCTGCCCGCCGAGTCCTCGATCGTCGCGCTCGACGACCAGATCAGCGGCATCGGCACACCCATCACGACCGCGCCGCCCCTGGGCGCGCCGGGAAAGGCCGCGCCCCGTGCGCCCGGCAAGGCCGCGCCCCGCGCCGCCAAGAAGCCCGCGGCGCCCAAGGACGACGGCGGCTTCGTCATCCCCGAGCTGCGCCCCGCCGGCGTCGTCGAGGACGACGGCACCACGCAGCGGTGGCTGGTCGAGAAGGGCGGCGTCGACTACGGCCCGTTCACCTCGAAGCAGATCATCGAGAAGCTGTTCAGCGAGGAGATCGTCTCCGAGACGAACCTCTACGACATCGAGACGGACCGGCGTCTACCGCTGTCCGAGCACGCGGTCTTCGACGACGCCCTCGTCTCGTGGATCCACGAGAAGGCCGAGCGCGAGAAGCGGCGCGCCGAAGAGGCCCGCGAGGCCGCCGAGCGTCGCCGGACGCGCACGTTCATGTCGATCGGGCTGGCTTTGCTGATCCTCGTGGGCGGCGTGGGCGGCGGGTTCGCCTGGTACCAGAGCACGCTGCCCAAGCCCGAGAAGGCGCACCTCGCCACGCTCGTGGCCCGCTGGCAGGCCTCGCTTCCGCAGATCCTCCTGCCCGACGAGGCCCCCGAGACGCAGGCCGAGGTGGCCGACAAGCAGAAGGCCCGCCAGACCGAGGTCGCCCAGAAGCGCGCCCGGGACGAGGCCCGCAAGATGGCCGACGAGGAGCGCCTCGCGGCCGCCAGTGAGCTGGACGGCACGAGCGGTGGCGGCACCGGCCGGACCTTCGACCAGTCCGCGATGAACGCCATGGTGGCCGAGCGCAACCCGCAGATCATCAAGTGCCTGCAGGACGAGATCCGGCGTGACCCGTCGCGCCGCAACTTCGAGGTCAAGGCCACGATTCTGCCGCGTGGGGACGTGATCAACGTCCGCATGGAGGGCGGCACGTCCGCGGGCAGCAGCTGCGTCCGCGCCGCGCTCGGCAACCTCAAGGTGCCGGCCTTCGACGGCACCAACCAGACGCTCCGCCTCCCGTTCAACATCAATTGAGATCCGCCGTGCTCATGCGGACCCCCACGCTCCTGCTGGTTCTCGGGCTCTTCGGCTGTTCGTCCGGGGGCGGCGGCACCACACCCGCCGACGCCGGCTCGGGTGGCTCGGGGGGCGGTGGCGCGGTCTCCGGGGGCGGCACGGTCTCCGGTGGCGGCGCGGGCGGTGAGGGTCGCGGCGGTGCCGGCGGGGGCGCGGCCCCGCCCTGCACCACGAGCCTGGAGTGTCCCGGCGGCGCGCGCTGCGACACGGCCGCGGGCGCATGCCGGCCGGCCTGCCGCAACGACTTCGAGTGCGGCGACCGGGCCCGCTGCCGCGCCCCCGAGGGCTTCTGCGAGCCGTTGGCCGCCTGTGGTGACGCCCAACCCTGCGCCGAGGGTGCGACCTGCAACTGTCATGGGGTCTGCGAACCCCGAGACGGCGCGCCGTGCCGAACCGACCTGCAGTGCGCCGTCGCGGAGTACTGCGACGCCTGCGCCGGTGCGTGCAAGCCCCGCGTGACGCCCTGCGGTCGATGTGGCGACTCCGCGGCCGCCTGTGAGCGGCCCGGCGATCTGTGCCTGCCCGTCGGCGCCGCGGGCCTCCCGCACTGCCTGCGCAGTTGCGCCGGGCAGCCCACCTGCGACGCCCTCGGCCCGGGCTACACCTGCCAGGACGTCGGCGGCGGCGAGACGGCCTGTGTGCCCACCGCCGGCGAGTGTGCGGCCGATGCAGCCTGTGTCTCGGACGCCGCCTGCCCCGGCGGCGAGTTCTGCAACGATGCCGGCGTCTGCCAGCGCGGGTGCGCGCAGGACAACGAGTGCCCCAACGGCGACCTCTGCGACAACCTGCGCTGTCGCCCGGCGTGCGGCGACGCCGCGCCCTGCGCCGCGCCGGGCGAGTGCCAGGCGGATGGGCACTGCCGCGTGCCCGGCGGCTGCTTGAGCAGCGCGGAGTGCCTCGAGCGCGAGACCCACTGCGACCTGACCACGAACCGGTGCGCGCCGGGCTGCGAGCGGGACGCGGACTGCCTCTCCGCCGCGGACGAGTGCGTGGACGCACGGTGCCGCCCGCGCGGCTGCGTGGCCAACTACCAGTGCGCGTTCGGCGAGGTCTGCGAGCAGGCCTCGGGCGAGTGCCGCCCTGCCGGCGGCCACCACTGCGAGTCCCCCTGCGATCCGATGGACGAGGCCGCGTGCGGGGGCGCCCCCAACAAGTGTCTGAGCCTGCAGGACGCCGACGGCAACGCCCTCGGTGACTTCTGCTTCGAGGCGTGCCAGGCCGCGCCGAACGAGTGTCCCCAGGGTTACCAGTGCGTCGACCTCAATGCGCAGTCGATGAGCATGGGCATGCCCGCCGAACCCCCAGCCGAGCCGATGTTCTTGTGCATCCGCCGGTGTGACCAGGAGCCGATCCAATGACCGCCACCTCCCGCGAGGGCCACGAGCCCCATGCCACGGGCATGCAGCGCGACCTGCTGCTCGAGATGCTTCAGAGCCAGAAGGGCCTCACCCAGGACGACAACGCCTTCGTGCCGGGCGAGGGCACCACGCTCGAACTCCTGGTGAAGACGAACGGCGGACCCGCGCCGATGGGCCGCATCGACCGCATCACCCTGCACGCGCACTTCGTAGCCGTCGACGCGGTCGAGGCCACCTCGCTGCTCCCGTACTCGGTGCTGGTCGGCCTGCGGATCGCCTTCCGCGAAAAGAGCCGCGGCGCCGGCTTCACCCGCTGAGCCCGTGTCGCGCCGCATCCTCGTCGCCGCCGGCCTGATCGAGGGGCCCGAGCGCGGGGTCTACTTGATCACCCGGCGGCCCGCGGGCACCCACCTGGCGGACGCCTGGGAGTTCCCCGGCGGCAAGATCGAACCCGGCGAGACCCCCGAGGCGGCCCTGCAGCGCGAGCTGCGCGAGGAGCTCGCCATCGAGGTCGAGGTCGGCGACGTCTACGCCGTGGGCCACCACGTCTACCCCGAGCCCGGGAAAGAGGTCGTGTTGCTGGTCTACTGCTGCCGCTGGGTGTCGGGCGAGCCCCGCTGCCTCGGCGTCTCCGCCTGGGAGTGGATGCCCGCCGAGCGCCTGGCGGACCTGCCGATGCCGCCCGCGGACCGGCCCGTGCTGGCCCGCCTGCGCCGGGAGCTCGGGCGTCCGTGATCCGCGAGCTCCACCTCGCTGACGAAGCGGCGACGCTCGCGCTCGGCCAGAGACTCGGCGCCGTCGCGCAGGCCGGCGACGTGATCGCGCTCCACGGCACCCTCGGCGCCGGCAAGACCTGCCTGGCCCGCGGCTTCGCGGCCGGGGCGGACGTCATCGACCTCCGCAGCGTCAACAGCCCGACCTTTGCGCTGTGGAACATCCATCCGGGCCGCGTCGTCATGCACCATGTCGACCTGTATCGCCTGGGCGACGCCGACGAGATCATGGCCCTCGGCCTCGAGGAGGTCGTCGGCCTCGAGGGCGTGTGCCTGATCGAGTGGCCCTCGCGCGCGCCCGACATCCTGCCCGAGGACACGCTCCACGTGACGCTCACGGCCGACGGCGACGGGCGTCGCGCGCGCCTCGAGGCCCACGGCGAGCGCAGCGTGCGCTACCTGGAGGCGGTCGCCCCGTAGTCGGTCCTGGTCCGCCCTTTGCACTGACTGGATTCCGCACGCGGCGTGCAGATCCTGACGGCAGGCGAGAAGGGATGGGACCGATGAAGTACTTGCACGTGGGCGCCCTCATGGCCTTGTGGCTGGCGAGCGGTGGGGCTTCGGCGGCGGGCATCGAGTGCGACGAGACGGGCGGCCGGATCGTCGACTCCCACGCGGCCGTCGTGTGGGTCGCGCTCAAGGACGCACCCGTCCCCGTGACCGACGATCCGGAGGCGCAGGCGGCCCTCGCCGCGCAGACCGGCGGGCCCGTGATGACCCCGGACGACATCTGCATGCAGGGCTGGGTGCTGCCCGCGCCGCACCCGGTCGATCCGATGCCGACGCCCGGTGTACCGCCCGTCGGCGGCCGGCCCGTCCCGCCGCGCGGCGTGACGCTGCAGACACACCTGACGGCGGTCGACTTCGCCGGCGCGGACGTGAAGGCGGCCACCGGCGCCGGGAAGAGCACGGCCGACGGGTCGGACGAGACCGCGGGGTCCGATGAGACCGAGGGCGTCGCGGACACGTCGCCGAGCGTGATCATCGCCGCCTCGGACGAACCCACGCCGACCCCGGCGACGCCGGCGCCGAGCCTGCAGGTCAAGTCCGTGGACGGTTGCTCGACCACGGGCGGTTCTGCGGGCGGCCTCTGGGCGCTGCTCCTGATGGCCGGCCTGCGCCGCCGTCGGGGAGGGCGCTGAGATGGAGATGCACGTCGACGCGTCCACACATGCTGCGCCAACGGCGCCCCTGCCGCTGACCATCCGTCCCGCCCTGACGGCCTTCATCCACGCCGTGAGGGCTTCGGCCGCCCGCGCCCTGCGTGACGTCGAACCCGATCCGGAGCGCGATCGCCGCCGACGGGTCGTTCTGATGTTCCTTCGCAAGATTTCGGAGGCATCTCAGGTCGATACGATCGAATGCTTCGAGAAGATCTTGAATGGATGTCTCTCGCTCGGTTACCGCGCCCGGCCCCTGGCGGCCTTCGTCTTCACGGCTCTCGAGCCCCGGTTTGCGAGCCGGGTGCGCCGCCGCCTGGCCGCCGCCGGCACCTGCCCGTCGCCGGACGACGTCGCCGACGTCGTGGCGACGACCGCGGAGACGCTCGCGCGCCTGATCCGGGATGCCCGCCGCTCCGAGTACACGCTGCGCTACGCCCTGCTGCTCTCGATGGCGGACCACCGGGCCATCGACTTCATCCGGGCCCGCCGTCGGCGACCGGAGTTCGTCGGCCTGCCCGAAGGGGACGGCGGCGACCTCGCCGTGGACGTCCTCTGGGGGGCCGAGGTCGCCCCGGATCCCGAGAAGCAGATCGCCCTGGGCGAGCGCAACGCGCTGGCCCTCGCCGTCCGGGCCGCGGTCTTCGCCGCCGTCAACGGGCTGCCCTACCGCGAGCGCGCCGCCCTCATCGCCGTCGACCTGGACGGCGTGGGTTACCCCGAGGTCGCACGCCACCTCGCGCTGTCCCCCATGGACGTCGGCAACGTCGTCCGCCGAGCACGTCTCCTGCGCGATCGCGCGCTGGTGCCGAATCTTCGCGGCCTGCCCCACCTGGGTGGCCACGTCGGCTTCGCCGAGATGCAGGAGGACAAGGAACTGCGGCTGCACATGCTCCGCTGGTCCGTCGACCTGGGCGGGGGCGTCTGCGCGGCGTGCGCGCGAGGCCGCGGCCACCTGCACGACCCGGGGACGCGCTGCCCGGGCGACGCCTGACGCCGCCGGTCGGCGCCCGGCGCGGCCCGTTTCGCCGTTCTCTGCGCGACCCGATTCGGCTACCCTCCGGCCGCGCCGCAGCGCTGTGAGGTTCCCGTGTCCCGTCCGCGCGCCACCGTCTCCATCCGGTGGAGTCTCTTCCAGTCGCTGATCCTGGTCGTGGTCCTGATCACCGCGGCCATCATGTTTGCGACCTGGCAGTTCGGTCAGCGGACCGTGCGGGCGGTGTCGCGCTCGCTCCTGGACCGTGCCGCCGACCACGCGGACACGGCGTTGCAGCAGTTCCTCGCGCCGGCACGCGACGACATCACCGTGATCCGCACCTGGACCTCCGAGGGGGTTCTGGACCCGCGCAGTCCCGACTCGATCAACGCGCTGCTCATGCCGCTGCTCGCCACGCATCCGCAGGTGGACATGTTCACCACCGGCGATCCGGCGGGCTACCACATCCTGCTTCGGCGCGAGGGCGAGACGTGGTTCAACCGGGAGATGCGGCCGGAGTGGGGCTCCACGGCGCACACGGCCCGCTGGCGGAACGCCCGCACCCTGATCGAGCGTGGCGAGCGCCCCGAGACCTTCAATCATCGGCAGCGGCCCTGGTACAAGGCCAACATCGGGCGGTCCGTCGACGACGAGATCTACTGGACGCGGCCCTACCTGGCCCACGACTCGCAGAAGCCCATCATGACGGCGGCGCTGCGGATGCAGCACCCCCAGCATGGGCCGCTGGTCGGGGCCGTGCACGTCTTCCTCGAGGACCTCTCGGCGTTCACGACGCGAATGGCCCCCAGCCCCAACGGCCTCGTCGCCGTGCTGGACGACGCCAACAAGCTGGTCGGGCTGCCTCGCCACCCGCGCTTCGAAGATCGCGAGACGCGCGGGGACGCCGTCCTCCTCAAGGTCTCCGAGGCCGGGGTGCCCAGCCTGGCCGTGGCCACGGAGCAGTGGCGCGGTCTCGGCCGCCCGCTGGAGCCGTTCCAGGTCAAGGTCGAGGGCGAGAAGTGGTGGGCAGGCTTCCGGCGTGTCCCGCTCAGCGACAAACGCAGCCTGTGGATCGGGACACTCGTGCCCGAGTCCGACTTCGTGGGCGCCATCGAGGAGCAGCAGAAGGCCGTCCTGATGATCGCCCTGGTGGTCCTCGGCCTTTCGGCGATGATTTCTCTACTGGTTGCAAGGTCTTATAGCGTTGTTCTTGATCGGTTGGTCGAACAGAGCGAGCGCATCCAGAACCTCGAGCTGGCCCCGGGCAAGCGGGTGGGCTCGAGGCTTCGAGAGATCAACCAGGTGGCCCAGGCGCAGGAGCGCATGCGGGTCGCGCTCGAGTCGTTCTCCAAGTACGTGCCCATCGAGCTCGTCCGGGAGCTCCTCAAACGCGGCGAGGCGGCCCAGATCGGCGGCCGGACCGAGGTGTTGACGGTCTTCTTCTCGGACATTCGCGGCTTCACGACCATCTCGGAGCGCATCCCGCCCGAGGAGTTGACGGCGCAGATGGCCGAGTACTTCGAGGCCATGCTCGCCGTGCTCACCGAGGAGAAGGCCACCATCGACAAGTTCATCGGCGACGCGATCATGGCGTTCTGGGGCGCGCCGAACCCTGATCCGCAGCATGCGACGCATGGGGTCCGAGCGGCCTTGCGTTGTCAGGCGCGGCTCACCGAGCTCAACGCCGCCTGGGTCGCCGCCGGCAAACCGGCATTGCACACGCGCATCGGGCTGGCCACGGGGCGCGTGCTCGTGGGCAACGTGGGGGCGCCGAACCGCCTGAACTACACGCTGCTCGGGGACACGGCCAACCTGGCCAGCCGTCTCGAGGGGACGAATCGGTTCTACGGCACCAGCGTGCTCGCTTCGGCCGCGACCCACGCCGCCGCCGAAGGGATCGCCGAATGGCGCGAGATCGACCGTGTCGCGGTGAAAGGCAAAAACGAGGCCGTGGCCATCTTCGAGCCCATCGGGCTGCACGGCGAGGTCGACGCGACCATCCGGCGCCGAGCGCGCGCCTACGAGGCGCTTCTGGCGCAGTTCCGTGCGCGCGACTTCGCCGGCACGCTGGTGGGCGCCGTGGCCCACCTGGCCGAGTTCCCCGACGATCTGGCCGCCGAGCGCCTCGTCGTCGCGTCGAAAGCGCTGCAGGCGAACCCGCCCGGTGACGATTGGGTGGGGGCGACCTCCCTGGACGAGAAGTGACCATGGCCCTGGACGCCGAACTCGACTGTGCCCGAATCGAAGCGGACTCGATCCTGCTGCTGGACGGCGGCCTGGACGCCCTGAGGGTCGAAGCGGTCCATGCCCACTTCGCCGTGTGCCCGCGGTGTGCCGCGTTCTTCCGCGACCTGCGCCATCTGCTCGTGCGCGAGGTCGACGCCACGGGCAGCGTGGACTTCAGCGCGGTGGACTTCGCCCCCACGGACTTCGGGGCCCTGGCCGCCCGGCTGGAGGGCGCCGACCTGCGCGACCTGGGCCGCCTGCTGTACGAGATCCTGAAGGCCGAGTTCCTCTACGACTACGGCGACAACGTCGAGCCCGCGGACGAACCAATCGAGGACCCGGTCGCCGAGCGAAGGCGCGGGGTCGAGCTCGTCGAGGAGCTGCGCGACTGGGTGGACGGGAGCCAGGTCGAGGGCGTGGATCTGCGCGAGGTCGCGCGGCACTTCGCCCGGCCCACCGTGGACACGGACCGCCTCGACGCCCTGATCCGGGGCATGCGCGCGGTGGGCCGCTACCAGCCCGCGCTCGCGGCGAAGGCCGAGTATTACGTGGGCCTGGCGCACATCAAGGCCAAGCGGGCGGACGCCGCCGTCGCGGCGTTGTCGCCCCTGAGGGGTGGGGCGGACGCGGGCCTCGCTCGCCTCGCGCAGATCACGCTGGCCGTGATCCCGGGGATGCTGCGCGGCGCGCCGGCGGACTCGGTCGAGGCGCTCGGGCACTGCCTCTGCGGCGACGCCTTCGACGGCCTGGTCCACTTCAACCTGGCCCAGGCGCGCTTCGAGGCGGCCGGCGAGCGTGTCGACCCCGACGTCCTCGCCCACGTCGAACGAGCCCGGACCCTGGCGCCCGGCCTCGTCGAGCGGCAGCTCTCCGTGCCCTCGGCGCGTCGGCTTCGTCGCGCGTTGAGCGAGGCCGAGGCCCGCTGAGACGCCGGTGCGTCAGTCGAGCAGCGTGCGGAACCCCACCAGGAGCTGCCCGGCCAGGTAGCGCGCCCGGGGCGGATCATCCGGGTGGCGTGCGCGCAGGAACGTGTTCACGATCAGGCCCTTCACGCGCCGGGCGTTCCTGTGCTCGGGGTGAACGACGACGCGGCGCCACGCGGCGCGGGTCTGAGCGAGGACCTCGACGCGGCCGTCGGGGTGCACTTCGGCGACGACGCCCACGCGGGGCACGCCCGGGGCCTCGGCGAAGACCGCCAGATCCCCCGGGCGGGGGCGTCCGTGTCGCGGGCGCGACGCCTCGATCCAGGTGTCCGGCGCCGCCTTGGCCGCCGGTGCTGCGTCGAGCGACAGCCCGCCGAAGACCTCGCCGAGAAGCGCGGCGTCCGCCGGGGAGGTGAGGGCGCCGACCGGCCGCGCTTCGAGGTCGCCGAGCGTGCGCTGAATCAGGACCCGGCGATCGCGCGCCAGGTCCGGATCGGCGTCCAGCGTGTTGACCTCAGCGGCCGGGCGGACGCCGCGCGGCGCCCCGGAGGGCGTCGACGACGTAGGCTCGACCCCGGCCTGCGGGGCAAGACCGCCGCAGGCCGTGAGGCAGAGCCAGGTGCCGATGAGGACAAAACGCGACATGTCGCGAAGTGTCGCACATCAGACTTCAAGCGCAAAAAAAAGAAAACCCCCGAGCCGTGAGGCGCGGGGGTTTTCAGAGTGACCCGTAGGGGAATTGAACCCCTGTTACCGACGTGAGAGGCCGGTGTCCTGACCGCTAGACGAACGGGCCAAATGGCTGGGGGACAAGGATTCGAACCTTGATGGGCGGTACCAGAAACCGCAGTCCTGCCGTTAGACGATCCCCCAATAACCTACGAGGTGGCTACCTCGCAATGAAAAAGAACAACACGCTGCCATCAAATTCGCTGACGTTCAACCCCGACCACGCATCGTTTTCACGATTCGCTGCGGCGTGCGCAGCGACGACGTCGGGGAGATCGACCAGCGTTTCAAAGTTCAGCGGTTTGCCCGGCCGGCTCAGGTGTTTCTCGAACCACTGGAGAGTGGCGCGATACGAGAGCGGCGAGCGAAACCGATTGGCCTCGAGTTCGACTGCACCTGGGGGAACGGGAGCGATGGGTTTGGCCATCACGCTCGTCGCCGTCAGGGCCGTCAGAGTCGCGGCCAGCAACGCGAACGGGCTTATAGCGGTTCGGTGGCGCCTGCGCAATGAAAAAAAACGTGCCATGTCGTTCGCTGAATGATGCCTACGGAATCCGCCGGCGTCAACGCGAGGGGAGAGTGAGTTGCCGAAGCTCATGGGTCGTCCGGGACCCGCACTCCTGGCGGGTGTCGGCGTTGTCCGGTTCGGAAAATGTCAGTAGTTTCAGCTATTTGGCGAAGTCGCTTCGTTTTGCGTGAATGGTTTTATTTGTGGCACGAGACTTGAAGAAGCCCGGAGCACGCTCGTGTTCCGGAGTTCATCATGCTGCCTCGCGCCCTCATCGCTCTCACCCTGGTTCTGCCGGCGACCGCCGCGCAGGCGTACGTCCTCAAGACGACGGACGCCGGCGAGGCCGTCCGCTGGACCGAGGTGCCGGTGCACTTCGCCGTCTCCACGGCGGGCGCCCGTGACCTCGCCCTGGAAGAAGCGCGGGCGGCGGTCCGTCAGGCCTTCGGCCCTTGGACGCAGGCCGGCGGGACCGCACTCACGTTCGCCGAGGACGCCCCCACGACCCGCGCCGTCGGGTTCGAGCCCGGCGGTGACAATCAGAACGTGATCGCCTGGAGCCGCGACGCGTGGCCCTTCGAGCCGGACGCGTTGGCGATGACGGTCACGGCGTTCCAGGAGAAGTCGGGCAAGCTGGTCGACGCCGACATCCTGATCAACGAAGAGGACTACGTCTGGGGCGTGGGCGCTTCGGCCGAGAACGACCTGGTCAACGCGCTGACCCACGAGGTCGGGCACTTCGTCGGCCTGGGGCACTCCGAGGATCCGGAGGCGACCATGTTCGCCCGCGCCGAGCCCTTCGAGACGGAGAAGCGAACGCTCTCCGCCGACGACCGCGCCGCGGTGGCCGCCCTCTACCCGGGCGGGACCGTCGCCGTGCCCGCCGGCTCGACGCAGACGACGAGCGCCTCGACCGTGGCGCCCCCGGCCCCCGGGGTGCTCGGGACTCAGGCCACGGACTCGGAGCCGGCCGCGCCGAGAGTGAAGATCCGCACGGGCTGTGCGCAGACGAGCGGCGGTGGTTCGACGCTGTGGCCCTTCGCCCTGCTGGTCGGGCTGCTGCGCCGCCGGCGCGTCTGAGTAGCCTCGCCTCGTCGACATCCAGAACGCTGACCGCGCCCGCTCTTGCAGGCGCCAGGAGATACGCCGATGACCCCCCGGTTCCGCCCCTTTCGTACCGCACTCGCGCTCACGGGCGCCCTCGCGGCGCTCGTGCCGCCGGCCGCCGCGGACGCGACGACGATGCCTGCGCTGACGCTCGAGGACCTCACCGTCCGCGCGACGGACATCGTTCAGGGCACGGTCGCGGAGATGACGCCCCGATGGTCGAACGGCTTCCTGATGACCGACGTGACGGTGGAGGTCACCACGTGCATCAAGGGCGCCTGCCTGGCCGATTCGGTGCAGGTGCAGGTCTTCGGCGGCACGGCGGACGGCTACGTGGTCGAGGCTGCGGGCTCGGCGCACTACACCGCCGGGGAGCAGGTGTTGCTCTTCCTGGAGCCGGTCGGCGGCACGGGGCAGGTGCGTCTGCGCACCGCCGGCATGGCGCTCGGCAAGTTCCACGTCGCTCTGGCCGGGGATCTGCCCGTGGTCGAGCGCAGCCTCGAAGGGCTGGAGCTCCTGGGCCCGGCCCGGGAGGTCGCCGTCGCCGAGAACCGCCTCGCACTCGACGAACTCGAGCGTCGGATCGCCTCGGTGCTCGCGCCCTGACCCACTGGTGGGCGCCTTTACCGCCATGGGGCCCCGTGCTATATGCACGCCTCCACGGTCCGGCCCTTTGCCCGGACCGCTCAGGAGGCTGAGATGTCGAGCATGGCGAACGCCGACGCGCCCTACGCCGGGCCGTCGGGCACTACGCGCACCGTCGCGACCACCATTCTCTGCAGCGGGTGCGAGGCCTGGTACGGCGGCCGCTACCACGCGTCGATCCGGTGGGAGGGGCCGGGGGAGCCCGCGGCGAGTTTCCTCGACGACGGCTTCTCGGCCATCAACCGTACGGAGTGCCCGCACTGCGGCGCGCTCTACGAGATCGAAGAGGCGGTGGTCCTGCACGACGTCGCCGGGCGGCAGCTCTTCCTGGTCGTCCCGGAGACGCAGCGGCACCGCGTGCAGCAATTGCGCGCCGCGCTCCTGGTCGCGTTGGCCGAAGAGGGGCAGGGGACGGTCCCCGCCTACGCCTTCGAGCCGCGCGCCGTGGTGGGCCTCGGCCGGCTGAAGCGCGCCCTCCGGGGCGCGACGCAAGCGCCCGTCGAGGCCGGCGCCACGCGGCCCATGCCCGCGGCGGCCGCGCCCGCGGCGCCCTCGACCCTGGACGAGCTGCCCTTCGAGCCCGAATCCGACGACCATGGGCCCGAGGCCGTGACCTCCGTGAGCCCCGAGCCGCGCCTGCCCGAGCCCGCGCCGGCCGTCGCACCCACGCCCCCGGCGGCGCGTCCGGCCCTGCCGCCGCCGCCGCGTCTGGGCCTGCCCGAGCTGCCGAAGGCCCCCACGCCCATCGCCCGCCCGGCGACCGGCCCCACGCCGAGCGTGCCCTCGAACACGCGGCCGCTGCTGACGGTTCCGCAGGTGCCCAGCGCCGAGCGCGAGACGCTCGACCGGTCCGTGGACATCGCGCTCGAGAGCGTCGAAGGATCGGTGGACGCGTCGCCGGCCCCGGCCCGCTCGGGTGAGACGAGCACGCAGGTCAAGGCGAAGGCCCAGGCGGAGCCCCCGGCGAAGGTCAGCGGGCTGCTGCTCGAGGCGCTCGGTCGGCGCACCGAGCCGGACGCCGCCCCCGTGCCCACGCCCGCTGCGGCGCCGGCCGGGCCCGCGGCCTCCTGGGACCGCAATCTGGACGCGGGGTGGGCGCTCGAGTCCGCCGAGGCCGCACCCAACGAGGACCCCACCCACGTGGTGCGCGTGGAGGACGTCAAGTCGCCCCCGCGGAAGCCGACGGGGCCCCACTTCGACGACACCCGCGCCCACGGGCGCGACGCCTACCTGCGCCTGGACGAGCACCGCGTTCAGGCCGTCGTGCGACTCACCGCCGCTCGGGCCAACGCCTTTCACTCGGGGGATGCCAGCTTCGGCGTGCAGTTGCATCAGACCGCCGCCGGTCCCGTCGTGGACCTCATCCTGGTCGGGCGCGAGCACGGCGAGATCGTCGACCACGTGGCCTGGGTCGTCGCCCCGGACGCCCCCGGCGAGATCGTGCTGATCGAAGAGCTGCAGAAGGACTTCCTGGTGGACGTCGTCCTGCACCTGCCCGATGGCGCGTTCTATGGTCGTCGCACGTTCCACGAGCCGCTCGGCGCGAACCTGCGCTCGGCGGTGGCGGCCTACCGCGCGGCCGGTCGCGAGGTCGACCCCGTCGCGGCCCGCAAGCTGTTCGAGGCGCCGGACTACGACCGCGTCGGCCGCCTGAAGCACAACTTCCACGCCGAGAGCTTCGCCGAGATCCGCTCGGCCGCCGAGGCGCAGCTCGCGCTCGGCATCCTCTCGTACTGGAGCGCGCCGGAGCGCCGGGACTACCTGCTGCGCATCAAGTCTTTCCCCGAGCCCTGGCTCGAGACGATCGCGCGGCGCGTGCTGCAGGGGGCGCTCGACTTCGGCCTGTCCATGGAGCCGCACCTGCGGCAGCGTGCCATCGATCTGCGCATCGCCGAGAGCTCGGCGCTGCTGGTCAAGGCCGCCCTGGCCAACTTTGCCGAGGTCTGTCTCAACCTGAAGCCCAACGACATGGATCCGCTGGACGTCTGGGACAACTGGGAGTCGCTCCTGGCCCTCGCGGACGAGCTCGACGTGCACGTGGACGAGGAGATCGAGGAGCTTGCGGCGCTGGCCATGGAGCGCGCGCGGGAGGCCTCGCAGGCCAACGAGAGCGCCGAGCTCGGCGCGGACGACGCCGGGGTCGAGCTCGTCGAGGTCGGGGAGCTCGGCAACATGGGCTCCACCGCCCTGGCGGGGCTGCTCTCGAACCCCAACCTGCGCACGGAGGCGGCCCTGGCGCTGCTGCACCGCGGCGACGCCGGTCACGCCGTGTCCATCGCGGACGCGATGCGCAAGATGGCCCGCGAGCAGCTGCAGCGGGTCGTGCCGGCCGCACTGGCGCTGGGGCCGGCGTTCGAGGGGTCCTTCCTCGGGGCGCTCCGGTCGAAGCGCGCCAGCTTGCGGCTGGCCGCGGCGCTGTTCCTCGCCGAGATTCGCAGCGAGCGCGCGGTGGCGCCGATTCTGGGGCTGCTGCTGCACGGCGGTGCGGACGAGTGGCAGTTCCTGGCCCGCGCCGCGGCGCGCATGGGGCGACGCATCATCGCGCCCGCCGTCCGCCTGGTGGCGACCGAGGGTGACGCCGAGGGCCGCGTGGCCTTCACGCTCGCCCTGCTCGGCACCGAGGCCCGGGGCGCGCTCTCGGCCGCCCTCGACCGCGAGTCGGATGCCAAGGTCCAGGCGTGCCTGAACCGCGCGATGGAGCGCGCCGCCGAGGTCAGCTTCGGCGACCCCGCGGACTTCTCCGAGCGTCTGGCAGACGCCTTCAACACCTGTCGGTCCGACACCGTCGGCCCCGACTTCGACGAGGATCTCGAGTCCGTGGACATCGGCCCTGCGGCCAGCATCAAGGACCTCGAGACGGATGTCGATCTGGATGGTCTCAACGATCCCAAGGGTCGCTGAACGAACGGAACGCCAGGAGCTGCGACAATCAATTGCGGATCGGGATCCTCTCAGACGTCCATGCCAACCTCGAAGCGCTCGAGGCCGTCTTCGAGTCGCTGCGCGCCGCGCACTGTGACCAGCTCGTCTGCCTCGGCGACGTCGTCGGGTACGGCGCGCAGCCCAACGAGTGCTGCGAGCTGATCCGGAGGAACGTCAACGCGACGATCCTCGGGAACCACGACGCGGCCGTCGCCGGGCGGATGGACTACAGCTACTATCGCGCGCCCGCACGGCAGGCGCTCGACTGGCACGCGCGTGTCCTGAGCCGGGAGAACATGGCCTGGCTTCGCACGCTGCCCTATACGCACGAGATCGAGGACGTCGCGTTCTGCCATGGCTCACCCGCGGCCATCGAGGACTTCGAGTACGTCTTCGTGGTGGACCAGGTTCGCGAACTGAGCGTGCGATTGAACGACTTCAAGCCGGTGACCTTCATCGGCCACTCGCACCTCTGCAAGTCGTTCGCGTTCGACGCGACGTCGGCCGAGGAGATCCTCCACACGCGCTTCACGTGTGACCCGGCGCGCCGGTACATCGTGACCGCCGGCAGCGTCGGTCAGCCGCGCGACTACGACAGCCGCGCCTGCTGCGCGGTCTACGACACGACGACCCGCAAGTTCGAGTATCGCCGCGTGCCCTACGACGTCGAGTCGGCGGCGCGGAAGATCTTCTCGTCCGAGCTGGCGGTCGCGTTCGGCAAGCGCCTCTTCCTGGGCGTTTGATCCTCCGGCGGCCGGCCCGAGGTCAGTCCACGCGATCCACGCGGGAGAGATGGCCGCTGAGGCGCAGGTAGGTCAGGGCCCGTTCGGGATCGGCCATCAGGACGTCGCCGGCGGCGGAGACCAGCCAGGTGCCGACCTCGAAGTCGTCGAGCACGTGACGCGAGACGATGCGACCCGTCGCAGGCTCCAGGATGCGGAGCGCGCCGCCGAGCACGTAGAGCAAACCCCGCGCGCCGAGCGGGCGCACGTGGGTGGCCTGCTCGTCCCCGCCGGCCTCGGCGTCCTGCGCCCAGAGCGGTGCGCCGTCGAGCGCGTCGTATGCCGACACGCGGCCGCCGTGCCCCCCGATGTAGAGGGCGCCCTGGTAGACGGTGAGGCTCGACCGCCAAGGCCCCGGCGGCAGCGCGAAGCGGAGCCGGCCAGTGCGGGCGTCGATGACCACCGTCGCGGTGCCGTCGTCGGTCTGGGTCTGCACGGCGAGCGCGAAGTCGTCGAGCGCCCCGAGCGTCTGGAGCGATTGAAGCTGGCCGGGCAGGGGGGTCTCAGCCGTGACGTGGCCCGTCGCGGCGTCGAAGAAAGTGACGTGTGTCCTCGCGCCGCGCTCGACCGCGACGACGAGGCCCGCCGGTGTCCTCAGGGGCGCGCCGACCGCGTGGCCACCGAGCGGGACGCGAAAGTGCAAGGCGCCGTCGCCCCGCCGGAACGCCGACAGGTGTGCGTCCTCGCCGGAGACCCAGAGGAGCACGGGGCCGGCGGTCAGCCCGTGCGCCGTGCCCGCCAACATTCGGGTCGTGAAGCGTGGGGAGCCGTCCGGATTCAGGCCCACGACGTCACCCGCCTCGGTGAGGACGACGATCCCGAGCGCGTCCTGATGGACGGCCACGGCGGGCGCGCGCCGCCACGCACGCGGCTGACGCCAGCGCACGGCGCCCGTGCCCGGATCGATGCACACGAGGCGCGCGTGGGCGTCGAGCAGGAGCTCCGACGGGCCGCCGGCCAGGAGGGGGTGCGCCCCGGCATGGCGCCAGACCTCGCGCCCCGTCTCGCTCGACAACCCGAGGAGACCGTCGCCCGTGTGCACGCGGATTGGCGCGTGACCGAGCACCTGCGGCGGCAGAAAGAAGCGGCGCAGCGGGCGCCGCCACAGGCGTCGGAACGCGACGTGAAACAAGCGTCGCGTCGAAAGGAGCCCCTCGTCCGGCCGAGGCGTCGGTGGCATGGGGGGCAAGTCCACCGCGGCCCCGTAGAGCGGCGGCTGGCGCTCCGCCCGCAGCCACCGACGAATGCGGGCGAGGCGCGTGCGGGCCTCGGCGGGGTCGAAGTCGCTCAATCGTGCGGTGACGCGTCCGAGGCAGGCGAGGACCGCGGTCCACGATGCCTGGCCGCTCATCCACGGCGCTGCGGCGTCGCGCAAAGACCAGAGGAGATGGTCGCTTCCGACGCGTTCGAACGTCAGGCTGGTGCGCGGGGTGCTGGACCAGGCCAGCGCCAGGCGCCGACCGGGCTCCCGGGCCAGGGTCTCGAGCGCATCGAACAGCCGGTGCAGCACCCCCCGCCGCCCGCCGCCGCTCTCCGTCGAGGCGGGCTGGGCGCCGAGTCGCAACCCCACACCGGACAGGGTGAGGGGAAACGCGGCCGGGCGCGGTCGCGCGGGCCGCCGGGGCGGTGGCGCGTCGGCCGCGGGCAAGGACCCTGGCTCCGGTTCGTTCCGCGTCGATCGCTCCACGGCGGCGAGGGCGCTGCGCAGGCGGCGAACGGCCGCGCGGCCCGCCCACTCGGGCCTGACGCCGAGCAGCTCGGCGACGAATCGGCCGCCGGCCTCGTGAATCGACCGCCGGAGGGCCGCGAGATCGGCCTCGGTGTTGCGAACGATGGGCCGACCGGACTCCGTGAGGAAGCTGAGCTGGCACCGCGTCCGCCCGCGCGTCAGGCGGAGCACGTGCGCGGAGGGGGTGAGGACGATGTCGGCCGCCCCGCCGCCGACGAGCTCGACCACGGCCCGGGCAAATGCCGTGAGGAAGGGGAGCACCGCGTCATCGCCGAGGTGGGCGGTGAGGCTCAGCTCGCCGAGCCGAAGATCGATGTGGTCGGCGAGGGCCTCGGGCCGCTGCGCGCCGGGCTCACCGGCGACCGCTCGCCATCGACCGGCGAGCGTGATCTGGAAGACGTCCATGGGGCGGCTCGGCGGCATTCGGGCGCGACGTACGTACCGTCGCACGAGCCCGTGGGGTGGGCAAGATCAAGCCCGGTCGGGACTCGGCGCAGTTCCCGACGATTTTGGTGCGCGTCGGGGACGCGTCGAATAGGATGCGCGCCGTATGTCGAACACAAATCAACTGCTGAAGGGCGCCCGCGACATCCTCGTCGCCGCTGCTCGCCCCCTGAGTGTACGGAAAATCTGGGACATCGGCCGCAAGGAGGGCACGTTCGCGGACGGCCTCGACGCGCTCGATGCCCTGCGCAATGCCCTGACCGGCGACGCGGACGGCCGGTTCGTGCGCTCGCTCCGTGCGGGTGTCTTCGAGGCGGCGCCCGAGCCCGAGCCCGAGCCGACCCCGGCGCGGAAGAGTGGGCGTCGACCTCGGCCCGCGGCCGAGGCGCCCGTCGAGGCC
>CAINDO010000525.1 GCA_903847385.1 uncultured Myxococcales bacterium
GGCCGCCGTCGGCCGCCCGGCGCCGGACGTCACGCTGCCCTCGCTGGACGGCCCCGCGGTCACGCTCTCGACCCACAAGGGAAAGATCGTGGTGCTCGAGTGGTTCAACCCCGAGTGCCCCTTCGTGCGGGCGGCCCACACCGAGGGCGTGCTCAAGGACATGGCCGCCAAGAACACGGACGTCGTGTGGCTGGCCGTGAACTCGGGCGCGCCGGGCAAGCAGGGCCACGACCCCGAGGTCAACCGCAAGGGCAAGGCCGAGTTCGCGCTCGCCCACCCCATCCTGCTGGACGCCGACGGCAAGGTCGGCCGCCTGTACGGCGCCCAGCGCACGCCGCAGATGGTGGTGATCGACGCCGCCGGCACGCTGGTCTACCGCGGCGGCCTGGACAACACCGGCAGCGGGCGGCCCAGCGACGCCAACCCGTTCATCAACTACGTGGAGCAGGCCCTCGGCGACCTGCGCGCGGGGCGGCCGGTGGCCGTGCCCGAGGCGAAGCCCTGGGGCTGCTCCGTGAAGTACGGCACCTGATGCGGTCGCCCGCGCGCCGCGAACGCCGCTCACGGGTGCTCCTCGGCGCGCTCGCGCTGGCCGCCTGCAGCGAGTCGGCGTCCAAGTCGGCGGCGGACACCGACTACGTCTGCGAGGCCGTGACGCTGACGCCCGTACCGCACGGGCAGAAGCTCGTCATCGCCCACCGCGGGGCGGCCGCCGACCTGCCCGAGAACTCCACCGAGGCGCTCCTGGCCGCGGCCGAGGGCGGGGCCAACGCGGTCGAGTTCGACGTGGTGCTCAGCGCGGACGCCGTGCCCGTGGTCATGCACGACGACACGCTCGACCGCATGACCGACTGCAAGGGCGCCATCGCCGACAAGACCTGGGCCGAGATCTCCGCCTGCCGCCTGAACGGCGGCTACGAGGTGCCCCGGCTGGACACGCTGCTGCCCAAGCTCTCGGGCTATCGCCGCGTGTTCGTCGAGATCAAGACGCAGGACGACCGCGCCGAGGCGGCGGCCATCGCCGTGGGCCAGATCGTGCAGGACCAGGTGCTCTACGACCAGGTGGTCGTGACCAGCTACAACCTGCGCGCGCTCTACACGCTCAAGATCCGGTTCGCCGAGCCGCGCATCCACATCGGCTACGACGGCCAGGACGTCGACGTGCTGCTCGCGACGGTCAACATGGGCTTCGACTACGCCCTGATGAGCTACCCGTACATCGACCGCTGCACGTTCTCCCTGGCCGAGCAGATGCGGATCAAGCTGGTCACCTACACCGTGAAGGACAAAGACGATCTCTTCACGCTCAACGACGGCCTGTTCCGCGACTACGCCTACGGCGTGATGTTCGACGACCTGACCATCCTGCGCGACAACCGGGACGACCTGGAGCGGAAGCTGGGCCACCGGCTGGACGGCCCCAAGCAGTGCAAGGGGCAGGACGTGGTCTGGGATCGCGCCGCGTGGACCTGCACCACGCGCTGCACGGCCTCGAGCTGCGGCGACGCGGCGACCTGCGACGCGAAGACGGGGCAGTGCGTGACCGAGATCGCCCCCGTGCAGACGCTGGACGCGCTGTTCAGCGCGCTCGGGCCCCTGATCGAGGCCGGCCGCGCGGCCGAGGCCGCCGGTGACACCGAGGCCCTGGCCACCGCCACGGCCGCGCTCCAGGCCGAGATCGCGCCGGAGAGCCCCTATCACGAGCGCATCGACCTGCTGGCGACGCTCCTGTTCTCGCAGGCCGACCGCCACGCCGAGGTCCTCGACTGGAGCCAGCTCGACCGCGTGGTGGTGGACGACACCCGCGCGACCCTGACCACCGCGGCCGGCACCGAGTGGTACTTCTGGCGCACGGACGCCGGCTGGCAGTTGGCGTTCGTCCAGACACCGTGAACGCCGCCCCGGGTGGGGTGTCAACGCGCGTTCACACTCCGCCGGCCGGGTGGCCTGTCGAGCGGCCGCCGGTGTTGGCACGGTGAGTGCAATCACGTCGAGTCACCATGAAGACCCTCCGCACCCTGTCCCTGCTCCCCCTGCTCTTCACCCTCACCGCCTGCCCGCCGGTGCAGTCGGACGTCGCCTTCGCCGACGTCTCCGACGGCCAGAACGACCCCCGCGCGGCCGCCCCCGGCCTCGGCGGACCCGACCCCGGCGCCGGCCTGCCCGATCCGTACGCGGACAGTTGCCGCGTCACCGAGTCGCGCGTGCTGGGCAAGGACGCCGTGGAGACCTTCGAGCTCGCCGACGACACGATGGGCCGCCCCGAGTGGCAGATCCGCTCGTTCAACGAGCGGGAGACGGGCCGCACGACCTACACGCACGACGCCCAGGGTCGCATGACGCAGATCGACGCGGTCACCTACGACCTGAAGACGACGACCCGCTTCACCTGGGACGCCGCGGGCCACGTGACGGGCGCCACGGTCACCGATCCCTTCGACGCGGTCGCGACCTTCACCTACACCTGGGAGGGCGACCGGCTCGTGTCGATGGAGGCGGAGGAGCGCTTCGAGGGCGGCGGCGAGCCGAGCCGCTGGGGCACCCGCTACGCCTACGCCGAGGACGGCCGCCTGGTGAAGAAGCGCCTGCTCCGCGGCGACAGCGCGACCCTCGAGGTCGAGTACGACTACGACGCCGAGGGTCACCTGGTGGTCAAGCGGTTCCAACCGAGCGGCGACCACACGCTGCCCGTCGAGGACGCCTACACCTGGAAGAACGACCGCCTGCGCACCATCGAGCGCGCCGAGAAGGGCCGCGTCACGCGGTACGCGTACGACAGCCACGTGAACCTGCTGGGCGTCGAGTCCGTGGTCATCGAGGGCGACGTCGAGCGCGTCGAGTCGACCATCGACCTGGCGTTCGACTGTTACGCGGACGTCGGCGGCGTGGAGTGAGGCGCCGCCTCAGCGCGGGTCCATGCTGGCGCGGGCCTCGGCGAGCAGGCCGAGCGCGAACACCGCGCGGTTGCTGACGCCCTCCGGCAGGCGGTGGTCGCTCGAGATGGCGTCGAGCTCACGCCACGCGGCCTCGGTGCCCGAGAGGGCCAGGGCGATGAGCACGCTGCGGGCCGTGTCCTGACCGAAGGCCTCCGGCGTGGCGCCGGGCATCGACCACGTCACCTGGCCGCCCTCCCAGAACTCCGGGCGGGTCGCGTCGATCAGGAAGTCGATGATCTCGGCGCGCAGCGGCGCATCCGGGTGCGTGCGCAGGTAGATGCCCAGGCCGTGCAGCGCGCCCAGGGCGATGCTCTGCTCGGTGCCCTCGACGGGGCCCTTCAGGCCCTGCAGGGCGAAGGTCATCAGGTCGCGGGGCGTATCTCCCGTGCCGAAGTAGCCCAGCAGCATGGCCGACCGCCAGCGGCAGGCGGACGGCCGGTCCGAACGCAGGGTGTCGAGCAGGAGCGCGGGCTGGACCTCGATGGCCGGCCCGAGGCCGAGACGATCGATGAACATCATGCCCTTGCACAGGGCGTCCTGATCGGCCAGGCGGACGGGCTGGGCGGGCGCCTGGGCGGGCGCGGCGAGGGGGAGCGAGAGGAGCAGGGCGGCGGCGAGCGCGAGCGGGTTCCGGCGGTTCATGGCGCGCAGGGTACGCCGGGCGGCGTCCGGGGACAACGCCCGGCCGCTCAGGGCGCTGGCCGCCGCGCCCCGGCCAGCTCGCTCACGCGGTCCCGGCTGTGCGTCGGCGTGGTCCAGATCTGGAGCTCGCCGATGCCGATGCTCACGGGCAGGTTGATCAGCGCCATGCCCGGCCGGTTCAGGCCGAGCCACAGGTACAGGCTGCCGCCGACGCCGACCAGCGCGTTGGCCGTGTGTCCGAACCACCCGAAGGCGGCGGCCTCGCGGTCGGCCTGGGCCTCCAGCGCGCGGCGGATCTCCAGCGGCGGTGCGTCCGGCGGTGGCACGTCCACGCCGGGCCACACGCTCCCGATCAGCAGACCCCCGATCCCGAGCGTGCAGCCGGCCGCGCTCACCAACGCCTGCCGCCGGTCGCCGCGGTCGTCCGCCAGGCCGGCCACCGTGCCCTCCAGCGCCGCGCCGCCGGTGTAGAAGCCCATCCACCCCCAGAACCACAGCCGGGTGTCGCGGTCGTCCCGCTCCAGCGCCGCGCGGTCGAGCGCGGCGGAGTCCAGGACCATCGCCTCCTGCGCGAACCCCGGCCGGGCGAGCGCGCAGCCCGCCAGCAGCCAGGGCAGCGCGTGCCTCAGAGACAGAGGGAGAACCCGCCGACGTTCGTACACGCCTCGCCGGGGGCGCAGCCGGGGAACGCCGGATCGCACAGGGGCAGGCACACGCGCCCCTCGCCGGCGTCGCCGCAGTGGGCACCGGCCACGCACTGCGCGCTGCTCACGCAGCCGGCGCCGAAGGGCGCGGGGCCCACGTTCCCGCACTGGCCGCGGTCGCTGGCGATGCTCAGGGGGCGGCAGGCGCGCCCCGGGCCGCAGGGGTCCGGCGCGGCGGCGTCGACCACGCAGTCCGTCGCCAGGCACAGGCCGAAGGGCCGCGTCTCGTCCCGGTCCGGCGTGCTGGCGTCGTCGCGGCTGGTGAAGTCGACACAGCGCGTCTGCGCCGGGCACACCCCGCCGACGGGGTCGCAGGCCAGCGCGCAGGTGCCCAGATCGCCGCCGTCGTTGGCCGGATCCAGGGCCTCGTCGAAGTCGCCGTTGCAGTAGCTGCCGCCCTCGCAGCGCAGGGCCACGTCCGCCGGCGTACGCGCGTGCGCGTCCAGGTTGCAGGGCGCGCCCACGGGGGCCGTGCCGCCCTCGAGGCAGATGCCCTCGGGGCCGCCGTTGGCGCGGGTGGTGTCGTCCAGCGGGATGCAGGTGCCCGTCCAAGCAGGCTCCCCGGCGCCCGAACAAGCCCCGTAGAGCACGCCGTTGGCATAAAGGGGCCCGCAGAAAGCGTAGTAGCAGAAGTTCTGGCCGTCGACACACGTGCGGCTCTGGTCGCAGTCGGCGTTGGTGGCGCAGGCGAAAAGGCAGTAGTCGTCGCTCTGGCCCACGATGCAGCTCTGGGTGGCGTCGCAGATGCCGGGGTCGCCCGTACACACGGCGTACTCGGCCGTGGCGCAGCGCCCGTTCAGGCAGGTCTGGGTGCCCGTCGGGCAGTGGTAGTCGGTCTCACAGGAGCCGTCCGCGCGCACACAGTGGCCGCCAGTGCAGGTCTCCCCCGCCCCGCACGCGTAGGGGCAGGTGGGCTCGCAGCGGAGCGTCTCCAGGTTGCACGTGTTGCCGCGCTCGCAGCCCACGACGCTGCAGTCGGTCAGGCAGAGCGCCAGGCCGTTGGGCTGCACGTCGCACTGCCAGCCCTCGCGGCACGGTGTGTTCCCGGCGCACCCCTGGGCACAGTAGGGGCCCTGGGGCGAGTTGACGCACAGCGTGCCGCCCGTGCAGTCGGCGGCGCCGCGGCAGGTGCGGTAGCAGAACCCGCCGAGCACCCGGCCGGGCGTGCCGTCGTCGACGATGCACCGATCGCCGATGGCGCAGTCGGCGGGCCCCGCGCAGGGGTCGCCGGGCTGGGGGCCGGGGTCCACGGCGGCGTCGGGCAGGGGCGGCAGGCCTGCGTCGGGCCGGGGCGGCGGCACGGCGGCGTCGGGCTCCGGCACCGGTCCACCGCCGTCGCAGGCGTCGCCGAGGCCGTTGCCGTCCGAGTCGCGCTGGCTGAAGTTGGGCGTGTTCGGGCAGTTGTCGCAGGCGTCGCCGCGGCCGTCCTCGTCCGTGTCCCGGTTGGCCGGATCGCGGTCCTGGGGGCAGAGATCCGTCGCGTCGGGCACGCCGTCGCCGTCGTCGTCCCCGGGGATCTCGCACACGTCGCCCACGCCGTCGGCGTCCGTGTCCAACTGGCTGAAGTTGGGCGCGTCCGGGCAGTTGTCGCAGGCGTCGCCGATGCCGTCGGCGTCCGTGTCGAGCTGGCGCGGATCGGCGTCGAGCGGGCAGTCGTCCGTCAGGTCGGGCACGCCGTCGCGGTCGGTGTCGTCCAGATCACACAGGTCGCCGGTCCCGTCGGCGTCCTGGTCGGCCTGGTCGGCGTTGCTCACGTCCGGGCAGTTGTCGCAGGGGTCGCCGGGGCCGTCGCCGTCCGCGTCCCCCTGGCCGTGGTTGGCGTCGCGCGGGCAGTTGTCCTCGGCGTCGGGGATGCCGTCGTCGTCCACGTCACCCGGGGGGCCGACGTGGCCCTGGTCCGGCGCCTGCGGCCCGGCGTCCGAGATCACGCCGCCGACGGGCGTGCCGCCCGTGGGGGTACCCCCCGTCGGCGTCCCGCCCGTGTTCGCGCCGCCGTTCGACCCGCCGCTCGAGGCGCCGCCGTTCGACCCGCCGGAGGCCCCCCCGGAGCCGCCCGAGCCGCCCGAGCCGCCCGCCGGCACGCCCGCGTCGCTCAGGAACGTGACCTCGTCATCGTTGGGCGAGGTGCAGGCCGTGGCCGCCAGGGCGCAGAGCAGGGTCGTCGGGAGCCATTGGAACGTGCGCATGGGGGAACCTCCGGCGGCGACCCTATCCCGGCCCGCGCCGCCCGCGCAACGGACCGCGGACTTGACGCGCCTGGAGCGACTCCCCAAGGTGGCCCGCATTCGCCGCCCTGTCGGCTCGAAAGGCACGACCGTGGACTTCACGCACCCCCGCCAGATCCAGGACTTCCTGGACACCATCGAATACAGCGACGACCCCTTCTACCGCTGCCCGACCCGCGTGGCCGCCGAGCGCAAGGCCAACTGCGTCGACGGCGCGCTCTTCGCCGCCGCGGCCCTGCGCCGCCTGGGCCACCGCCCGCTCATCCTGGACATGGAGGCCGACCGCGACGACGACCACGCCATCGCCCTGTTTCAGGTGCAGGGCGCCTGGGGCTGCGTGGCCAAGTCCAACGTGGTGCCGCTGCGCTACCGCGAGCCGGTCTACCGCACGGTCCGCGAGCTGGTGATGTCGTTCTTCGACTTCTATTACAACCTCGACGGCGAGAAGGCCCTGCGCAGCCACACCCGCCCCATCGACCTCTCGCGCTGGGACGCCCTGAACTGGGAGACGGACGACGCGTGCCTGGAGCCGGTGATCGTCGCCGCCCTGTACCGCGCGAAACACTGGCCGCTCCTCACGGCCGACCAGATCGCCGGCCTCTCCCTCGTGGACGCGCGGCTCTTCGAGGCCTGCCTGCTGGGCAGCAAGGCCTCGGGCCTCTACCAGCCCAAGCCTCGCTGAGATTCTTTCGCGCCCCCTGCTTTTTTCCGAAAGAACCTCCCCGGCCCCCGCGAACAGGTCCTCGAACGCCGCGCACGTCGCTCGGCTCAGCCTGAATCGCACCGCTCACCGCCGCACCGGAGGTCCCCGTGAAGTCTGTCCGCAAGTCGAACGCCAGCCGTCTGACCCTCGCCACCCTCGCCACCGTCGCCGGTCTGTCCGCCGTGGGTGTGTTCGCCCCCAGTGACGCCGCCGCGCAGGTCGCCCCCACCTCCGCCCAGTGCAACTCCTCGGCCTTCGCCCGCGCCAACCCCGCGCTGACGGCCGCCGCGGACGCCAACTTCACCCAGTCGACGTGCCGCGCGAGCTGCGACGCGGTGGTGAACTTCGACGTCAACAAGTGTGACAGCGACGACTTCTACGCCAGCATCTGCGGACACATCGAGGCGGCGAAACTCCGCTCGGTGTCGCCCGTGGTGCAGGCCATGGCGCGCTGCAAGGCCACCATCCAGGCCCGCGCGGCGGGCACGCCGACCGCCATCGCCGCCCGCGCCCTGCCCAACTCCCGGGCGCTGGGGCCGGATCAGGCCATCGCGGTCGCCCCGAACGAGTCCGCCTCGGGCGCGTCGGCCAACGCCATCGGCAACCGCCGCCTGATGAACTACGGCCGCAATCACAAGACGACGGCCTCGATGACCTCGAGCCTGGCCGGCCGCAACGCGGTGCTCTCTGCGGAGAAGAGCCTGAAACACGCCCCCAACACCCCGGCCCCGGTGTCCGCGGCCCACGTGCGCTGGACGAACCAGGCGCAGGCCGCGAACCTGGCCATCGAGAGCTGCGAGGAGTACGCCTGGGCGCGGTCGTACACGTTCTCGCTCGTCGAGGACATGCTGGCCGCCAAGGGCGCGAACCCCGTGGCGCAGGCCGCCGCGCTCTACGCCTCGGTGAACAACCAGCCCGCGGACACGGCGATTCTGGCGCGCGCCATCGTCGACGGCACCCAGGAGGTGGTCGACATCGGGGGCAGCCCGTACCGCTCGGCGGACGGCAGTCCGGTCGCCTTTGGCGGGCTGCTGACGGGGCGGCGGCCCAAGAACGAGCTGGTCGGGCTGAGCGTGTCCACCGTGCCGCTGTTCGCCCTGCAGGAAGGCGGCCCGAACCTGCGGCCGGAGCTGCTGCAGCCGAGCGGGCTCATCAACCCGGCCCGGCCCATCGCGCGGGTCTCGGCCATCGGCATCTCGGACCCCACGCTGCTCGACGCGATGGCGGCCGTCCGCGACATGACGTACGACAACTCCGCGGCCGCCAATCGCACCTGGGTCAACCAGACCGTGAGCGTGGCCGGCGACGCCGAGTTCCGGGCGCGTCTGCTCAAGATGAAGCGCAACATCCTGTCGCTGGTGAACGAGCGCAGCGCCGTGGTCGAGGAGTACGAGCGCGGTCTGCGCAGCCACCTGCAGAGCTGCAGTTTCCAGAACCCGATCGACGAGGTCCCGGTCGAGGCGAACCTGAACCCGCTCTGGGATCCGACGACTGTGATGCGCGGCCCGGCCGAGGAGCTCCTCCTGAAGTCGGAGCTCTTGCGCACCGATCCCGCCCACATCGACGCCGGGACCATCGCCCCGCGCGCGATGCGGTGTGTGCCCGGCCTCGTGGTCTGGGGTGTGGTCGACTACCTCGCCTGGCTCGACCGCGCCGAGGGCCGCGCCTTCACCGGGGGCATCGCCAAGCGGCTCATCGCCCTGGACATCGCCATCGAGGCCGAGCTGCAGCGCGCCCGCGCCGCCGGTTGTTTCGCCACGGACCGGGTCCTGAACCAGTGTGACTGGGACGCCGAGTCCTTCATGGTCGAGGCCCGCAAGGTCATCGGCATCGACCGCAGCGCGGACTACGGTCTCTGCGTGGACGCCCTCGGCTCGGCCAACTTCCTGAACCCGGACACGGGCGTGCCCGTCGCCGGCAGCAGCATCGCGACGAACAACGCGAGTGGCTTTGCCTATCACCGGACGAACGCCGACTGCTCGCAGGACCAGGCGTTGACCACGGTCTCCGTGCAGACCGAGCTGGACGACGGCAGCTTCACGGTCACGAAGGACTTCGATTGCACGTCGAAGAACGGCGTCGGGTACGCCGAGAGCCCGAAGATGCTGCGCACCATGCTGCGCTGCGAGGCGGCGCTCGCCCAGGCCATGCAGGACGCGGCGGCGCAGCTGCGGGCCTGCGGCGAGGCCTCGGCCGAGGCCCTGGACGAGGCCGGCATCGGCTGGAACGCGGACTCGAACACGATCAGCGAGCGCGGCAACCGAAACGGCTCGTTCGGCGACGGCTTCGACGAGGGGAGCGATCTGTTCGGCGCCAGCATGCAGTTCACCAACGCCTGGAGCATTTCGGGCCTCGGGGCCAACAACGACGCGGCGCACCTGAACTCGGCCTGCTCGCTGCGGCCCAGCATGACCAACACGTTCAACGCCAAGGCGAGTGTGTTCGGCAGCAGCTTCACCCTGGCCAACGCCGTGACCAGCGTGCGGGTGACCGACGCCCAAACCACGAGCCTGGGCAACAGCAGCGTGATCGTGATGGGCCAGGAGTTCGTCACGACGCCCATCTCCGCCGCGGCCAACACCTACAACATCGTCGCCGCCGACGCGGTGGCGGGGCCCTACGACCTGATCAGCCTGTCGATGACCTTCGCCGTGGGCTTCGTGCCCCTGACCGTGGCCGCCGGCGCGACGGGCCAGCTCGGTGTGGACTACCGGTTCGGGGACGACGGCGCGGCGAGCTGCGACGGCGGCGACTTCTCGGTGAGCAATTCGCTTCGGCCGCACGCCAAGGTCGACGCGTACGCCAGCGCTTCGATCAACCTGGCCATCGTGGAGGCGGGGATCAAGGGGGTGGTGAATCTCATCGACTTGAGTCTGCCTCTCGGCGGGACTCTGTCTGCGGAGGGTGGGTTGCTGGCGGTCGACAACGCCGTTCGGCAGACTCTGACGGCTTTGAGCGGGTACCTGGCGGCGTTCGTCGAGGTCGACTTCTGGGTGGATAGTGTTTACTTCGAGGTGCCGTTGTTCTCTTGGGAGGGGATCAAGAGTGTGGAGACTTTGCATCGGGATGGTGTTTCGGGGATTACGATTCCGGGGTTGCGGGTGCTGTGAGGGGGGTTGGCGCTGGTGCTTCGGTTGCTGCTTCGGTTGGTCGAACGCCTGGTGTCCCTGGGGCGGGCTGCTTTTCTGGGGCTTTGAGCTTCGGCCGGTCCCCGGGGGGGCAGTGGCCCACCCCCCCGGTCCCCCCCGTTTATGCGGGGCGAAACCTACGGTTCTCGCCCCACACCCCACTTCCCCTGGGGGGCTTTGCCCCCCATGCCCCCCTTCACGCCGCTCGGCCTTGCGCCACCTTGACCCCACGCTCCTCGCTCCGCTTGGCCCGCTGGCTCCGCCCGGCCTCCTCGGTCCCCACGCTCCGCTCAGTTCCTCGCTCCGCTCGGCCCCCACGCTCCGCTCGGCCCCCACGCTCCGCTCGCCCCCTTGCTCCGCTCGGCCCC
>CAINDO010000526.1 GCA_903847385.1 uncultured Myxococcales bacterium
CCTCGGCGGGCCGCGCTGAACGCCAGCAACCCCGCGGTGCAGAGCACGGTGAGCACGGCCACGGTGGCGAGCGTGTGGATGCGTTCGTTGCGCAGGGGCGGCCACACGGCCGTGACCACCGTGGGCCGCTGTGCCTCGTCCGCGCGGCGCTCGCGGCGCACGGGGCGCAGCGGCGGGGGGGCCGGCGCGGCGGGCGCCAGGGCCTCCGGGGGCACGATGGGCATGGGCATCGGCATCGTGGGCGCCGAGTCCACGGGTGTGTCCAGGGGCATGGCCGCCAGCGCCTCCGTCGAGGGCACGACGGGCCTCGCCGGGGTCTCGGAAAGCGACAGCATGGCGAAATCGACGACCTTCATCTCGGTCGTTCGCAGCGGATCGTCCGCCGGGTCCAGGGTGCCACCGAGGCGCACGATCAGGTGGTCACAGGCGGCCACCGCCGACTCGTCGCCCAGGTCCGCGAACCGCTGCCGGGCCCGGGCGGCGGCCTCCAGGTCGTCGGCGGCCTCGGCGCCCATCATGGCCATGGTGGCGTGAAGCTGCGCCAGGCTCAGGCGGGAGAGTTTGTCCTGCCCGGAGGGATCCTGGCGCTGCAGGATGCGCAGGTGCGTGGCGCAGAAGCGCTCGCCGAGCCGCAGGACCTCACGCAGGACGTCCAGCCCGAGCTGACCGCGGCCGTTGCCCAGGATGACCAGGCAGGCGCGCGCGCCGGCGAAGGTCGCCCGGGCGTGGTAGGGGAACTGGTCGACCTGGGTCGTCCACTGGCGGTCGTCCTCTTGCAGCGCGTCGGCGTAGTGGCGCGCGAGCGGCAGCAAGACCTCCGTCCGCAGCCGCTGCGCCCGCGCCTCGGCGGGCAGCGCGAGCGTCGTGAGCTCGCGGAACGCCGCCAGCGCGGCGTCCACCTGGGAGGGAATGGTCATGGCTCCGCCCCCCCGCCCGCTTCGCGGGTCGGCCCCCCGAGGTGCCTTCGCTCCCTGTGGTCGCTCATGGACTTCAGGGAGCGCGGACGGGGATCGTCAGCGCGCAGGTCATGTCGGGGCGCACGGCGGCGGAGGGGGTGATGGCCTCCGACTCGCGGTACTGCAGCTCGACGCGCAGCGTGAGGGTGTCCGTGCGCTCGGGCACGCGCAGGCGCCGCAGCGTGGCGGCCACGCAGTCCGCCGCCGGCACGTTGGGGTCCGCCGCCGGCCCGGAGGCGCGCAGGTCGGAGAAGTGGTCGACCGTGCCTTTGGTGCGGAACACCACCTTGGCCGCGGCGTCGTAGCTGGGCTCGGCGCCCGTGCGCGTCGGGGCCTGGAGCTCGTCCATCCGGCAGGTGAACTCGCCCGTCACCTGGGGCAGCAGCGACTCGCAGAGCGCGCGCGCCTCGGTGAAGGGCAGCGTGGCGGCGTTCGTGCCGCAGCCGGTGGCGAGCAGGGCGAGCAGCAGCCCGGACAGGCGCGGGCTCGGGAGAGGACGGCGGCGGGCGTCGGGGCGCATGCCCGCAACCTACACGTTCGGCGGCAGCTTCGCGAGGGCGGTACACAGGGGGCAGCCCTCGGCGGGGTGCAGCGTGGGGCCGCGGTGCCGGGCGAGCAGCGCGCGCGACCGCGTGGCCAGCTCGCGCCGGACCTCGCGCCGGGCGCCCTTGACGCGGTCGATCTGCATCGAGTCGTAGGCCGTGGTCTGGTGGCGCAGCCAGGCGATGACCGCGGCCTCGGCGCGCTCCTCGACCGGGATGCGTTGCGTGCGGGCCACCGTGCCGCTGCCGACGGGCGTGGCGTGCTCCGTGACCGCGCGGGCGAAGCGCTCGCCCTGCACCTCGAAGGGCGCCGAGAAGGCCAGGAACTTCCGCACCTCGCCCTCGAAGTCCTCGACGTACTCGGCCTGCTTCTTGTCGCGCCGGACGACGGCCCGCTCCCGTTCGCGGGCGTACTGCGGCGTGGCGCGCTCCGTCTCCAGGGCGGCCTTGACGGCGGCGATGTTCTCGGGCGGGGCGAGCACCCCGCGGGAGAACAGCTTGCGGCCGCGCTTCTCCTGGATGGTCCAGGTGGGCCCGGCCTCCTTGACGCGGCGGGTCAGGGTGGCGTCCCCCGGCGGCAGGAGCGCCCAGCCCACGGGCGGCTTGACGATGGTGCCGTCCGCGTCCCGGAAGAACCTGGGGTCCGGGACGGGCGTGACGATGCGGGTCTTCTCCGGTTCGGACATGCTCCGGCTCCCGTCCGCTCAGCGCGCCGCCGTCAGGTGGCGACCGCCGTCGATCGGCATGGTCTCACCGGTGATCCAGCTGGCTTCGTCGGACAGGAGCCAGGCGATGGCGCTCGAGATGTCCTCGGGCTGCCCGACGCGCCCGAGGGGGTGCGTGGTGCGGCCGCGCTCGAGGAACGCCTCGTAAGCCTCGGGGGTCATGCCGCCGCGGCGGTGCAGTTCGGTGACGACGACGCCCGGGTTCACGGCGTTGACCCGCACGCCGGCGCCGGCGAGCTCGATGGCCAGGCAGCGTGTGAGCTGGTCGACGGCCGCCTTGGAGACACAGTAGGCGAGCACGCCGGGGAACGGACGCATGCCGGACACGCTCGACACATTCACGACGGCGCCGACGGGGTTGGCCTGCTTCAGGTAGGGCAGCGCGGCCTGTGTCAGTAGAAATACGGATCGCAGATTGAGATTCATCGTGCGATCCCAGTCTTCCGCCGTCGTCGTCTCATGGCTGCCGGCCTCGAGGATGCCGGCGGCATTGACAAGTCCGTGCAAAGCGCCGAATCGTTCAACGGTGGCACCGACGATCCGCTGGGCGGCGTCGGGGCGCGTCACGTCCATCACGATCGGGAGGAATCCGGGCAACTCGTGCTGCAGTGTCGTCAGTCGATCCACCTCGCGTCCGACGCCGGCGATCTGCCAGCCGTCGGCGTGGAGGCGGCGGCAGGTCGCGCGGCCAATTCCGCTCGTGGCACCCGTGACGAGAGCGATTCGACCATTCATCTCATTCATCTCATGGACCATCGAAAATAGAGAGGGAACGCACCATGCAGAGACTCCGGAAGAGAAATCAAGGGACAGCTTGCTCACAAACCTCCCGACACTCCAGACACTCGTTGGGGGTGGTGTTCGTCCGTCGACTGTCATTACCCAGCCGGGACCGTTTCCATGCGCCCGGGTGACCCCAACTGGTTCATCGCTCTGACGGTCGAGCCCGGCGAGTGGTACACGCCGCTGTTGCGCACGATCCCGCGGCACATCCGGGCCTTCAACGGTGGGGACCTCCACATCACGGTGGCGTTTCTGCGCACCTGCGGCGAGGCCAAGGCCCGCGTCGCGTGGGAGGCGGTCGCCCCCTTCTTCACCCAGCCGCTCGAGATGACGCTCGGCGCGGTGGAGCCCATGGGGAATCGCTGGCGCCCGAGCGCGATCGCCATCTGTTCGGCGACAGTGGACTCATCTGTCGGCAGATTCATCGACCAGACCCGGGACCTGGCGACCTTCAAGGCAGGCGTCGAGCCGGAGCTCCGCGCGCCGCGTCCCCACGTGACGGTCATCCGGCCGCCGAAACGCGGGAGCCTCGAGGAGATCCGCGAGATCCTCGACTGGGCGTCCGGCACGGCGCCGCTGGACCTGCCGCTGCGCTTCAGTCGGCTGGCGCTGTACACGCGCTCCGTGGAGCGGGGGCGTCAGTTCCAGACCGTCGAGGAGAAGTTCGTGGAGACCCCCGGGTCCGCCTGAACCGGGTACGTTCATACCCGGACGTATATCCGGCGACCCCCGCCGCCGAACCGACTCCTTGGGGCGAGCGCCGGTGCACTTCCAGCACCTCGGCGGACGACGCCCGAGGAGTGCATCATGACCTGGCCGAACCTTCGTCGCGCGCGTGTCTCTTCGCGGCTCGCCCTGATCGTCGTCTCCTTCGCGCTGCCGCTGGCCACCCTGCTGGTGCTGCTGGTCGCCGGGATCCGGGCGGACATCGAGTTCTCGCGCGCCGAGCTGGCCGGGAACGCGGTGGAGCGGCCGCTGGTCGACACCCTGGACGCGCTGATCCGGCACGAGCTGGCGGCGCAGGCCGGAGACGCGACGGCGACGGAGGCCGCGGCGGCCCGGGTCGACGCGAGCCTGGCGGCGTTCACCGCGGCGGTGGAGACGCACGGCGCGGGGCTGGCGCTGGACCGCGAGGGGCTGGCCAAGCGTGGTCGTGAGCATGCCCTGCCGCAGACGCTGGCCTCCGAGTGGCGGACCCTGCGCGGCGCCGCCGGGAGCGCCGACGCGCCGGTGACCCACGCCCACCTGATCGCCGACGTGCGGACGCTGGTGCAGCACGTGGGCGACCTGTCCAACCTGGTCCTCGACCCGGACCTGGACAGCTACTACCTGATGGACGTGACGCTGCTCGCCGTGCCCCAGACCCTGGACCGCGTGGCGAAGAGCCTGGCGACGGCGCGGGCCGCGGCGGCGGACGGTACCATCGACGCCGCCGAGCGGGCCGCGCTGCAGGTGCACGCGGCGATGTTTCAGGAGGTCGACCGCCAGCGCATCGAGGCGAGCGCCACGACGGCCATGCAGGAGGACGCGAACTTCTACGGCGCGCGGCCCTCGCTCGCGACGGCGCTGAAACCCGCCGTCGCGGCCTTCACCGAGGCGAACGCCGCGTGGGAGACGAAGTTGAACGCGCTGGCCGCCGGTGAGAGCCCGGGCGTCGACGCGGCGATCACGGACGCGGCGATGGCCTGCGTCCAGGCCGGCGGGGCGTTGTTCCGGGCGGCGGTGACCGAGCTGGACGGCCTGCTGGAGACCCGCGTCGCCGCGCTCCACGGGCAGCAGACGGCGGAGATCGGCTGGACGTTGCTGGCGCTGGCCGCCGCCCTGACCCTGGTCTGGCGCATCTCGCGCAGCATCACCCGGCCCCTGGACGTGATCGTCGCGGCCCTGTCCGAGAGCGCGGACGACGTGAGCCGCGCCTCGGAGCTGCTCAGCCACGGCAGCGCCTCGCTGGCCCACGACGCCCACGAGGCCTCGGCCTCGCTGGAGCAGGCCAGCGCGGCGCTCGAGGAGATCACGGCCACGACGGCCAGCAGCGCCGAGAACACCCGCCGTGCCGCCGAGACCGTCAACGCGACCCGGATGGCCGCCGAGCAGGGCGCGGCCGACGCGGAGGGCATGCAGCGCGCCATGGCCGCCATCAAGGCCGCCGGCGACGGCATCGCGCTGATCCTGGACACCATCGACGAGATCGCCTTCCAGACGAACATCCTGGCGCTGAACGCGGCCGTCGAGGCGGCGCGGGCCGGCGACGCGGGCCTGGGCTTCGCGGTGGTCGCCGACGAGGTGCGCAATCTGGCGCGCCGCAGCGCCGCCGCCGCGCAAGAGACTTCGGAGAAGATCCGGCTCTCCGTGGGCACGAGCGAGGAGGCGATGCGCGCCGCCGCCCAGGTGGCGCAGGGCCTGGAGCGGATTCTGGACAACGCCCGCGAGGCCGACCGGCTGCTCGGCGCCATCGCGCAGGACGCCCACGAGGAGTCCCTGGGCCTGCAGCAGGTCACCGAGGCGGTGGCCCACCTGAACGGCGGCACCCACGCCAACGCCGGCCGCGCCGAGGAGACGGCGGAGCACGCCAGTGAGCTCGCCGGTCACGCCGAGCGCCTGGTGCGGGCGGTCGCGGCGCTGCGGCCGATGGTCGCCGGCGCGACGCAGGGCGCCGGGGACGACGACGACGGGCGGCCGGGGACCCGCGCACGCCGCGAGGCGCCGGAGGACGGCGACGACGACGTGCAGATCGACGCGGACAGCCTCTTCGGTCAGGACACGCCGGAGCCCGTGTACCACCGGGTCGGGATGGGCGCGCGGGCCTGAGCGGCCGGCGTCAGACGACCTCGTCCTCGCGGGCGTCCGCCTCGCGCACGGCGAGGGAGAAGACGCTCGGGCGGACCCGCGGCAGGGGCGGTTTCGGCGCCCGGACGCGGCGGCGCGTGAGGGCCAGACCGGCCAACGCGTAAGCCACGACGGCCCCCGTGAAGACGACCTCGGTCCCCCAGAGCGGCAGCACGACGAGGCCGGCGAACACCGCCCCGGCCAGGGTGCCCAGCGTGTTCACCGCGTAGATGTGGCCGACGCGGCCGCCCACGTGCTGCTCGTCCGCGCCGAGGCGCACCGCGGCGGGGAAGACCAGGCCGGCGGCCGTCGTGGGCAGCAGCAGCGCGGCGAAGCAGATCAGGTACACGGCCAGGGGCGGGCCGCCGGCGGAGGCCAGGGCCTCGACCAGGGCGGCGTACAGGTGGTGCGTGACGAAGAGGAGCACGCTCGTGGCGAGCAGGGCGGCGCCGACGAGGTCCGGCAGCGCGAAACGGCCGGCGCGCCGCGAGGCCAGGGCCACCGCGCCCAGGGCGCTGCCGCTCAGGAACGCCGCCAGCATCAGCGTGAGGCCGTGCGTCGAGTCCCCCAGGGCCTCGGCGAGCTCGCGGGTCCAGGCGACCTCGAGGGCCATGGTGGCCACGCCGGAGAAGCCGGCCAGCAGCAGGGCGAGGCGACGTGCGCTCGGACCGAAGCTCACGGCGTCGTCCAGGCCGGCGAGCGCCTCGGGCTCCGTGGGCGTCAGGCGGGCGGGCGCCCGACCCGCGGCGGCCACGACGAAGGCGCCGAGCGCCAGGTTCAGCGCGCCCATCGTGGCCAGGGCCGAAGTCGGCGTCAGGGCATCCAGCAGCCAGAAGCCGGCGAGCAGGCCGCCGAGCACCGAGCCCGCCGTGTTCACGGCGTAAAGGTGGCCCACGTTGCGGCGCAGCTCCAGCGTGCGTGAGGTCAGGTAGCGGGTGAGCAGGGGGAACGCCCCGCCCATGAGCATCGTGGGCGGCAGGAGCGCCAGGGCGGAGAGGCCGACGCGGCCGGCGTCCAGCGCGCCCTCACCGGGGAGCGAGAGCAGGAACGGCGAACCAAGCGCGTACAGGCCGATGGCCGCTTCGATCAGGCCGTAGGCCCGCAGCGGGTGGTGCATACGGTCGGCCCAGGGCCCGAAGATGCGCGCCCCGAGCGCGAGACCGCCCATGAAGGTCGCCAGCACCACGGCGTTGGCGACGTCCACATTGCCCAGGTGCGCGCCCAGGATGCGCGACCACACGACCTCGTACGTCAGGCCGCAGATGCCGGCCAGAAAGTAGAACGCGTACACGGCGCCGCGGCGATATGCTGCCGGCATGGACAACGCTTCTCGGGACCTCCGCGCCAAATGGGCGCTGGATGATAGCATCACGTTTCTCAATCACGGATCTTTCGGTGCCTGCCCCCGGGACGTGCTGGCCGCGCAGGCGACCCTGCGCGACCGGCTGGAGCGGGAACCCGTGGCGTTCTTCGTGCGCATCGCCGACGACCTGATGGCCGCCGCGCGCGCCGAGCTCGCCGGATTCCTGGGCGCCGATCCGGAGCGGCTGGCGTACGTACCGAATGCGACCGCCGGGGTCAACACGGTGCTCCGCTCGCTGGCGCCCCACTGGTCGCCGGGCGACGAGCTGATCACGACGGATCACGAGTACAACGCCTGCCGCAACGCCCTGGACTACGTGGCCGGGCTCACGGGGGCGCGGGTCGTGGTCGTCGCCGTGCCGTTCCCCATCGCCGGACCCGAGCAGGTCGTCGAGGCCGTGGCCGCCGCCCTGACGCCGCGCACGCGGCTGGTGCTGATCGACCACGTGACGAGCCCGACGGGCCTGGTGTTCCCCGTGGCCGAGATCGCCGCGCGGGCGGCCGCCGCGGGGGCCGAGGTGCTGGTGGACGGCGCCCACGCCCCGGGCATGCTGCCCCTGGATCTGCGCACGCTCGAGGCCGCCGGCGTGACCTACTACACGGGCAATCTGCACAAGTGGGTGTGCGCGCCGAAGGGCGCCGCGTTCCTGCACGTGGCCGCCGAGCGCCTGGAGCGGGTGCGCCCGCTGTCGATCAGCCACGGCGCCAACGCGAACCTGCGGGGCCGCTCGCGGTTCCGGGTCGAGTTCGACTGGACGGGCACGGCGGACCCCACGCCGTTCCTGGCCGTGCCCCACGCGCTGGCCTTCATGGCGGCGCGCCTGCCCGGGGGCTGGCCGGCGGTGATGGCGGCCAACCACGCCAAGGTGCTCGCCGGTCGCGACACGCTCTGCGCGGCGCTCGGCGTCTCGGCCCCGGCGCCGGACGCGATGCTCGGCAGCTTGGCCACGCTGCCCCTGCCGGACGGCGACGGCGCGCCCCCGCGCTCGCCGCTCTACCTGGACGCGCTGCAGGACGCGCTCTTCGACGAGGACCACATCGAGGTGCCGATCGTCCCGTGGCCGGCGCCGCCGAAGCGGTGGGTGCGCATCTCGGCGCAGCTCTACAACACCCCGGCGGACTACACGCGGCTCGCCCTTGCGCTCATCGCGCGTGTCGGCGGCCCCGGTCGATCGTGAGCACCACGCGGTCGAGGGTCTCCCGCGGGATGTCCGACTCGGGGTCCTTGCCCGCGGCGAAGAGATCGTCGAGCAGGGTGTCGAGCTCCGTCCGGCGGCCCGCGAGGCGGATGCCGAAGGGCGTGTAGGTCGCGGCCATCACCACGCGCTCGGCGGGGGCCTGCAGCGTGAGGATGCCCTCGAGCGTGCGGTACTCCGACTCCTCGAGCAGGACCTCGCACTCGGGCTCGAAGAGGCACGCGTGCCGCGACAGATCCTGGGGCGTGTTGCGAAAACCGCGGATGAGGCCGCGGTCGCGGCACTCGGGGCAGCCCCACTGCACCACGGCGGGCAGGTCCTGGCGGCGGACCACCAGGTGGCCGATGCAGGCCTTGCGCAGGGGCCGGCGGCGACACCGGATGGCCGTGTGGGTGGTGACGCCGGCGTGCACGGAGGTGGCGGCGGAGACGATCCGGCCCAACATGCGCGCGCGGAGGCCCGCCGGGCCCGAGGCGAGCATCAGGGGCAGGCAGTCGGCGAACTCGACGGCGGGGGCGGCGACGGGCGCCTTCTCACGGTCCATGGGACCTGTCTACTCCCGACGCGGCGCGTCAACAAGGGGCACGTCGGCGGCGGCGGCGGGCGAGCCCTGCCGCGGCGACGAGGGTGACCCACGCGGCGGGA